>CALBSQ010000132.1 GCA_937967325.1 uncultured Chloroflexota bacterium
GTGTACATATTGTCGGTGCTTGCGATGAAGCTGGGCATCAGGAAGCTGTCCCAATTCCCCTGGAAGGTGAGGACTGCCAGCGTGGCCAGAGCCGGTTTCGCCAGGGGCAGGGCGATGCGCCAGTAGATGCCGAAGCGAGATAGCCCATCCACCCGAGCGGCCTCCTCCAGTTCGATCGGTAGCGTCATGAAGAACTGGCGCATGAGGAAGATACCGAAGGCCGAGACCATGAACGGTATCGTCAGACCCTGATAGGTGTTGATCCAGGAGCCACCCGGCATCTTGACCAGGATAACGAACACAGGAATGAGCGTCATGGCCACAGGCACCATCAGGGTTCCCAGCACCAGAAAGAAGAGCGCGTTTCGAAATGGGAAGCGCAGGCGGGCAAACGCATAGCCGGCCAGTGAGTCGAAGAACAGGTTCCCAATAGTCACGACCCCCGCGACGATGATGCTGTTCAGGAAAAAGCGCGGAAAGCCGGCCGACAGAACGCCGTTCGCACCCGTCCAGGCGGCTGCCGTCCAGTGCAACGGTACACCGGTTGGTGTAGCGCGGGCAGACTCCGGCAGCGTCTTGAAGGATGTCAGGATTCCCCAGACGAAGGGAATCGCCGTGATGATCGAGTACAGGATCAGGACCAGGTAGAACAGGGAGCGTCTGCTTGCCTCCCATGGGCCTCGCTGTCTTTGAACGCCAACTGAGTAAGCCATCTAGCTAGCCTCCTCTCCCAACAGCTGCCGCACCACCAGTGTGGCCACGAAGATGAACGCGAAGAGTACGAAAGACGCCGCCGCAGCCACGCCGTACAGGCTGCTCTGGAAGGCGGTGTTGTAGATGTACAGCACGGCCGTCATCGTGGCGTTCTCCGGTCCACCACTGCCCTGCGACAAGACGAATGCTTGATCGAAAATCTGAAGGCATCCTATGAGGCCATTGGCGATCACAAAGAAGAGCGCCGGCCGGATGAGCGGCAGAACAATGCTGATGACTGCCCTTGATCCGGTCGCACCGTCAATGGCGGCCGCCTCCAGCACCTCGCGCGGGACGTCCTGGAGCGCCGCCAGGAAGATGATCATGAGCGTTCCGGTGGTGGTCCAGATATTTAGCCCCATGATCGAGTACAGCGCAGTTGCCGGGTCGCCCAGCCAGTTGGGCCCGCCGATCTGGACCTTGCCCAGCGCGTAGTTGACCAGACCGAAGTTGTTGAACAGGTACAGGAACAGGAGAGAGATGGCGACCGAGGATGTCACCGATGGGAAGTAGAAGGTCGTGCGGAAGAACTTCTTTCCCTTGATGTTCTGGTTGACGATCAGCGCCAGGGTGAAGGCAACGGCCGTCTGGATCGGGACCACGAGGAGCGCGTACTTGATGGTGTTCTTGACGGCGGTCCACCATACCGGGTCCACGTTGAAGAGGTAGTTGTAGTTTCGCGATCCATTGAAAACGGGCGTGTCCAGGATCGCCCAGCGGTGGAAGCTGATCCAGAAATCGAAGATCATTCCGCCGAAGTTGAACGTGAAGAAGATGACCAAGGGGACCAGGATGAAGAGGTACCCCATGAGCATCTCTTCCCGCTTGTAGATGGCTCTCGGCCGAAAGCGGGCTCGAAGCCGAGTGGCGAAGGGGATAGCTGCGGGCTGGATCTGGGTGGGACCGCCGCCGTAAGCCATGTTCTCCTCCTATCTGTAGGGGCGGACGTCCTCGTCCGCCCTCACAGGAATGACACGGGCCGGAGGGAACTCCCTCCGGCCCGTGCGAAACTGGGCGTCTACGGCGCGTTCAGCGCAACATTCGCCTGAGTCGCCATGTCAGAGATGGCCTGCGCGGAGGTCTCCTTGCCTTCCATGACCTTCTGGATGTCGGTGTTGATCGCCGAGAGCGCGTTGGTGAATCCCGGCGGGAAGAAGTAGGTCTGGGAGTGCTTGACCTGATCCACGAAGACCTTGGTGCCGGGCAGCGGCTTGACGTCCTTGCGAGAGCCGATGTAGCCGCTGAGCTTCGACCAGACTGCCATGCCCGCCTTCCCGGTGACGTACTTGAGGAACTGGGTTGACTCCTTCAAGTGCTTCGTCTTGGCCGAAATGACCCATGCCGAGGAGAAGGCGTAGTTGCCCGCGCCCTTGGGACCCGTGGGAAGCGGTGCAGTGCCATAGCTGACGGAGGGATAGGTGGACTGCATCACGCCGGTCAGCCAGTTCCCCTCGAAGACCATGGCCGCATTCTCCCGACCGAAGGCCTCACCGTTCCAGCCTGCGCCCACGGTGGACGGTAATGCCGCGTAGCCCTTCTGCACCAGACCGGCATACCAGTCGAGCGCTTGCTTCGCCGCAGCGCTATTGATCGTCACCTTGGTCAGGCTCTTGTTGAGATACGACCCACCGGCCGCGAAGACGAAGGGCAACCAGCGGGCGTTGTCCGCCGATATGACGGCGCCGTACACCTTCTTCGACTTGTCCGTCAGCTTGGCGGCATCGGTCTGGAACTGTGACCAGGTGGTCGGCGGCTTCGAGATGCCGGCGGCCTTGAACATGCTCTTGTTGTAAAAGATCGCCAGCGTCGAGTAGTCCTTCGGGATGCCGTAGATGTGGCCCTTGTACTCGTAGCCACTCAATAGCGACTTGTAGAACTGGTTCAGGCCGTACGTCTTGTCGCTCTTGAGGAAGTCGAGGTTCCTGAGCTGATTGGTCCGAATGAAGTCCTGGTTGTAGTCGGAGTTCATCCAGAACACGTCGGGCGCCGTGCCCGCCACCATACGCGCTTTCATCACCGTCTGGTAGTTGTTGGCGACATCTGTGTAGCTGATCTTGATGCTCTTGTATTTGCTCTCGAAGTTGGTGATGAGCTGCTTGACGGCAGCTAGCTCGACCGGCGTGCTCGACCAGCTAACGAAGCTGATCGTCGTGGTCGCCCGTGATGGCGCCGCCGTGGCGCGCGCTCCGCTGATGAGCGTCATGGACAAGACCAAGACCGCGCCGATGGCGATATTGGCCAGGATGTGTAGCTTTCGCATCCGTTCCTCCTCGTCAACTCCGGGCGGCCACGGGGGGTCGCCCCTACGGCGACCACGGTGGCCCGCCCCTACAACGGGCAGCTCTGTATCCGAGGTGGGTACGCTGCCCACGCTGAACAGGTCGTGGATTAGGTCATGTACTCGCTCGCTTCACCTCCTTTCTCCCGTCGATCTTCAATGCTCAATCACTCCCGGAGGCTCTGTACTGCATCGCGAGAATCACCTCTGCGCTGCCGGGAGGCGGCGCGGTGGAACGACGCGTGATCAGGCTGGGAACGATCAACCGCTGCGTCAGCCGGTGATCGGGATGGGCTATTCGATCGATCAGGAGCTCTGCCGCTTCCTCACCCAGGCGCTTGTTGGGCTGGCTGACTGCCGTGAGGGGCGGCTCCGCATGCTGGACCGGGAGACTGTCGTCGAAGACCACCAGCGAGAGATCGCCCGGCACCGTCAGTCCGAGTCCCCGAGCGATTCTCAGGACGGCAAGTGCCAGAAAGTCGGCCGCGGCAAACACGGCAGTCGGCGGCTTCGCCAGGGCCATCACCCTGGCTGCGGCGGTAGTGGCCGACGCTTCCGTCAACCCTTCATGCACCAGATCGGGATCGTAGCGCAGGCCGGCGCGGGCGAGCCCCTCCCGGTACCCGGTGAGACGGAAGTGGGAAAATCCGAAGTCGGGATCAAGACCCAAATACGCGATCCGCTCATGTCCCAGCTGCGTGAGATGCTCGACTGCCTGGGTAACCCCGGCCGCGCCGTCGATGTCGACGTATGGATAATTCTGCTCCGCAATGGTGCGTCCGAATGCGACAAAAGGCACGCGGTGCTTCGCCAGATAGGCCAGGCGCGAGTCCTCGGTGCGCACGTCACACACCACCAGCCCATCGACACGGCGACTCCGCACCCAGCGCTGAAAGGTCTGTGTCACCTCTTCCTGAACGCTGGCAGCCGAGAGCGATAGATCCAGGCCGTTGCGAGCGCATACGGCAGCCATCCCGCCGATGAACTCGAGCCAAAACGGGTCGTACGTCCGATGAAGGGTCGATGGGATGACCAGCCCCAGGGCGCTGGCGCGGCTGTTCTGCAAGCTGCGAGCCACCGCATTGGGGTGGTAGTCCAGCGCGCGCGCTACCTCCCGGATGCGAACCTTGGTACTCTCGGCCACGTCGTCATGGCCGTTGAGCGCTCTCGAGACCGTGGTCACCGAGAGGCCTGCTTCTCGAGCAACATCCTTAATGGTCACCATTGCAGCACACCCGCGACCTGCCGGATCAGGACCTGCAACTTCCGTGCCAGAGATACCGAAACGTTTCGGTTCTTCCATTGTAAGAGGGAGTTGCTCCGGTGTCAATGGACAGGCAAGCCACGCTCATCTAGATCGCGTCCGTGGCCCTGATTTGGCGGAAACTGGAGTAATGGCGGCACACTCTGGCTATGCGCAGGGCCGCGACATGTGCCATGATAGGGTCTGGGTGATCTCCTGACGGGAGAGGACAATCGCCGTGTCAGGCTCCGAAACGCTTCGACTCACCAAGACGGATGGCCTGTCTGATCCGTTCATCACGGCGGGGGATCGCGCCTACCTCATCGGCGCTCAACACGGCGGGTTTCCCGACATCGGGCGGCACATTGCCGGTGAGATGGGTGGTATCTGGGCACATCCGGTCAAGCTACTCGACGGCTTCTGGCTGAGTGTCGACGGAAACTGGCTCAGGGATGCCTGTCGGTTCATCAGTGAGCCGTTTTCCAATGAGCACGAATACGTTCTGGAGGATTCCCCCTCACCCCCCAACCCCAAAGCCGGCGACGGAGGCACCGGCCTACAGGGTGGGACGGGAGAGGGGGAGAAGGCCGCAGTGGGACTCTCCCCTCGCCGCCACCCACTGGCGTGGGTCACCCAAGCCTGCGGCGGGGTACCCGGCTGGAAGGCTGTCTCTTATACACA
>CALBSQ010000133.1 GCA_937967325.1 uncultured Chloroflexota bacterium
CGCCGAACCCCGCCAGGTCGATGCCATACTTCATGGCACCCCCTCCCTACACCCGCGACCTTGCATCGGCAACACCCATGGCAATTGAGCCGCTCGCGCAAACCGGCAGCCGCGTCGGTGTGGTCGTCGAAGGATCGCTCACCGCTGGGCTCACCGCCAAGCTGGCTTGCCCGGATCAGGTGGAACAGATGCGGGTGGGCAAGTTTGTCGTGGTTGACGGCCAGCAGCACCGCTACTTTTCGCTCATTACCGACGTGCAGCTTCACACAACCGACGGACAAGTCATCGCCGATCCGCCCAACGACGCCTTCGTTCGCCAGGTGCTGGCGGGAACCGCCACGTATAGCACCGTACTGGTGTCGCCGATGCTGATGCTGGCGAAGGGCTCGCAGGAGGACGTCGCTGGGCCTCAGCCGGTCCGCTCCATTCCCGGTCACTTCTCGCCGGTGCTGGACGCCACCGACGGTGATTTCAGCGTCGTGTTCGGCTCCGAAGACGCGGAGCATCCCGATCACTTTGCCATCGGCATGCCCCTCGACAACGATGTGCCGTTGTGCCTGGACCTGAAGCGCTTCGTGGAACGCTCCAACGGCATCTTCGGCAAGTCGGGGACGGGCAAGAGCTTCCTGACGCGCCTCATCCTCGCCGGCTTGATCAAGAAGGATGTCTGCTCCAACCTGATCTTCGATATGCACAGCGAGTATGGCTGGCAGGGTCGGTCGGAGACGGCTGCCGGAGGCACCGTGCGCGGACTGAAGCAGCTCTTCCCCGGCTCCAAAGTGCTGATCTACACGCTCGATCCCAAATCCACGCTGGCCCGCGGCGCCTCCTACGACGCGGAGGTGCGCATCTCCTCCTCGGAGATTACGTCCGAGGACATTCTCCTTTTGGCGCACGAGCTCAACCTGCCGCCGACGGTGTCTGAGACGGCCCACCTGCTGCAGCGACGCTTCAAGCAGCACTGGCTCAAGCGGCTGCTGGACCTGGAGCCGGCCGACCTGGAAGACACGGCCAAGGAGCTGGGCGCGCACGCCGGCTCCTTGCAGGCGCTCTACCGCAAGCTGTTACAATTGAAACGGAAGTCCTATATCGACTGGGAGGAGCGCGGCGCGGCCGACGGCACCTGGGAGAGCCTCAGCGACGAGTCGCCGGCGCAATCGCAGAGCGTGGTCAAGCAGATTCTCAACGCCATCGTGGCCAAGAAGCACATCGTCCTGGAGTTCGGGGCGCACTCGGACATGCTGTCCTACCTGCTGGTGGCCAACATCCTGACGCGATCGATACGGGCGCGTTATGTCGAGCAAACGGAGCGGTACCTGGCGACCCAACAAGCGGCCGATGCGCCTCGCCCGCTCATGATCACCATTGAGGAGGCCCACAAATTCCTCGACCCAGCCGTGGCGCGCGACACGACCTTCGGGACGCTGGCGCGGGAGATGCGCAAGTACAACGTGACGCTGCTCGTGGTTGATCAACGGCCGTCGGCCATCGACTCGGAGGTGCTGTCCCAGGTCGGTACGCGGATGGTCTGCTTGCTCGATGATGAGAAGGATGTCGACTCCATCTTGAGCGGCGTCAGCGGCGCCACCCGGCTGCGCTCGATCCTGGCCACGCTGGAAACCCGCGGCCAGGCCATGCTGGTCGGCCACGCCCTGCCGATGCCGGTGGTGATCCGCACGCGCCCCTACGACGATGCCTTCTATGCCGCGGTCCGCGGCTACGAGTCGGATGAGGCCATGCGGGAGGAGATGCAGCGCAAGATGAGCCGGTTCGCCCGCCGGTGATCCGCATCTTGCATTTTGCCGACCTGCACCTCGGCATCGAGAACTACGGCCGCCTCGACCCCAGCACCGGGCTCAGCACGCGAGTGATGGACTTCCTGGCCGCGCTCGACGCCGTCGTCGAGCGGGCGATTCAGGAGGACGTCGACGCCGTACTCTTTGCCGGTGACGCCTACCGCACGCGGGACCCGAATGTCACCCACCAGCGGGAGTTTGCTAGACGGCTGGCCCGCCTGATTCGTGCCGGCATCCCCACCGTGTTGCTCACCGGCAACCACGATCTACCGAACGCTCACGGTCGCGCGACCTCCCTGGACATCTACGACGCGCTGGCCCTGGAACGGGTTCGGGTGATCACTGAGCCGGAGCGATTCACGCTGGACACCAAGTCCGGCCCGCTGCAAATTGTCGGCCTGCCCTGGACCCAGCGTGGACGCTTCGTCGACGCCGAGGAGGTGCGCAGCAAGTCGACCGAGGCCATCGAGCAAGACCTGACCGGCACCATCGAGTGGTGGCTCGCCGATCAGGCCAGCCAGCTCGATCCGGACATCCCTGCCGTCGCGCTCGTGCATGCCTCGCTCCAGGGCGCCCGCTTTGGCTCGGAGCGCAACCTGCTGCTCGGACGAGATATGGTGCTGACGCCATCCGCCCTTGACGATCCGCGATTCGACTACGTCGCGCTCGGCCACATCCACCGCCATCAGCGGCTGGGCAGCTTGCGCCCGCTGGTCTACGCCGGTAGCCTGGAGCGGATCGACTTCGGTGAGGAGAAGGAGGAGAAGGGCTTTGTCCTCGTGGAGATCGAGCGCGGGCGCGCCCGGCCCACCTTCTGTCCGTGGCGGGCACGTCCCTTTGTGACGGTAGACGTCACGCTGGATGACGACGAGCCGACCGAGCAGGTGCTGAATGCCCTGTCGGCACAACCGATCGAGCAGGCGGTCGTGCGAATACGGGTGAGCGGCGCCGCCCAGCAGCTCCAGAAGCTGCGGCTGCCTGACGTGGTGACCGCGGCCCGCCGCGCCCATTACTTCGCCGGGCTACAGCGGGTGACCACCACCGAAGCGCGCGCTCGCGACGCCGTGCAGTGGAGCCAGGACACGTCGGTCGCTGAAGTGATGGCCCACTACTGGGTCAAGAAGCGGGTCCCGGAGGCGCGACGCCGGCAGTTGCTGGAAGCGACACAGGCGCTGCTCGCCGAGGAGGCGACAGCGTGATCCCGTTGAGCCTGACATTGCGCAACTTCCTCTCCTACGGCGCGGCCGGACAGACGCTCGAGTTTCAGGGTCAGCACGTGCTGTGCCTCTCCGGGGAGAACGGCCACGGCAAGTCGGCGCTGCTCGATGCCATGACCTGGGCCCTCTTCGGCAAGGCGCGCGCCAGCTCCGACGACGAGCTGGTTCACCACGGCGCTGTCGAGATGCAGGTGGTGTTCGACCTGGAGCTCAATGGCCAGCGCTATCGCGTCTCGCGCGTGCGCACCTCCAAAGGCAAGACGCGGCTCACCTACCTTGAGCTGTTCATCGCCGAGACCGACGGAGCTTGGCGCATCCTCAGCGGCGGCAGCGTGCGCGAGACGGAGGAGCAGCTCACGCGGCTCCTGGGGATGAACTATCGAACCTTCATCAACTCCGCGTTCCTGCTGCAGGGGCGCGCCGACGAGTTCACGGTCAAGCCACCGGCGGAGCGCAAGCAGGTGCTGGCGGACATCTTGAATCTGGACGCCTACGAGCGGCTGAGCCTGCGCGCCAAAGACGGTCGCCAGGAGTGGGCGACGACGGTGGCCACGACGCAGCGCGAGCTGGTCGACCTGGATCGGGCCTTGCTGGCGCTGCCCGCCGCCCTGACGGCGCTGACTGCAGCCCGGCAACGCCAGGCCGAAGCGGATAGCGCGGTGCCTCCGGCGCAGAAGCTGCTGGACCAGCTCACCGCGCGTTGCCAGCAATTGAGGCATTTGCGCGCAGAGCGTGAGCAGCTCCGCGGTGAGCAGTCGCACATCGCCGCGACGGTGCGTGACCATCAGGACAACATCGCGGTGCAGAAGGACCGGCTTGCTCAGGCCGCGCAGATACTGGCCGATCGTGCCGACATCGAGCTGGAGTATCAGCGCTGGCAGGAACAGCGCGCCATCGTGGCGGACCATGCCGCTCGCCTCGTGCGCTTGCAACCGCTGCGCCAGCGACAGCAGGAGCTGACCCATGCCATCGAGCGCGCCGAGGCGACGCTCCGACAGGAGGCCGCGACGCTCCGCGGCAAGCTGGAGAGCTGCGTTGCGGAGAGCGCCAAAGGCGCCGAAGCCGAACGAGCCCTCGACGTGTTGCTCGCTCAGGTTGGCGTTCTAGAGTCCGCCCCAGAACGCCGGTCGGCGCTGGTCCAATGCCAGGTCGAGCTGCGCGAGTGCGTCGCTACGCTGCGTGCCAACAACGGGAACCTCGAACAACGCATTGTCCAGCTCCGCACGCGCTACCAGGCGCTGACCACCGCCGGGGCCATCTGCCCAACCTGCGAACAGCCGCTGGCCGATGGGCAGCGTGAGCAACTGCAACAAGCGATGCGAGCGGAGGCAGACTGCTGCAAGGCGCAAAGTCAGGCCAACGTGAATGAGATGGCGCGCGCCGACGGCGAGCTGAAGAAGCTCGGCCGGGAGGCAGCCGACATCGACCGGCAGATCAAGCAACTGGGCGTCCTCCAGCAGCAGGAGGCGACCCTCAAGGAGAAGATGCGAGCGGCGGCCTGCGCCCAGCTCGAATTGCTGAACTGGGAGCAAGCGCTGCGAGCGGTGGAGGCTCGGATTGGCTCTGGAGCGTTCGCGGCAGCTCTCTGCCACGAACAATCAGGTGTCCGCGAGGAGATCGATCGCGTCGGCTACGATGAGGCGCTGCACAGCGCTGCCAATCGGGCGGCAATTGAACTGGCGACGTCAGAAGCGCGCCGGCGAGCGCTTGATCAAGCTATCAGTGTCCAGACCACGGCTGAAGAGAGCCTGCAACATCTCCAACGCGGACTGCACACCTGGGAGCAGCAGCAGGCAGCGACGCAGGCCAAGCTGGAGCAAGCGGAGAAGCTGCTGGCGGGGAGCGACGGGGTAGAACAGGAGCTCGCACAGCAAGAGCGCATCGTTGCCGCGCTGCGACAGGAGCAGATCGTCGCGGCCGGAGTGTTTGCCTCGGCGGCGGCGGAAGTCGAGCAGTTGCGCCGGAAAGAGCAGCTTCGCTCCGACTGTCTGAAGGCGCTGAAGGAGGGGCAGGAAGCGCAGGGCCTCTATGCCGACCTGACCGACAGCTTCGGTCGCAACGGCGTCCAGGCCATGTTGATCGACGAAGCTATACCGATGATCGAGGAGGAGGCCAATCGTCTGCTGCAGGACATGACGGATGGCCGGCTCAATGTGTCGCTGGAAACGCAGCGCCAGACGCAGCGCCAGACGATTGTGGAAACCCTGGACATCAAGATCAGCGATGAGCTGGGCACGCGCAACTACGAGCTCTACAGCGGCGGCGAGGCCTTTCGCGTCAACTTCGCCTTGCGTGTCGCCCTCTCCAGGCTGCTGGCGCATCGAGCCGGCACCCGCCTCCAAACCCTGGTGATCGACGAGGGCTTCGGCAGCCAGGACGACGCCGGCAGGGAGCGACTCAAGGCGGCGCTCGGCTCCGTGGCCGCCGACTTCGCTTGCATCATCGTCATCACTCATCTGGACGAGATGAAGGAATGGTTCCCCACCCGCGTCGAGGTGGTGAAGGATGCCGGCGGGTCGCGCCTGCACATGGTGGCATCCTAGCCATTTTCCTACCCCCAGGGGGTAGTTGACGAAGTTGCCTCCCGCACTTTACAATAGTAAGCACTGGGTACACGTTCGGAGGCTCGCACATTGTCTGCCACGCTGCGGCGCCTTGCCAGCGCGGCCGCTGAGGCTCCGGCTCTCGGTCAGTGGATTCTCGAGCGCGTCGGCAATACACCGCTGATCGCGCCACGGCGGGTCATATCTGGGAATCCGGATGTCCGTGTGCTCATCAAGGCGGAGTGGTTCAATCCGGGCGGCTCCGTCAAGGATCGCGCGGCGTTGCAGATCGTCCTCGATGCCGAGCTCCGTGGCGACCTGGGTGGGGGGAAGACGCTGATCGACTCATCCTCAGGGAATACCGGCATCGCCTACGCGATGGTCGGGGCCGCTCGCGGCTTCCCAGTGGAGTTAGTCATGCCTTCGAGCGTCAGCGAGGAGCGCAAGCTCATTGCAAACGCCTATGGGGCCAAGATCACCTATTCGGATCCCTACGAAGGCTCGGATGGCGCCATCCGGCTGGTCCGCAAACTGGTCGAGGAGCAACCTGAGCGATACTACTATGCCGATCAATATTCCAACCCTTCCAACTGGCAGGCGCATTACAAGACCACCGGACCGGAGGTGTGGCGACAAACAAGCGGCCAGGTCACGCACTTTGTGGCGGGCCTAGGAACCAGTGGCACGGCGATGGGCGCTGGGAGGTACCTGCGAGAGCGAAACCCGGCCATCGCGGTCGTCGGCGTGCAACCGGACAATGCGTTGCACGGTCTCGAGGGACTCAAGCACATGGAGAGCTCGATCGTGCCGCGAATCTACGATCCGTCCCAACTCGAACGAAAGCTGCTGGTGAACACCGAAGAGTCATTCGACATGGCCCGTAGAATGGCGAGCGAGGAAGGCATCTTTGCCGGCCAATCATCCGGAGCGGCCATGGTCGGCGCGCTCCGCCTCGCCGAGTCGCTCGACGAAGGCGTCGTGGTGGTGGTGTTCCCTGATGGAGGCGACAAGTATTTATCGACCAGTCTCTGGAAGTTCGATGACTGGTCAATTTGAACACGACAGGAAGAGTGATCAAGTGACAATTGCTGTGATAGTGCCGAGCGCGCTCCGCGCGCTCACGCAGAACCAGGCACGTGTCGAGGCGCAGGGGAGCACCCTGCGCGAGGTGCTGGACGACCTGGAGCGCCGGTATCCCGGCGTGGGAGGGCGTCTGCGCAACCCGGACGGCACCATCCGCCGGTTTGTCAATGTGTATGTCAACGGCGAGGACGTCCGCGCCAAAGGTGGCTTGGACGCGGCGCTCAACGAAGGTAGTGAGGTGGGCATCATGCCGGCGATGGCTGGCGGTAGTGGCTTTTCCGAAGAAGAGGTGGTGCGCTACAGCCGCCACCTGCTCATGCCGGAGGTAGGGAGTGTCGGCCAGCGCAAGTTCAAGCAGTCGCGCGTGCTGGTCATCGGCGCCGGGGGCCTCGGTTGCCCTTCGGCCCTCTACCTGGCGGCTGCCGGCGTCGGCACGCTCGGCATCGTCGACTTCGATGAGGTCGACCTGTCCAACCTGCAACGGCAGATCTTGCACCACACGCACGATGTTGGGCGACCAAAGGTGCTCTCCGCCAAGGATGCGCTCTACGACGTCAACCCGCACGTCAACGTCGTGCCGCACCAGATCGCGCTGGACTCCAGCAACGCGCGCGAGATCATCGATCAGTACGATCTCATCGTCAACGGCTGCGACAACTTCGCCACGCGTTACCTGCTGAGCGACGTTGCTTATTGGGCGGGCAAGCCGCTGGTGGACGGCAGCATCTTGCGCTTCGACGGCCAGGCCACCGTGTTTGTCCCTGGGCAGGGCTGCTACCGCTGCCTGTTCCCGACGCCCCCGCCGCCGGGCGAAGTGCCGAGCTGCGCCGAGGCCGGCGTGCTGGGCATGATGACCGGCGTCGTCGGCTCCATCCAGGCTATCGAGGCTGTCAAGCTCATCCTGGGCATCGGCGAGTCGCTCGCCGGCAAGCTGCTGGTGGTCGACGCCTTGACCATGGAGTTCCGCACGATGCGCACACCGCGGGATCCCAACTGCCCAGTGTGCGGCGACCACCCATCGATCTTCGAGCCGATCGACTACGTGCAGTTCTGCGGCGCTCCGCACGCGGAAGTGCCGGTGGGTGTCGCCTGATGCGCTTGCGGCGATCCTTTGCCGACGAGATCATCGCCCACGCCCACGAGGGCCGCGAGCAGGACGCCGAAATCTGCGGCGTCCTGCTCGGTAAGGGCGAGGAGATTGCCGAGCTGATCAAGGTCAAAAACATCGACCCGCAGCCGCGCATCCGCTACGTCATGGACCCCCAGGGGCTATTCGGTGTTATGCGGCGGATCGACGAAACGGGGGGGGAGCTGGTAGCCATCTACCACTCCCACCCCCATACGCGGGCGTATCCGTCGGAGACGGACCGGCGCAACGCCCACGACGAGGAGGGCCGGCCGTGGTGGCCCGGCGCCGTGTACCTCATCTGCTCCTTGGAGCATGTCAATCAACCTGACTTGCGGGCGTTCCGCCTGTTCCCGGACCACTCCGAGGACGTTGCGCTCGAGCTAGTCTAAGCCAGAGAAGGGCAGAACAACATCATGAGCGTAGAGCCATCGGAGCCGTTTCAGCGCCTCAGCGTGGACGAGGCGAAGAAGCAAGTCGACGCCGGCGTGCCCGTGATCGATGTCCGCGAGCCGCACGAGTATCAAGCCGGTCACGTGCCGGGCGCCAAGCTCGTGCCGCTCAACTCCTTCCTACGCTCGCCCAAGCAGCATCTACCGCCCAGCGGCCCGGTGCTATTCATCTGCGCCGTGGGACAACGCTCGGCAGTTGCTGCCGAAATGGCCGCCGCGGCCGGCGCGAAGGACGTGCGCAACATCGAAGGCGGCACCAACGCCTGGATCGCGCGCGGCTTCCCCACGGAGCGGTGAGGGCCGACCGCTAGGTTTGGCGCCGCACATTATTTGCGCGGTGGGCTGGTGGGGGCCATTCCCCCACCAGCCCACCTCGCCAACCACGCGACGCACGCCCGGCCCCTCAGGGCCATTCGGCGGCTCCGGGCTCACCCAGGATGGCCCGCTTCGGGTTTGCGGGGGGGATTGGTCGGTGCATCGGGAGACGGGCGCGGTGGGGCATCCTGGTCGCATCCAGACCCATCCGCGTCAACCCTCGACCATCCGCCTGCCAGCCTTCCGCCCCAGCCCGATGTAGGGCCGATAACACGGCGGCATCGGCCAATGGCAAGAGGTTCGGCGCGTAGTCCTCGATCTCAGGGAACGAAACGACCAGGTTCTGGTACTCGAAGCGTGCCGCCCGTTGGGGCCGAACGGCCGGCGCTCCGGGGTGTGGGCGAATGGCCGAGATCTCACTGTTCGGGCGAATAGCAGATACGCCCGGTCGCATTGGTTGGCCACACTGCATGCAGAATCTCGCCGCATCCGGGTGTTGCGTCCCACATGCCGTGCAAAAAATGGCCATGCGACGATCCTCCTTATCTTGTGGTCAGCCATCCGGAAGGGTCTGGCGGATATGATAGCAAGCGGACACGGTTAGTCCTCCCAGCAGCGGGAAGGGTTAGGAGCAATGCGGTTCGGTTAAGGGAAAGCAAGTTGGGCCAGGGATGCCCGGGGCGGCGGACCGCAGTCCGCCGCCCCGGCAAATCAGTAACGGTCTTCGCTCGCCCTATGTGAACCGTATTGGTGTTTGCCGGGGTCACCCGGCCTCGCCGTCCGCGAACTCCAGCCGGTTGCCGAACGGGTCCGCGCAATAGAACCGCACCACGCCTGGTCGTAGCTCGTCGCTGGTCGTGCTGACCCCGTGAGCCTCCAGATTAGCCTGAAAAGCCGCCACGTCCGTCACGAGCAGACACGGGTGAGCTTTTAGCGCCGGCTGAAACGGCTCTTCCACTCCCAGATGCAACTGCTGGCCGGCGCCCAAGCGAAACCAGCAGCCGCCTCGAGCGGCCAGCACTGGCGGTTTGGGAACTTCCTCCAGACCCAGCAGTTGACCATAGAACTGGCGGGCCAGCGCTTCCTCGCCTCGAGGCATGGCGAGTTGCACATGTGCGATGCGCTCAATGCCACTCAATGACGCACTGCCTCACCGGCGCCACCCGCTCGAGTGGTCGCCGGGGTCTCCCCGTCAGTAGATAAAGGTAACGCCCCAACCATCGTGGACCCACCGATAACTGACGGAGCCCCACCACGGGAAGTTCATCTCGCTGACCTGGAACCAACCGTTACTGCCAACAGAAGTGACGTATGCGACGTGGCCATACCATCCCGCGCCGTCGGCGCCGGGCTGGAAAACGGCGATGGCGCCGTAGTGCGGATAGTATCCCTCATTCCAGCCGCTCCAGCGCGCCTCATAGACCCAGTGCCAGGCATTGCCCCACACGCTGCCCGCGAGGTCCGGCCGCTCGTGAGCTGCCCACCACGTACACTGACCATAGGGAAAGGCGTTCCAGGCGGCCTCGGCGGGCTTGCTCGGCGTCAACATCGTGATCAATATGAACGCCAGCGCTACCGCCGCAAAGATTCGACGCACCCTCCAGGTACCTCCTCCTCATCCTCCCAGCCGGCATCCCCACCGACCAGCACCAGACTGTGCCAACTCATACTAGTCAACCGGTCGATGAGTGCCGTCCGGGGGTAGCCCTTAAGTCCTAGGGAGCGGCGGGCGGCGAGACTTCCGGCGCTGTTGTGCCGACAGCGATTCGACCGATGCACTGCTCAATGCTGCCGGATGCGCCGGCCTAATCCAGGCCAAATCGGGTCATGTCCGCCTCTTCTGCGCCAATGTAATGGGCGATCTCGTGGATCACCGTGCGCCGAATCTCCCGGCGCAGCCGTGACCGCGTCGGAAATGCGCGTTCCAGCGGTCCCCGGTAAATAGTGATCCGTGGTGGATCGAGGCCGAACCCCGCGTTGCGCTCAGCTCGTGATGCGCCCTCAAAGAGGCCGAACACCTCCCCGTCCGCGGCGTCGGCGGCATCAGGCTCGTCCGCCACGAGGATCGGCACCTCCGCCAGCAAGCCGGCCCACTCCGAGGGAACTTCCCACAAGGCGGACCGCACCTCGCGCTCAAACTGACGCCTGCGCATGTCCGTTCACGTTTCAGCGTGCAACTGCAGCGGGGCCGAATTAAGCGTATTGCAGCGCAGTACGTCCGCGTCGAAGTCCCCCACTGCCTCCAATATTGCTGACCATGCTTCGGCATCCCCCGTCAGGAGGAAGAATGTCGGACCGCTGCCGGAAAGCAACGGACGTAGCCCTATGGCTTCCAACGATCGGCGCAACGCGGTCAGCAGCGGGAGGCAACGCTCCGCCGCGGTCAGCAGTCCATTGGTCAGGAGATCCTCGGGAACCGTCCCACCCGCGGCCATGACTCGGGCGACGTGATGGCTACGGCTCCCATCCGTCCATTCGTCCGCACGCAAAGCATTGAACACGTCACGCGTCGATAGCGGCGTCCGCGGCCGCACGAGAATCAGGGGCCGCGGCGGTTGGCATGGCAGCGGTTCCAGCCGCTCGCCGCGCCCTTGGACCAGCGCAGTTGGACCGCCGAGGAAGAACGGCACGTCGGAGCCGAGCTCCGCAGCGAGCGGAGCCAGGTCGAGCGTCGTGACCGACCAGAGGTGCTGCAATCCCAACAAGGCGGCGGCGGCGTCGGCGCTGCCGCCACCGAGACCAGCGGCGATCGGGATGCGCTTGCGAAGGAGCAGGCCCGCGCCCGCGGACACACCGGCGCGAGCGCGGAGGAGATTGGCAGCTCGCAAGGCCAGATTGTCCGTGAACGGCAACACCGGCTCAGCCGCCAGGGTAAGGCCCGCGCTCGGCCGACAGGTCAGCTCATCGGCGAGGCTGATTGCCTGAATGATCGAGACCAGCTCGTGATAGCCATCGGGACGGCGGCCAAGAATTTCCAGGCAGAGATTGATCTTGGCATGGGCAAGGACGCGAAGGCCGCTCAGCGTACGCGCTCACCGGGTCGCGCGCCGGGCACCGCCATCGATCCCACGACCTCCTTCACGACATCGCGCGGACTGACATTGCGGATGCGCGCCGCTGGATTCATGATGAGCCGGTGGGCCAGGGTCACCTCTGCCAGCGCCTTGACGTCGTCTGGGATGACAAAGTCGCGCCCTTGCAGCGCCGCCCGAACCTGGCTCGTCTTGAACATCGCCAGGGAGCCACGCGGGCTGGCGCCGAGATACACGTCGGCGTGAATGCGCGTCGCCCCGGTGAGGTCCACGATATACTGCTTCACCAGCGGATCGACGTAGACCTTGCGTACCTGCGCCTGCAAGGCGATGAGCTGGTCGGCGTCGATCACAGCTTCCAGACTCTCAATAGGATGCTCGATCTGTTGACGCTCCAGCACGGCGATTTCGTCGCGCACACTTGGATAGCCGAGGCGTACACACATCAGAAACCGGTCGAGCTGCGCCTCCGGCAAGGGGAAGGTTCCCTCGTACTCGATCGGGTTCTGGGTGGCGAGCACCATGAACGGCACAGGCAGCGGGAAGGTGTGCCCCTCCACGGTCATCTGGGCCTCTTCCATCGCCTCTAACAATGCGGATTGGGTTTTGGGCGTTGCCCGATTGATCTCGTCGGCGAGGACCACCTGGCCCACGATCGGGCCTGGGCGAAACTCGAACTCTTGTGTCTTCTGGTTGTACACGGAGACACCGGTCACGTCGCTCGGCAAGAGATCAGGGGTGAACTGAATGCGCCGGAACGTGCAGCCGATGGAGCGCGCGAAGGCCTTGGCCAGCATCGTTTTGCCCACGCCGGGCACGTCTTCGATGAGCGTGTGGCCTCGACAGAGCAGCGCGGTCAAGGTCAGCTCGACGACCTCGTGCTTACCTATGATGACCTTTTCGACGTTCTCCATAACCTGCTGCGTCAATGCGCGCAGATCAGCCATCCAACGATCCTTTCGCGACGATCATAGTGACTGGATCCCTGGCGATTATACCCCTGGGAGCGATCGCCGTCAGCCGTCGCCACGCGACAGCCCGAGTCGTTCCAGAATCCGCTCTTCGGCGGCCCGCATCCGCCGCTGATCGTCTTCCCGGTGATGATCGTGCCCGAGCAGATGGAGCACGCCGTGGACTGTGAGGAAGGCAAACTCACGCGCCGCGTCGTGGCCGTAGTCGCGCGCCTGGTCAAGCGCCCGTGCTACACAGATGGCGACGTCACCGAGGTAGGGGTCTGCCTCCATCGGCACTACAACCGTCTGGCCTTCCGCCGCGCCGAACGACAGCACGTCCGTCACTTCGTCGATGCCGCGATAGGTCCGGTTGAGATCGCGGATTTCGTCGGGGGAGACGAAGGCGATGGACAGCTCCGCATCCGTGCTAGGCCGCTCGGCCAAGACGGTGGCGCGCGCGGCCTGCTCGACGGTCGTGGCGATGCCCGCGTCGATGGAGTCGCCGGAAAGTACGTGGATGATGGATTCAGTTGACATTGTGGCCGTTGGCGGACACTCGGGCACGCCGCGTCCTCCGGCCCACCCGACGCTGAATCGTCGGGCTAACAGGACGAACCCGCCTGAAGGCGGCTAAGGCTACGTACGCAGACGGCCGGCGTCCCCAGCCTGCTTCAGCAGGGTTGGTCCGGTTAGCCCGACGGTTCAGCGTCGGGCTCCTCCGTGCCCTAGACCGCATCACTTACGACCGCCACTTGCTGGTAGCTGATACGGGTGTGATAGATGCCGCCGAGGACGATCATGAACGTGTCCTTGATGATGCGCAGGTCGTGCAGCGTGAGGTCACTGTCGTCCAGCTCACCCTCCCGGATACGCTCATCAAAGACGCGGTCCAACAGCGCCGCTATGTCCTCACTGGAGCGTTTGCTGGCGGCTCGCACCGCCGCTTCGGTCGCGTCGGCCAACATCACGATGGCAGCTTCCCGCGTGTTTGGTCGCGGGCCGGGATAGCGGAAACGAGATTCGGGCGGAATCTCTCCGCCTTGCTGCTTCGCCAACTGATAAAAGAAGCCAATGAGTCGCGTGCCATGGTGCTGGGCGATGATGTCACAGACGCGACGGGGAAGGTGATGCTGCTTGGCCATCTTGAGGCCGTCCGTGACGTGCGCGGCAATGACCTGCGCGCTGACGTCCGGAGCGAGCTGCTGGTGAATATTGGGCTGCTCGATCTGGTTCTCGATAAAGTAGTAGGGGTGGAGCAGCTTGCCAATGTCATGGTAATAGGCGCCGACTCGGGCTAGCAGGCAGTCGGCGTCAATCTCGTCGGCGGCTCGCTCTGCCAGGTTGCTGACGATGATGGAATGGTGATACGTCCCCGGCGCCCCCAACAGCAGCCGCCGGAGTAGCGGCTGGTTGGGTCGGGACAGCTCCATGAGCTGCAGCGACGTCGTGATTCCGAACAGATACCCCAGCAGGCTAAACGCGCCGAGGGTCACCATCGCGCACACCGCGCCGTTGGCGACGCTCTCCAGGGCCAGCACCATGATCTGATTGCTCGTCGGCTGCCCGGCGACCAACAAGTAGGCGAGTCCGATCGTCGCATTTGCCATCGCCACGACCACGCCGGCGCGGAAAAAGCCCGACAGCCGCTCGATGTGCCACATGGCCAAAATGCCGACCAGCCCGTCGACCAGTCCCAGCAACGCCATCTCCAACGAGCCGTTCATCTCGTAACCGATGAGGACCGCGAGTATTCCGGTGATCAGCACCGAGAGCTGAAGGTCCAACAATACCGCTATCAGCATCGACACGATGGCGAGCGGGAATAGGTAAATACCCGTCGGGTCGGTGTGCCACAGTATGCGCGCGCCGGCCGCCGTAGCGAGGAGGAGCAAGCCTATCAGGGACAGCGGCTTGGAATGGAACCACAAAGCCGGTTGTACCCGGAGCAGGTAGGCGTACAGAGGCAGCAGCAAGGCGGCCACCAGCAAGGCAGTACCGACATATTTGGTGACGTCGGGCGGTTCCCGAAACAGTCCAAGCGCCTTGAGCTCCTCGATGCTCTGGGCGGTTGCCACATCTCCCTTGCGCAACACGAGGTCGCCGCGGTCGACGTGGACGCGAACGGGCGTGACCTGGCTTTGGGCCTGTTGCTGTGCTACGGTTGTCTGCGCCACGTCAGGGAAGCTATTGGGCTTCACGAAATTGACTATGAGCTGAGCCGCCAACGCGGACTGCTCTTGGGACCACTGCGCCGGGATCGTTGCCACCAGTCCCTGCTGCACGGTCGCCAGCCCCTCGGGACGGATCTGCAACGTCGCCGCCTGGTCAAGCAGGCGAAGCACCACGTCGCGCACTGAGGCAAAGCTAGCGTCCGATAGCTGAGCAGCGTCGGCAGCAGTAGTCGGCGTCAGACTACCTCCCGACACTTGCAGCAGTCGCCCAGCCTTGTCGGACACGGTCGCATCGGCGCGAACCGCGATCAGCTGCGTCAGCAGGTCGGCGGCCGAGCGACGCGACGACTGCGCAATACCGGCATCGTAGCGATAGATTGTGCCGACATCCTGCCCCAACTGATGGCTTTCCGCCTGCGTGAGCACGCTGCTGACATAGTCGGCACTTCGCGGCGCCACCAGGTCTCGATCGGCTCGCTCACCGACTGCAAGCTGCACTTGTCCCGGCAGCCAGCTCGCCCGCAGTACTCCTGACAGTAGCGCGATCGTGATGGCGGCGAGCAGCACAGGAACGACGTGGCCCGCCGCGACGCTGCGCACCACACGGAGTCGCGCGAGCGGACGCTGCCGGAATTCCGCGGCGACGTCATAGACGCCCACGGTGTCTCCTTCTCGTCTCTACCGACTCCGTAGCAGTGACGACACGACCTCCGAGGCCAGCCTGCCGTCGGCCTGGCCCTGGGTGCGTTGCATCAACAGGGCCATGACCCGGCGCATGTCGCCGGCGCCCGTGGCGCCTGTCTCGGCGATAACGTCGCGCGCTACCGCCTCGATCTCCAGGCGGCTTAGTTGCCGGGGCAAGTAGCTCGAGAGAACGGCCAGGTCCCCTTCCTCTTTGTCCACCAGATCCTGGCGACCGGCCGCGCGAAACTGGGCGATTGAGTCCTGACGCTGCTTGACCAATCGCCGTATGACGTCGAGTGTCTCTTCGTCGGAGAGCGGGCGCCCCAGCTCAATCTGCCGATTTTTGGCGGCAGAGCGGAGGAAACGGATGGCGCTTACCCGCACGTCGTCACGAGCACGCATGGCCGATTTCATGTCTTCCATGAATCGCGCGTCGATGGTCTGTTCCATTGGCAGTTCGGTCACTCTCGTCGGATGGCAGCATGGGCCGCGGCATCGCGGCAAATGGCCAAATTAGTCCCACAAGTATACGCGTCAGTAGGGTTCGGTCAACGACCGAGCAGCACCCGTGCTACACTGGCGGGGCAGGTCTTCCGAGTTACCATCGCCGCCCTCCAACTTCGGGAGTTGAAATGGAGCGCGTACCGGCTGGTGTCGCCGCGACGGATGCTCCAACGGTACGGGGCCGGCTACGACGTTACCGTGCTCCCTTGTCGCTGGCGGCCCTGATCGCCCTCACAGCGCTGATGTTCTTTAGGACGCCACCGATCCACGTCGCACCGGCGAGCCTCTACCTCCTCGCATCGGTCTTACCGGGCGTTCCGCTGGGACCCGTCAACGCTGCCCTCGGCCAGCCATCGGTGCAATCGATCACATTTGCCGGCGCAGAGGGAACCGTGGCGGCCGATCTGTACGTGCCGCCCGGATCCGGCGCGCACCCCGCTATCCTGATCGTCAATGGGGCGCTGGCGGAGGGTAGGAAATACCCGGCGCTCGTACAGTTTGCCACGGCGCTCGCTCGGAGCGGCTACACGGCGCTGGTTCCTGATTATCCTGACCTGCTCCACGAGGAGCTCACCCCGGCCAGCCGGCAAGACGTGGAGCTCACCTTGCGGCGTCTCAACGCGCTGCCAAGCGTGCAGCCCGGCCACGTGGAGTTGGTGGGCTTTTGCGTCGGCGGTACGCTCGGCCTGCTGGCGGCCGAGGACCCTCAGACGCCGCCGCTGCGGGCGGTTGTCGATTTGGCCGGCTATGTCAGCTCGACGGACATGATTCAGCTCATCACCACGAACACCTATGAAGCCGGTGGGAAGCTCCTCGACTACGCCACCGACCCGTGGGTGGTGGTAGCCGTGGCGCGTAGTCTGGTTGCTGGCCTTCCTGACGCCAGTGATCGGGCCGTGTTCGCACCATTGCTCGGCGATCCGCCACCCGATCATTACGTCGCCCCGAACTGGAGCACGCTGCCGCCCGCCCGGCTCTCCGGCGGAGGCCAAGCGCTGCGGGCGCTGCTGCTGAACCGGAACCCGGCTTTGGTACCGGCGCTCATCGCGGCGCTGCCGTCGCCAATGCCGGAACAGCTGTCGGCGCTTTCTCCGGAAACGCAACTCGACCACCTGCGTTTCCCGGTGTACGTGGTCGCCGACCGTTCCGACACGTATGTGCCGAATGCGCAGTCCGTCAAGCTGGAGGAGCGTCAGCCATCGTTGGTTCATCTTTCCTACGTGAGCTTGCTCGCCCACGTCGAGCCGGAACTCCCGACGAAGAGCAACTTGCTGGCGACCCTCACCGACGTAGCCGGCGGCGCCTGGCAACTGTTCGCCGCCATGGACCATGTGCTCGCGTCACTCCAGTAGCCGGTGTTGCCACGCGCCTGCCCATCCTGCTAGGTCATCCCCTAGTCAAGTTGCTGATGCGACACGCTCAGCCCGTTCGGTACGGTTGAGCTACACAGAACAGGGCGCCGTTTCCACGCCCGCTCACTCATCACAGGAGGTACCCGTGACCGAAGAAACAACAAATGTCCTGACCGAGCTATCGACAAGACTGGCCGGCGCGGTCGAACGCGCCGCCCAGAGCGTCGTGCGTGTCGAAGCGCGCCAGCGCATGCCCGCCAGCGGGATTCTCTGGTCGGGCGATGGCATCGTCGTGACCGCCGAGCACGCCGTGGAACGTGACGAGAACATCACGGTCGGACTGCCCGATGGGAAAGAAGTGCAGGCATCGCTCGTTGGACGAGACCCCGATCACGACATCGCGGTCCTCCGTCTTCCGGCAGGCAGCGCGGTGACGGCGGCTAGCTTCCCTCAGTCCAACGTCAAGATCGGGCACCTGGCCCTGGCGGTGGCGCGGCCTGGCGGCGACGGCGTTCAAGCAAGCTGGGGTCTTGTGAGCGCCGTGGGCGGACCGGTGCGTACTCGCCGTGGCGGACAGCTCGGCGGCTACATCCGCACGGGGATCGCGATGTATCCGGGCTTCTCCGGCGGAGCCCTGGTCGACTCGCAGGGACAGATCGCCGGCCTGTTGAGCTCTCAGCTCGGTGGCGATGCCGGCATGGCTGTTCCGTCGGAAGTGGTCAGCGGAGTCGTGCAGACATTGGTGCAACACGGCCGTGTCCGGCGCGCCTTCTTGGGATTCCGATCGCAACCGGCTCCCCTCG
>CALBSQ010000134.1 GCA_937967325.1 uncultured Chloroflexota bacterium
GGCCGGGGGTGGGGCCGCCCTGTCCGTTTGGACAGGCCCGCGCCTGTGCAAGTGCCGGTGAGTGAGCTAGAATCCATGCTGCACACTGCCTCACACCGACGATGGGTCGCATGGATAGGGGGATTAGTATGGTTGCTCAATCCGTGGCCACGGTCCCAGCGAGCACCGATGAGCGGGTGCGCGCATGCTCCCTGGAGGAGCTTGGTCGCAAGGGCTGCGTTGTCGTATCGTCCGGACGCCACGGCATCGCCGTGTTCTATAACGACGGCTCGCCGCGCGCCGTGGACAACCGCTGCCCGCACATGGGCTTCCCGCTCAGCCGAGGCAGCGTAGCGGACTGCATCTTGACCTGCCACTGGCACCACGCCCGCTTCGACCTGGACAGCGGCGGCACCTTCGATCCCTTTGCCGACGACGTTCGCGTCTACCCCGTGGTGGTCAGTGATGGCGACGTGCTGGTCGACCTCCAGCCGCCGACGACCGACTACATCGCCCATTGGAAGGCGCGCTTGCAGGATGGCCTGGAGCAGAATCTCTCGCTGGTGATCGTCAAGGCCGTGCTGGCGCTCAGCGAGGCCGGCACGCCGGCCGCGGAGATCCTGGAGATCGGCGGCAACTTCGGCACACTCTATCGAGAGGCAGGCTGGGGTCCCGGCTTGACCATCCTCACCGCGCTCGCCAACATCATCGACCGGCTCGACCGTGAGGATCAGGTACTCGCGCTCTACCACGGTCTGGTCCACGTAGCTTCGGACTGCGCCGGCGCGCCGCCACGCTTTAGCCTGGACCCGCTCCCGAACGAGGTGGCGTCGGTTGAGCGCCTGCGAAGCTGGTTCCGACGCTTCGCCGAGGTGCGCGACGTGGACGGCTGCGAGCGAACCCTCTTGACCGCCATCCAGCGTCAGGCAAGTCCAGCGGAGCTGGCCGACATGCTGCTATCGGCAGCCACCGATCACTATTTTCTGGCCGGGGGACACACCGTCGACTTCGTCAACAAGGCCTGCGAGCTGCTGGATCACGTCGGCTGGGATCAGGCGGCGACCGTGCTACCCAGTGTCGTGCGCGGCATCGCCCAGGGCCAGCGCAGCGAAGAGCAGAACGCCTGGCGCCATCCCATCGACCTGGTCGCTCTCCTGGAGCCGGTGTTCAAGGATCTTCCCACCCTCGTCAAGCTAGACGTTCCGGCCAGCGCGTGGGCCGGCTTCGACCCCATGGTGGACCTGGTACTTGGGGACGACCCGCACGCCATCGTGGATGCTATGGTCGCGGCGCTGAGCGACGGCGCGTCAATACTGGACCTGAGCCAGGCGATCACCTTCGCGGCGGCACGGCGGCTGTTCCATTTCCACACCAGCAACGAGTTCGGCGACTGGATCACCGTGCTGCACAGCTTCACCTACTGCAACGCGCTCGATCAAGGTCTGCGGCGCGCGCCGTCGATCGAGACGGCGCGAGGGGTGTTCCACGGCGCCATGAAGGTCTACCTCGACCGCTTCCTCAACATGCCGGCGGCCAGGCTGCCCCGCGACCGTGCTGACGTCCTCAAGATCACGGACGGGTTGACCGCGCTGCGCAGTCTGGAAGAGCTGCTGGACCAGGAGCAGCGAGTCGGTGAAGCGGCCGTGACTACGGCCCGCTACCTTGATCTGACGACTGACCCCAAGGCCCTGATCGCCAGATTTGGCCACCTTGTCCTGCGCGAGGACGCGGAGTTCCACACCTATCAGACGCTGGAGGCGGGTGTGCGCCAGCACGCGGCGCTGCGCGAGCGCCGTCCCGAGGCCGCCAACACGGTGCTGATCGGCGTCGCCCGCTATCTGGCGGCGCACTCGCCCACATCGCGCGCCATGCTGCAGACCGCGCGCAGCGCCCTGCGTCTGTACCGCGGCGAGGAGTTGTACGCCACGGTCGAGGAAGACGAGTAGGGGACCTCACCCCCGGCCCCTCCCCTACGAAGGGAGGGGAGCTTCACCGGGATGATGGTTTGGCCTCGCTGCATCCTCTGGCTGGCGTGGCCAGGAAAGCCACTACCCTTGCCGTGGAGGCTCCCCTCCCTTCGTAGGGGAGGGGCCGGGGGTGAGGTCCCTAAAAATAGCTCGCCGGCTTGCGGATGCGGTTGGTGAGCTTGCCGATGCCCTGGATCTCGATAGTGTACTCCGACCCGTCCTCCATGTGGCCCGGATGCGCTGGGGTACCGGTCATGATCACATCGCCGGCTTCCAGCGTGAAATAGCGCGAGATGTGGGCGACCAGTTTGCCAACGTTATGTCCAAGATCCGATGTGGAGCTGTCCTGCTGTGACTTGCCGTCGAGGAAGCCTTGGATGCGCAGGTTGTCGGGATTAACCTCAGTCTCCAGCCAGGGACCGAGGGGGCAGGATGTGTCGAAACCCTTGGCTCGACTCCACTGGCCGTCCTTGCCCTGCCAGTCCCGCGCGCTCACGTCATTGCCGCAGGTGTAGCCGAGCACGTAGTCCCGCCAGCGATCCGGTCGGATGAGCTTCGCCGTCTTGCGTATTACCAGCGCCAGCTCGGCTTCGGAATCGATCCGCGTGGTACCGATCGGCCAGGTGATCTCCTCCCCCGGTCCGATCAACGCGGTTGGCGGCTTAAAGAACATCAACGGCTCTTCGGGGATGGTCTGGCCACTTTCCGCGGCGTGAGCGGCGTAATTGAGCCCGATGCAGACGATTATCTTCGGCTCCGCCGGGGCGAGCAGCTTGACACCGCCGAGGCTGCCCAGCGAGGCCCCCCGCCGCTGGGCCCCATAGACGTCGTCAAGCTGGAAAACCTGGTCGCCATCCAACGCGGCCCACCGCGCCGCGCCGCCCGCGGACACTCTGGCAATTCGCATCTGTTCTGTTTACCTCTCTTGCTCGATACACCGCTTTCACGCCGGCATCATAGCAGGGGGCGGGGGACAACAAGCGACTCCCTATGCCCTCGTGGTCGTGCCCGATTGGATTGGCCTCGAAACCAGAGGGTCTTTCATCACGTCCCCGTCCCCAACCTAGGGCCTTTTCGCTACGCCAGCGATCATATCCTGCGGGTTGCCGGGGCGGGGACTGCGGTCCGCCGCCAGAGTCCGGCACTGCGGTGCGCCGATCGGCTCAACATGAATGAGCGCCTCCAGTATGGCGAACTGCCCTTCCAAGCTGTCCCGACCGCAGTCGCGTGCTCTGGCGGCGGACCGCAGTCCCCGCCCCGGCATCTCCAACGTAACGATCATTTCCTATCCCTAGTCCCGAACCACTAGCCCCGAACCACTAGCCCCCAAGCCCGGGCACCCGGTGGCGGAGGATCATCCGCAGCGCGAGCCAGCCATCCGTAAGGCGGTGGAGCTTCTTGCTCGGCGTCGGGCGCGGGCGATAGCGGATCGGGACCTGGGCGATGCGATAGCCACGACGGCGCAGGTTGATGGTGAGCTCCGGCTCGATGTCGTAGCCGTTGGCGCGCAGATCGAAGGAGCGCAGCAGACGGGCGTCGATAAGCTTGTAGCAGGTCTCCATATCGCGCAGCCGGCACCCATATAACACGTCCGTGAGCACGGTCAGCCCGTGATTGCCGATGCGGCCGATCAGCGGCTGGCCGGATAGGTTGCGGTACCCGTAGACGGCCGGCCAGCCACCGTTCAAGTAGCGGTCCACCAACCGGCGATAGTCGTCGGGATCATATTCGTCGTCGGCGTCCTGGAAGATGCATATATCTCCCGTAGCTTCCTTGATCAGCGTCCGGACGCCGACCCCCTTCCCGCCGTTGCAGGCACGACGCAGCACGCGTAGACCAGGGAACTCGTCCTGCAAGGCGGCCAGGATTACGGGCGTGCGGTCGGTGGAGGCGTCGTCGTGTACGAGGATCTCCACGCCGATCGAGAGAGGCACGGCCGCGACTCGGCGGATGATCTCTTCGATCGTCCGCTCCTCGTTGTAGGCAGGAATCAGGACGGAGAGCTTCACGAAGAGCGCCTACACCACCGCCAGCGTCGCCGGA
The DNA here is from genome assembly GCA_937967325.1 of uncultured Chloroflexota bacterium. Taxonomy (GTDB): domain Bacteria; phylum Chloroflexota; class UBA4733; order UBA4733; family UBA4733; genus UBA4733. Next base: position 3,990 of record CALBSQ010000134.1, read on the forward strand.
AGAGGATCCTCCTCCGTCCCCCAGGCCGTCCGTAAGATGTCTACCTCGCTCACCCAGCGCTCGCGGGCCTCACCAACCAGATAGAGCGAGCCGGTGGCGCAGACCAGGCCATCAGGTCCTGCGTCGGCGATCGCCGCATCGAGCGCGGCGGACGCGTGCGGAGCGGTCACGACGTTTCGACAGTATGGCCGGCACAATTCCGCCAGTTCGTCCGGTGGCGTCGCCGCCTTGCCGATCACGTCGGTCGCGGTACACACGATCGCGTCCGCGAACGGGGCCAAGACGCGCACCACATCCTCCGCCTGATGGCTGGCCAGGACGCCGAGCACCAGCACCGCGCGCCGCCCTCGACGCAACTCGCGCAGCGCGCCAAGCAGCGCCTCGGCTTTCTGGCCGTTGTGGGCGCCGTCCAGCAGGACTTCCGGTTGATGCTGCATGCGTTCCAGCCGGCCGGGAAAGCGAACGGTAGCAAGTCCATCTCGGACGGCCCGTTCGTCGATGGCCAGCGTATTGCCTAGCACGCGGGCGGCCGCGATCGCCAGCGCGGCATTGGCAACCTGATGACGCCCGAGCAGCGGGAGGGAGAGGTCAGGAATCCGCCCGAACTGGTCCTCGTAACCGAACCGGCTGCCCGCTCGGCCAAAGTCAGGCGCCTGTACGGTGTAATCACGTTCGGCGACGATCAGCGGGGCAGATCGGCGATGGGCCTCCTCGACAATGACCTCCATCGCCTCCGGCGCCTGTTCAGCCACGACGACGGGCACGCCCGGTTTGATGATCCCGGCCTTATGGGCGGCAATGTCCGCCAACGTGGGCCCCAGCGAGCGCACGTGGTCGAAGCCGATTCGATTGATCACGGATACGACCGGTGTGATGACATTGGTGCGATCCCAGCGTCCACCCACCCCCGTTTCTACCACCCCAACATCCACTCGCTCGGCCGCGTAGGCAGCGAAGGTGAGCGTCACCCACAGCTCACCGTAGCGTAGCGGACCTTCCGGGCTGACGGCGTTGAAATGTTCGACCTGGCTCCTGACCGCGGAAACCAGGTGTACGAACCGGTCGACGTTCATCGGCCGGCCGTTGACCAGCAGCTTCTCCAACGGCGTTTGCAAGTAGGGCTTGATGTGCAGGCCGGTACGCTGACCCGCGGCCTGGGTAATAGACGCGATCATCACCGCGGTCGAGCCCTTCCCGGAAGTGCCGGCCACGTGGATCGGCGCGAATCGCCGCTCCGGATGGTGCAGCAGGCCGAGAAAACGATCCAGCCGCGCGAATTGCCGACGATGGCGTTCCTCCGGCGTGTACAAGGGATGCTCGGCCGGAGTGTCGGCAGGGCCACGAATGTTGCTTTGGATCCAGCGCACCGCGGCGTGGTAGGCGGCGAAGTCCTCCACCCGCTGGCCGCTCCGTTCCCCGCGCTGGCGCCGATGCTCGTCCACGGTAGTCTAGCACGTGCCGGAACCAGGATGGCCCCATCGCTTGCCAGTGCCGCGCCGCGTCCGCTATAGTTCTGGCAGTGCGTCACGCCACAGTCGGTGCTTCCGGCTGTTCAAAGAGTGGGGAGTTCCGCCGCAGCATGAGTTCGGTCGTCAAGAAGCGCCGCAAGGCAATCACCAAGCACAAGCTCAAGAAGCGCCGGCACCGCGAGCGATTCCAGCGCCGACGCTAGGGAGCCGCGTTCCGAATTTCGTCGGCATTGGCGCGCCCGCCGCGCTACTCAGTTGCCGCCCAAAACGGATCCGATCAGCGCCGGCTGTCCGCGAACGAACTCCGTGGCGGACAGGGGCCGCCGCCCTTCGATCTGCAGGTCGGAAACGGCCAGTTCCCCCTGTCCGGTCGCGACAAGAATCACCGGGCCGGAACCGCTATCGAACAAGCCGGTGACCGTGCCCGGCGCTGTTCCTGACTCCTGGCGGATAGGCGCAGCCGACAGCACCACGAGACGCCGGCCCTCCCAAGTGGTGAACGTGCCGGGCCAAGGATGGAAGGCGCGGACTCGTCGCACCAGTTCTTCGGCCGGTCGCGACCAATCGAGCCGCCCATCCTCGCGGGTAAGTCGTGTCGAGTAGGTCGCTGCCGAGTCATCCTGGAGAACCGCCACCAGCTTCCCAGCCACCCAGTCGTCGAGCACGGCCACGGTGCGTTCGGCGCCCAGTGAACCCAGCCGCTCGGTGAGCGCTCCGGCAGATTCATTCGGGCCAATCGTCGTTCGTACTTGATCGACAATCGGCCCGGCATCCATCGCCTTGACCAGCTTGATGATGGTCACCCCCGTTTCTATATCGCCGGCCAGGATGGCCGAGGTAACCGGCGATGGGCCGCGATGGCGTGGCAGGAGCGACGGGTGGACATTGAGCCACCCGGCAGGAGGAATGGCGAGGACCCTTCGCGGCAGCAGCTGCGCGTAACTCGCCACTAGCCCAACGTCAGGCGATAGACGCTGCAGATCGTGGACAACCTCGGGCGAGCGCAGCGACTCCGGTTGGTAGACGAGAACCCCGGCCCTTTGCGCCAGTAGCTTCACCGGCGGCGGCTGCAGTGTCGCGGACCTCCCTAGGGGGCGATCAGGTTGGGTAAAGCTGGCGACGATCTGCCAATCAGGCCGCCCGGCCTCTAGCAACGCGCCCAGCACGTGTTCCGCGATATCCCGCGTCCCCATGAAGACGATTCGCATGCATGGGCCATTCTTGGTCGCGCCGTGACGCTAATTCGTGCCGGCAATTGCGGTGACCGGGTCAATGCGCGCCGCTCGGAGGGCGGGCACGAGGCCGGCCAGACCGCTGACGATCGTTACGGCGACCACGGTGCCGATCAACACTGGAACGGGGAAGCTGAGCGATAGGGGCGGGCTATCCGGCAACTGGATCGGCTTGATCGCAAACACGATTCGGGAAAAGGCCTGTGCGATGAGACCTCCGAGCACGCCTCCCAGCACACCAAGCAGCAATGACTCCAACAGAAAGAGCATCCCGACGTGCCAGCTGCGCGCGCCGATCGCTTTCATGATGCCGATCTCCCGAGCGCGCTCCGCCACCGCCGCGAGCAGCATATTGATGATATTGACCACGGCGAGGACCAGTGCGATAGCGGCGATGATTGCAGCAACCAGCCGCGCCGTTCCCAGCGCGTCCGAAAGGCTCTTGGCCAGGGTATCCGATGTCTCCACGTGCAATTTCAGCGTGTCGATCTCCTGGCGCACCGTCGCGACATCTTGCACACGGGCGGCAACGACAACAGCCGCGTCATAGCCGCCCGAAGGGGAGCCCGGTGACGTAGGGAGCATCGCCATCCCGGCGTCGTAAGGAATGTAGCCGAACGGCGCTCGTCCGTCGATGATCCCCACAATGCGCAGATCCACCGGCGGCGCATCTTGACCATCCGGAGACTGCGCCGCGAAAGGGATCGTTTTCCCCACCCAGCCGCCAAGGTCGACGGGCAGCGCCTGGCTCGCGCCACTTGGCGGCGTGGCCGCCGCCCCGCGCGGTCCGCCCGCACCACCGGCTGCCGGCTGACCCACGACAAGTTGCAGAAAGCCGGCGGTAACCACCATGACCTGGGCGTGGTCGTCGGTGAACAACTGCCCGTTGAGCAAATGTACACCGGCCCCGCCGCTGAGGTAGCTAGAGGGCACGGGCCTGAGCTCCAAGGGGACACCGGCGCCGTTGATGCTGGCGGTGCCACCGAGCTGCGCTTCGGCGAACGCCAATCGAACGCGCGGCAGCGAACGGAGCTTCTGTAGCGTCGCGGCGTCGATGCCGGGCGGCGGCCCGGAGGTCGGTACGGATGAGGAGACGGAGAGCGGCGGATCGACGTGGAGAACCGTGGCCGGCTCATAGTTCCCTAGCTGGACTTGCAACTGTTGCTGTAATCCCAATGCCACGCTCAGAAACAGCAAGAGTCCGGCGGTTCCGACAATCACTGAAATCAGGGTGATAGTGGACCGCAGCCGTCGGCGCAAGAGACCCTTGGCAGCCAACCCAAGCAGCCGCCTCAAGAGCAAGGGACCTTCTCCTCTACAGCGATGCGACCACTTACCAGATTGATCTGTCGGTCCGCCTGTCGCGCCAGAGAGGAGTGGTGGGTAACCAGAATGAGGGTCTTGGAGAACTCGCGCACCAGCTCAAACAGCAGCCAGGCGATCCCATCACCGGTCGCCTCGTCGAGATTGCCCGTTGGCTCATCGGCCAGAATGAGGGGAGGGTTGGTGACCAGTGCTCGTGCGATGGCGACGCGCTGTTGCTCACCTCCGGAAAGCTGCGCCGGCAGCCGGTCGGCGGTGCCGTCGAGCCCGACAATGTGCAGTAAGCGCGCCACCCGGCGCCGGCCATCCTTGACGCTCACCCCACCGAAGTACAGAGGAAAGAGGACATTCTCCGCGACCGTCAGGTCGGGCAGGAGATTAAACGCCTGAAAAATGATGCCCACGTCCCGATTGCGAAAACGGGCCAGTCCACGCGGCTGGAGTTGGAGCACGTTCTTCCCCACCACGCGCAGCTCCCCCCCTGCCGGCCGCGCGAGGCCGGCCAATAGATGGAGCAGCGTGCTCTTGCCAGATCCGGAGGGCCCGACGACCGCGGTTGCGCTGCCCTGCGCCACGGAGAACGTGACGTCGTCCAGCGCCTTAACCAGCTGCTGACCGCGATGGTAGACCTGAGTCAGTCCGCTCGCTTCCACGACCGGCACGCCCTCATCCAACTCGTGATCGTGGATGAGGAACTCCTTCTGCGCGTCGACCCCGCCCACCTCCAATCGCTCCTCATCTCAGTGTACATGGTTCGGAATGGCTTCCCGGCGGCTCCATCGCCCAAATGGGGGGTGACCTAACCCTACACGTCGCTTGTGCCGTACGACGCTTCCGGCTCAAATGGATACAGTGGGCGCCGCCGACGCCGGTAGGAGAAATGCGAGAGATCGGAAGTGGTCACGCCCGGGGTGTTGACCAGGATGATTTCGGCGGCAATCGGCTCGTACGCCGGTCGAGGTGAGACAACCCCCTTGGCAACCACTACACGCTTGCTCTCCGGTCGAATGCCCAACGAGTACATCTGTTGGATGCTCGTGTTGCCCACGCGCCGGCTGGTGAGCACTAATGTGTGCTCATCGTCTGTCTCGATCACGGCGGTGACGCCGCCGTCGAAGTAGCGAGCGCCGCCATGGGTGGGCTGCGCATCCTCAAATTTGCCGTCCGAGATCAGCCGCACCATGCCGGTCACTTCCACCGGCGGCGCCGGTGAATCAATGTCGTGGCCACCCACTCGAAAGGTGAGCGTATGTCCAACGCCGGCTGCCAGGCAAGCTGCGACGGCGTCCGGATCGTACAGGGTCTGCAAGTAGCCGCGGATGCCTAATCGCTTCGCCTCCGCGAGCAGCACCGTGGAATCGCCGGGGCTGCCGCCGCCGATGTTGTCACCGACATCCATGAGCACGACCGGTCCCCTAGGAGCCGCCGCGGCGGCACGCAGCGCCTCCGTCGGCGACGGGGTATGGCCGACGAACTCGCGCCGACGCTGCCAGGAGCGACCGGCCAGCCACTGGGCCACCTCTCGCGCCGCGACCACATTGCCGTCGTGAACTACCAGGAAGGCCATGCCCATTTCCGGTACGTCGGCGTAGGGGTAGCCCTCCGCCACGCTGGCCGACAATACGCCCGGACGAGCCATCACTGTGGCGGCGTCCTGCATGACTCCTCGCATCGGCTCCTCGCCGGTGAACTGCCGCACGATATTGATGGCCAGCGGTGGCGTTTCCAGCGCCTGGACTGGTCTGATCTCGCCGCGAATTGTCCGGACCACCAGCTCCGCGCACTCCAGCGCGCGCGGGCGCGGGTCGAGGTGTGGATTGGTGCGGTACAGGACCGTAACCGTGGCGTTGTCCACCATCTTCGCGGTCAAGTTAGTGTGCAGATCCAGTGAGAGGCCGATGGGCAGCCTCGGTCCGACCAGCGCCCGTACACGGGCCGCGATCTCTCCGTCGGCGTCCGCGTACTGCTCGGATACGGCCGCTCCGTGCAAGGCTAACAGCACCCCGTCCCATGGACCGTCGCTCTCCAGCAACTGCAGCATCTCCGCGGTGATCCGCTCAAACGCGTCGGCCGTAATCATTCCGGCCGGCTCGGTGGCGGCGAAGTACAGGGGCGCCACCGTGCAGCCGAAGCGATCGGCAGCCTCCAGGTAGCCAGCGATCGTGCTATGCGCGTGCCGGTGCCGCTGCACGACCTCTTCACCGCGCAGGATCCCGCTCTGGACGAACCGGTCATAACTGGTAGGTTGCTGCACAAAGGTGTTGGTCTCGTGACTGAATCCCAGAAGGGCTAGGCGCACGTCATTTCCTTCCTGTTTGGGCTCGCGCTGCTCATCTCTTCACAACCGCCTGACCTATCCCCTCCGTCAGATGCTACCGGCAGCCCACCGGACTCTGTCGCGCTAGTCCGCCGTGAAGGCGTTGGTCAGGTCCGTATTGGGTAGCGCACCGGGCTTGCGAACCCAGCCTGCTGCACCCGGGTCGTATTGCGCCAGAAATGCGCTTGCCGCCCCCTCCGCCGCGAGATCCGGCGGCATATTCTGACCCAGCAGGAGATCCTTCAGATAATCCACGAGAAGAATGCTCTGCGTACAACGGCAGCCGGCATCGTACATCATGATGCCGCGCTGCCAGCGCAGGTAGATGAAATTGTGATTGTTTGGGTCCATCAGCGGCTTACTTGTGGGAACGCCCCACAGCTCGAGATCGATCGCCGGCAAGAGCGCCGCGTCACCACCGTCCGGAAAGGCCGCCCGCGAAGGGACGGACGCCAAGAAGCTGGCATAGAAGTTGACCGGCACGCCGGCAAGTGAGTCCGGAGCATGGTCCTTGACCCACTTCAGCAGTGCCGGCTGGTTGGTCGGGTCGACGATGGTGGCGAGCAGACTGCTATCCACGCCGGGGACGGTGCTGCTGTTGAGGCCGGTATACGGCAACAGCCCGGCGTCGAGCAAGTTCAACAATCGCGCCTGACCGTGCTCATCAAGCTGGACAATGCGCCGCTGAAAGAACTGGACCTGGAAGCCCTGGAAGGTAAAGGTCCGGCTCGTCGGGTACCCAAAGGTGGCGACACCTCCCCGGTGGGCGAAATAGCTCCAGATCGCGTCATTGTCGATTCGGAAGCCGGTCTGGGCAAAATAGCGCCCGTCGTGCGCCAGCGATCTTGCCACGATAGAGGGCAACGATGTCCCCGGAGAAAGGGCAGCGCCATCGCCGAAGTAGGTGAGGCCCGCCGTTGCGCTTGATCCGCCCCAGATCACCATCTGCGTACCAGTCCACACAACGATTTCCCCTAACCGCTTGCCGATTGCACCCGCGGTCGACAGCGAGGACCAGGTAGCGGTCAGTGGATCGTAGGCGCCGCCGTCCTGCGGCAAGATGCCGGCAGCGCCGGCTACTCCGCCCCAAATCAGCATTCGCGTGCCGGTCCACAAGGCGACGTGACCCACGCGGGCGGTCGGCGCGCCGGTGAGCGACAGCGGGCGCCAGGATTTGGCGCCCGGATTGTACGCCGCGCCGTTCCCCAGCACGCTGCCGGTGCTGCTCGCGTCGCCGCCCCAGACGAGCATATCGGCGCCGGTCCACACGGCGGTGTGGAGGCCACGGGGACTGGGTGCACCGTTGGTGGGGAGTGGATGCCAGGTGTTCGTGGCCGGTGAGAATGCCGCTCCGTCCCCAACTTCGACGGACGGTCCGCCGAATCCGCCCCAGATCAACATCTGGGAGCCGGTCCACACGGCGCTATGACCATCTCGTGGGGTGGGCGCCCCAGTGCCGGGCAGGAGTTGCCAGGATCCACCACCCCGGTCGTCGGCGGCCGGATTGGCCGGTGACGAGGCGGCCAGCGCGGGCAGCCGGCAAGCCAGGAAGACCACGATACCCAGTAGCACGGTCCGGGGCAATCGCAACGTGCCCCGAGTGAGGCAATAAGCGCGCAAGGCCGCGAACGGGAATCGTCCCCGACGGCCCCCCTTGTCGCCGGTAGGAACCACTGGCGCCTACTTGCTTCTCGATCATGCCGCCGGCGATCCCCGCCATGCCATGGCTAGCGTCATCGCGGCAGACCAAGCCAGCATAGCACACCACGGCCGGGGGGCAGAGGGGCAGGGGAGC
>CALBSQ010000135.1 GCA_937967325.1 uncultured Chloroflexota bacterium
CCGCCATCGCCGCCGCCGTCGTGGGCGCCGGACTCGCGCCGGTCTTCTTCGTGGGCGCCGGCGCCTTCGTGCTGGCGCTTGTGTTGACGCTACGAGGGGACCCCTCCCAACCCTCCCCGTGCGCGGAGAGGGGATGACGAATGCCGGCCCGGCATGCCCAACGGAGCACCGGTCAATAGCTAGTGCGCTGGATACGTCTGAGTTCTGGCCCGTCCTGCCCGCCACCACCCCCTCTCCGCGCACGGGGAGGGGCCCAGAGGGCGCCCCGAGGGGTCCCTACGCCGTCACCGACGCCGTCGTCAGCCAGTGCGGATTCCTGACCGTGCCGTCAAAGCGGCCGCTCGTCTTGTAGCCTTCCAGCGTGCCGCCGGTGTTGCGGGCGGCGGTGCGGGCGCGGAGGGCGGCCATCTCCACCGGCGTCATGGGCGTAAAGCTGTGCCAGACGCGGATCGCTTGCTCCAGGATTGGCATGGAATCGCAGCCGGTGATAACGACGGAAGTCGGCAGGCTCATGGCGTAGCGCAGACACTCCTCCGCGGTCGCCGCACCGCTGCGCACGGCCTCGCCGGCAGCGAGCGGCTTCATGCCCAGGACGCCAATGCCGCGCTCCACCAGCACGGGAAGCACCTTGGCTTCGAAGCTCTTATGATGGGTATCCACGCAGTTGAGCGGCATCTGCACCGTGTCCCAGTCGAACCCCATGTTCAGCATCTTCAGGTGGATGTCGGGGTCCTTGTGGCCGGTGAAACCGATAAAGCGAATCTTGCCTGCCTGCCGTGCTGCCAACAGCGCTTCCATGGTCCCGCCCGACGCGAAGGCACGATCGGGATCATCGGGGCGGATCACCTCGTGGATCTGCATCAGGTCGATCCGGTCGGTCTGGAGCCGTTGGAGGCACTGGTCGATCTGCTGGGCCGCGGCATCGGCAAGGTGGCTGTCGATCTTGGTAATGAGGAAGACGCGCTGGCGATAACCGTCGCGAAGCGCGTCGCCCATGCGCACCTGGGCATTGCCACCGGAGTAGTCCCAACAGTTGTCCATGAAGGTGATGCCGTTGTCTATGGCGGTGCGGATCAGGCGGACCGACTCCGCGGGGTCCTTCGGCTGGGCGGCGTGCGCCCCGCCGATGCCGATCGCGCTGACCTGTTCGCCGGTCTTCCCCAGTGCTCGATACTCCACTCGCCACGCTCCAATCTTGCGCGCGAGTGTAGCGCATCGCACGTGCCAGGGCCCGAGGAGAGTGCTTTGAAGTAGGTGGCAGCGAGGGTGACGGGGATGCCGGGGCCGCGACGGCTGTAGAAGCGGGCGATACCCGGGGCGGCGGGCATGCCGGGGCCGCGATTGCAGGGCCCGCAAGCGGGCGCCACCGGCCAAGCGACCGGGGGACTGCGGTCCCTCTCATTCGGCAAAGGATGTCTGCGGGACACGGAATACCGCGGGCGAAAACGCGACAGGGCCACGGCGGCTCACCAACGATAAAGATGCGGACCGAAGTCGGCGGCGTAGTAGGGGACGATGACGTCGCCGGGTGGCGCGACGGCGTCGAGCTGCTGCCGATCGTCCTCGGTGATGGCAACGTCCAGCGCGCCGAGGTTGTCGGTCAACTGCGCGACTGTTCGCGGGCCGATGATCGGGCTGGTGACGCCGGGTTGTTGCAGCAGCCAGGCGAGGGCCAACTGGCCGGGACTGCAGCCTTTGGCCTCGGCGAGCGCCACCAGCGTTTCCGCGACATCAAGAGCGGCGTCCGTCGAGAACTGGCGCAGCCGGTCGCTGTCGCCGTGTTCACGGCGAATGCGGGCGTAGCGCGCCTCCGCCGGCCAGGGCCGGCCGCGCCGGTATTTTCCCGTGAGGAAGCCGCCGGCCAGGGGGCTCCAGGGGATCACCGCGATGCCGTAGGTGCGACACATCGGCAGCAGCTCGCGCTCCACCCGCCGGTCCAGCAGGTTGTAGGGCGGCTGCTCGCAGATGAAGCGGTTCAGGCCAAGTTCTTTCGACGCCCAGAGCGACTCCACGATCTGCCAGGCGGCGAAGGTGCTGGTCCCCAGGTAGCGGACCTTGCCGGCGCGGACGAGGTCGTCTAGCGCGCGCAGCGTCTCGTCGATGGGGATCGTGGATTGCGCACGGTGAAGCTGATAGAGGTCGATGTAATCGGTCTGGAGGCGGCGCAGGCTGGCCTCGCACTGCGCGATGAGGTGGCGGCGGCCGTTGCCCTGGGCGTTGGGGTCGTCGTCGGCCATCCGCCCGTGGACCTTGGTGGCCAGCACGAGGCGGTCACGGTTGCCGAGGCGGCGGAGCACTCGTCCTAGTCGCTCCTCACAGGCCCCGCGCTGGTAGGAGTTCGCCGTGTCCAGGAAGTTGATGCCGGCATCCAGGGCGCGGTGGAGGATCGCCTCCTCCTCCGCCTGCTCCGACGGTTGCTCACCAAACAGCAGGTTGCCCAGGCAGAGCGCGCTCACCTGGACCCCAGTCCGCCCCAAGCTCCGGTATTGCAATGACGATTCCCTCCACTGCCACCTCGCATGCTAGCAGCGTCTCTGGTTCTGTGCTCTCCGGGTTAGCGCTGCCCATATATCCGCGCTGGCGAATGGAACGGAGGCGAATGGTCAGGTGTTCTCGGTGCTGACCACCGCGGGTGCTGTTGCCACTTTCGACACGGCGTCACCTCCGGCTGGGCTAGCCTCGCGATAGCTATCGATGGCTGCTTGTACTGTCTCGTAAATGTGGTCAGCACCGACCAGTGTGGCGATCCCGAACCGGTCGAGCTCGGCACGCACGTCGTCCGCCTGACTCAGGACAATCGCGACCCCTGCTTGCTGCAGTCGCCCGAGCGCCGCGGCTACGGTGAGCCCCGCAGTGTAGTCCACGTCGCTCACGCTGACCATGTCTAGGACCAGCCAGCGGACCGGATGCGGTGCGCCTTGGACGAGCCGCTGCAACCGCAGCTCGAAGTAGTCGGCATTGGCAAAGAAGAGCGGGGCACTGAAGCGATAGACGATGAGGCCGGGCTCGGTCTCAGCGCCCGGATCGGCCGGCACGGATTTCCAGTGCCGGCCCGATAGGGTCAGCACCAGGTCCTTCG
>CALBSQ010000136.1 GCA_937967325.1 uncultured Chloroflexota bacterium
CCTGCCCCCCTGCCCCTCTGCTCATCCCCGGTAACGGCTGCCGCCCTCGCCGCGGTCCTTGTTCAGCTTCCGGTTGAGGTGCAGGCCCTCCAGGATGAACTCCACGGCGGAGGCGACCTGGGCCGGGCTATTCTGGGCGCGCAGCTTGGCAACACCGGCGCGCAGCGCCCGCACCGCCTGCATCTGGCTGACGTACTGGGCCGCGGGCAGGTCTTCCGCCGCGTCGTAGGTGGCGCCGCCGGCGAAGGCGCGAATGACGTCCTCGAACTCCGGCACGGCGAACTGGCGGTTGAACACGGCCAGCGTGGCGCCCTGGACGAGGCGGTCGATGATCCGCTCCTCCTTGGTCTCGCCGACGGTTTCTAGCTCGATCTTGCCGGCCGTCGAGGCGATCACCGCGTGCAGGTCGGTGATGCGCGGCACCACCTGCTTCTCCTCAAGCCGGATGGCGCGGCGCAGCGCGTTGCTAATCACATTCTCGTAGTTGCAGATGGAGACGCGCACGCTCACTCCCGAGCGCTGGCTGATGTCGGGACTCTTGCGGGCCAGGTGGGTGAGCTCGGCCAGCATCTCCGAGATGTACTTGGGGACGATCACCTCGTAGCCATCCGTGACGAAATGCGCGCTCTCGTCCTTCATGATGCCGACCTCGTGGTCGATCGTCAGCGGGTAGTGGGTGCGGATCTCCGAGCCGATGCGGTCCTTGAGCGGGGTGATGATCCGCCCGCGGTTGGTGTAGTCTTCGGGATTGGCGCTGGCCACCACGTACAGGTCCAGCGGCAGGCGCACCTTGTAGCCGCGAATCTGCACGTCGCGCTCCTCCATAATATTGAGCAGCCCCACCTGAATGCGCTCGGCCAGGTCGGGCAGCTCGTTGATGCAGAAGATGCCCCGATTGGTGCGTGGCACCAGGCCGTAGTGGATGGTCAGCTCATCGGAGAGGTAGCGGCCCTCGGCCACCTTGATGGGGTCCACCTCGCCGATGAGGTCGGCGATGGTGATGTCCGGCGTCGCCAGCTTCTCGCCGTAGCGTCGGTCGCGCGGTAGCCAGTCGATGGCGACCGCGTCGCCGTCGGCATCCAGCTTCTCTTTGCAGGCGCGGCAGATGGGGGCGAAAGGATCGTCGTTGATCTCGCAGCCGGCGATGACCGGGACTTCGGCATCGAGCAGGTTGATGAGGTTGCGGGCGATGCGCGTCTTGGCCTGCCCGCGCTCGCCCAATAGGATCATGTCCTGTCCGGAGAGGATCGCGTTCTCCACCTGGGGAATGACCGTCTGGTCGTAGCCGATGATGCCGGGGAAGAGCTCTACACGCCCGCGGATCTTGGCGATCAGGTTCTTGCGCATCTCTTCCTTGACGCTCAGCACGCGGTAGCCGCTGTCGCGCAGCGCACCGACGGTGCATGGAGGTGTCTTCTGCATTCGGGTATTGCTCCTCGTGGGTAGAATCGCGGACCGGGACGGTAGCCGCGCATCTGCTGTAGGCCCGCCGTGACGAGCGATCGCTCCGCTCCGACCCTGCCGCCGCCTATGACGGCTCGGCAGTCCGTGACTTTCGCCCGTGGGATTGCGCGTCCTACCTGGCGCAGTCCTCAACGCCACCAGCCGCTCTACGCGGTTAAGTATACGCGCTTTTCGCCAGCGGGACCGGAGGCGGACGGCTGACAGATTCGGGCCCTGGACAGGCCGCCCAGCGCACAGCACCCACCAGCGCGCCGGGACGTCACACAACATCAACGGCCAGGGAGCAGCCACAGTACTATCGGAGCCAAACGAATGAAAAACCCGTGGCCGAAAAATACACCCAGGGCCACCTGGAGCCGCGCCAGCCCAGCCCATGCCTATTCCGCTTGGGGCTGCAACCCACGGAAGGGATCGCCAAAGCCGATCGCGGCACCAGCCAATCCTTGGACCGGCAACGGCCCCAGAAGGTACTGCTCGCCGTCCGGTGTGCCGACATCCGCAACGAGGTGCGGCGGCTGCTTTGTCTTGAACGAGCTGACCGGGCCCAGCACCTATCGGTATGACGGCAATGGCAACCTGACCCTGAACGGCAGCGTTCGCTACACCTACAACGCCGCCAACCAGACCAGCGGCATCCAGCCCTCCTCCACCGAGAGCATGACCTACAGCGGCGCCACGCAGACCGACCGCGTCGCCACGGCGATCAGCCACGGAGCCTCGGGGACCTACCAGTACGGCCTGCTCGGCCTGAGCAGCTCGACGATCAGCGGGGCCACTACAAACCTCACCCGCGACGCCGCCGGCACGCTGACGGAGGAGCGGACCTCGGCAGGCAACTATTACTACCTGTTCGACGGCCTGGGATCGGTGGTCGGCCTCACGGACAGTGGCGGCAACCTGGTCGCCACCTACCGCTACGACCCCTTCGGCAAGACGGTCGCCAGTACGGGCACCGTCACTAACCCCTGGCAGTTCGGCGGGGCCTACCTCGACAGCTACACGGGCTTGTACAAGATGGGGCTGCGTTACTACGACCCCACGCTGGGCCGGTTCACCCAGCAGGACCCCAAGGTTGCCTGGGACAATCCGATCGGCTGGAACCGGTATGTGTATGGCCAGGACGACCCCGTTGACAACTCCGATCCTACCGGTGCCGACTGCGGCCATGATGTGGCTGTGGCGGATGCGCTGTTTGCGGTGGCGGGCGTCGGCGCAGGCGGCGCTATTGGGCAAGCGGTGGAAGCGGTTGCGGCCGGAGAGGCGAGCGGCAACACAATCGTGGTGGCGGTCGCCGCGGGTTTCGGGATCCTGGTTGCCGGTGGCAACCTGCTCAACACGGTCGTCAACTCCTGCGGATGAGCGTCCCGGTCGGCCTTAATGCGACTTGCGTTCCCTTGGTGGGACCAGCAGGGGCGCGGGTCTCGGTTTGGGGGGAGGCACGTCAGATGGGGCGGTGGTGGGCGGCGCTGTGGTCGCACCCGCTGGGCGCGGGCGGCGCCGCTGCCATTGCCATGATGGTGGTCAGCTACTTCCAGACGTATCTGGCGACCGGGCGGTGGAACGTCGGCGTCGCCGTGGCCTTGGGGGTATGGTTCGGCGGCGGAACCTTCTTGTTCGTGCGATTCCTTCCTCGAGTGAGGACATGGCTGCGCGCCCGTCTCTGGCGCTCGGCGGCAGTAGCCGGCGCCTACACGGCCGCCTTTGCGCTCATCTACCGCACGTTGGGGCTGCGGAATCTCGCCTTCGGCGTTACCTTGGCGTTGGCCCTCAACCTGGCAGTGGTGACCTTCCTGGCTATGGGGGCGGTGTTCGCCCTGCGGCGGGCGTGGCGTCAAGGACGGCCGCGCGGGCACGGAGGCGATGCCTAGCTGGCGCGGACGGCGACGAGTTCGGCTGAGGCTTCGCCTTGTCGGCACCATGCCCGCAAGGACGCCGGCGAGTCCACCCTTGGCCGTTTCCGACGCAATGCTCAGAGCTTACACCACCTCTGTCCCTGGTCGCGCTGGCTCGGTCAATAGCATCGTGGAGTAATTACGATGCCCTCGCCGTCGGCGGTTCGCGGGCGCTACGTGGTGATCATTGGGCTGGTCGGCGGCGGCGTCTCGGCCATCCTCGCCGCCCTGACGCAGATGATGATCGGGCAGTGGAACATCATTGGAAGCCTGTTCGTCGGCACCTGGACGGCGATGGGGACCATCCTCATCCTCACCTTTCGAAAGCAGACACAGCCTTGGCTGGTGAAGCATCCATGGTTGTCATCCGCCGTGATCGCCCTGTGGTTTTGGCTCGCGATCGTAGTTGATTGGCAACTGGCGGAGCCTAAGGCTGTTCAGCATACTTTGCTGGTTTCGACCATACTGGCGACGCTCGCGTTCCTGGTCGGCGGGGCGACCCTTCGGACGAGCAGGAATACGGCAGAAATGAGGCAGAGGCCGAGCGAGTACATTGTCGCCATCTTGCTTGCGTCCAGGCCAGCCGGGCTTGCTGTCGGGACGTCCACCGCGGCCATTGCTGCTGTAGGCTGCCTCACATTCGCGGTCGCCGCCACCCTGTCCGAGATAGACAGTTGGAAACACCGTAAATCCGGCGACGGCCACAAAAGACCGCAATAGCTGAGCCGTTCATCTCGTACGCGGGCGAGGCGAAGGGCCGCTGGCGGCGTCGCATCGGGTTTGGGTACGGGAATGGGCACCGGTGAAGGTCCATCGCAGGTCTCTTTGGTGGGGGGGCGGCCTGGTGCTTACCGCCGCCGCGGCCGCGGGAGCCATGATGGGGATGGCGAGCCGTCCCGCGGCGCGGCAATGGGTGCTCCCAAGTTCAAGCTCCACGCCACCAAAGCGTCCGGCCTCGCCGGGTCCCCGGTATCATGAGCGTACAGGGCATCGTCAGGCATTTGGCTGCGCCGATGTGCGCGGCTTTCGAGAGGACAGCTCCGTGAAGACCGTCGTCCCGGTGTCCCCTGAAGGGCAGATCACCTTGCCGCCGGCCGCTCGCGCCGGTCTCGGCCAGCCGCGGTCGCTGGAGCTGGAGCTGACGGATGGCGAAGTGACGCTGCGCCCTGTGGACACCTTGACACCAGAGGAAGAGGCGGGGGTCGAGCGCTCCCGCGCCGACTACGCTGCCGGCCGATATCGTCAGATGAGCGAGGAAGACCTCCTGCAGCTCATCGAGCAGCGGTGAACTTCCAAACGCTCGAGTTTTCTGATAGCTTCTTGGAAAGCATGCTGAGCAAGCAGTTCTCTCGGCGCGAGCAGCTACTGTTCGTAAAGGCGCTGCGCCTGCTGGACACTGACGATCGCCATCCATCCCTTCGTGTCCATGCGCTCCAGGGAGCGGAGCAAGGCATCTGGTCGGCGTCCGCCTCCGACGATCTGCGTATCACCTTCGAGCGGCTGCCGAGCGGACACAAGCGCCTCCACCTGTGCAGCCGGCATTACCAACGCTAGCGGCGACGAACCTCGTGAGGCGCCCGCGGTGGTGCAGCTACGAGGCATGGGGCCGCTCAATGTCACGGGCGTCCCGCCGCGAGGCGGTGTCTCGCTTGCCAAATCGGCTCTGAATCGTCGACGCCCACCTAATCGCGCCGCGTCCATGCGATACCCAGCGGGACGCCGTGACTCGGTCCGGGAGGCAGCAGCATGGCCGCGATTTACCAGGAAACAGCGGAGCGTACCGTGCTGCGCAATGTCGGTTGGGACACCTACATAGGGCTCCTGCGCGACCACGAGCAGAGCAGCACGCCCAGATTTACCTACGATCGGGGG
>CALBSQ010000137.1 GCA_937967325.1 uncultured Chloroflexota bacterium
GCAGCAGCCGCTGCACCTGGTCCGCGGCAATGGTGGAGAATTCGTCGTCCGACGCCGCCACGGTGATGGACGGCATTGCGCGTCGGTCAGAGGTCGGTCGATCAGCCATAGTTAGTTTGATGTCCCTCGAAATGGAATGACGACCGGCGTGTCGCCACGGTGCTCGTGCGCTTCGCGACGGAGGTGGGGATCGAGACTATCTACCGCCGTCCGTAGCTCCGCCAGGCGCTTCTGGACGGCGGCAGCATCGGCATCGCTCGGGAAACCGATCGCGACGCCCGCTGCTCCGGTAGCGACCAGCGCCTCCAGATCCTCCGCGACGATCCGGTTCGACAGGACCACCGCCGGCCCACGGACGGCGGCGACCGCCAGCGCAATCCAGAGCAGCTCGTCGCCGCCGAGTCGGGGATCACGTCCGGCCACTTCCAGGAAAAAGCCCTCGACCGGCAACAACGCGGCCGCGCGCAGCCCATCGAGCTCGATCGCTTGGTCCAGGTGAGCATACATGCCACGACGACGCGGGGAAAAGCAGGCCGCCAGGCAGTCCCGCGGGCGCAGCGCCGCCGCGTCCATTCCCGCCGCCATCCAGCCGTCCACGTCGGCGCCGGAAAGAGGGCGAGACGATCGGGGCCAGGCCACCAGTGGCCAGTCTGCCTCGACCGACGGTCGCTCCAACGTCTGATCGGCCTGCACCGGCAGCAGCGCGGCATCGACTCGCGATTCGCGAGCAGCACCCACCATCCCGGCGCCGAGCGTCGGCAGCGCGGCAAGCAGCGCCAACTCGGGGCGCCGGACGGAAGCCTGGCGCGGCCGGCCAAAGCCAACCGTGCTCGACTCCTCACGCCCGGCTCGCCGCAACAGATCAAACAACCGGCTGTGGCTCGCAGTTGGGGGAGAGCCTTCCGCCATGCGTCTCAGTCCTTCGAGCCCGACCGCCACGCGGTCAGGATGATGTCAACGTCCAGCACGCGACTATTCAACATCACCATTGTACAGCCGCCGATGGCAGGGCGTGAGGAATAAACAGGCGTCTCCCCTAGCGTTTGCGCGACTCGAGCTGCGCAAATACCTCATCGGGGCTCACCTCACACGCCGCGAGCATGACCAGGGTATGGAACCAGAGGTCGGCGACTTCGCTGGATGTACGCTCGGCGACGCCATTCTTGGCGGCGATGATGACCTCCGCCGCTTCCTCCCCCACCTTTTTGCCAATCTTATCGACGCCCTCGGCGAGCAGGTAGCGGACATAGGACCCCTCAGGCATCGTTCGCTTGCGCTCGAGGATGACCCGCCAAACTTCCAGCAGCACGCCGGCCCGGCTGGCATCCGCCGGCGGCGCGGCGGTTGTTTGCCCAGTCGCGTCTCCCAGTCGGGTGAAGAAGCACGACCGCGCGCCGGTATGGCAGGCCGGACCGCTGGGGTCGACGAGATAGAGCAGACTATCCCCGTCGCAATCGAGGCGCGCCTCACGCACGCGAAAGACGTTGCCCGAGGTCTTCCCTCGGTCCCACAGCGCTTGCCGGCTCCGGCTGTAGAAGTGCGCCCGTCCAGTGTCCAGCGTCAGTTGCAAGGCCTCGGCGTTGGCATAGGCCAACTGCAGCACTTCCCCGGTCACCGCGTGCTGCATGACCACGGGCAGCAGGCCGTTCTCCGGCCAGGAAATCGACGGCAGCGGCGCTGTCACCCGACCCCATCCATTCGGACCTCGACGCCGCGTCCGCGCAAGTAGCGCTTGACCTCGGGAACCGTGGTCTCGCCGTAGTGGAAGACGCCGGCGGCGAGCGCCGCGTCCGCCCGGCCCTTGACCAGCACGTCGTAGAAATCCTCCAGCTTGCCCGCGCCACCGCTGGCCACCACCGGCACCGGCAGGGCCTCGGCGATCATGCGCGTGAGGCGCAGCTCGTACCCGGCCTTGGTGCCGTCGGCGTCGATGCTGTTCACCACGATCTCGCCGGCCCCCAGCTCAACCCCGCGGCGCGCCCACGCCAGCGCCTCCATCCCGGTCGGGCGGCGGCCCCCGTGCGTCACCACCTCGTACTGCGTGCCGTTCCAGCGCACATCCATTGACAACACGATGCACTGGCTGCCGAACCGGCGCGCGCTCTCGGCAACCAGCTCCGGCGTCGCCACGGCGTGTGAGTTGAGGGACACTTTGTCGGCGCCGGCACGCAACATGCGCTTGACGTCGTCCGGCGTCTTGACGCCGCCCCCCACCGTCAGTGGGATGAAGAGCTGCTCCGCGCAGCGCTCCAGCACGTCGACAAAGAGGCCGCGCTCCTCCGCCGAGGCGGTGATGTCGTAAAAGACCAGCTCGTCGGCGCCCTGCTCATTGTAGGCGGCGGCCAGCTCGACCGGATCGCCCACCTCTCGATCAGCGGAGAACTTGACGCCGCGAATCACTTTGCCGCGCGCCACATCTAGGCAGGCAATCACGCGCGAGGTCAGCACGGCCGAGCACCTGCGTTGCAAGTGGGCAATACCCGAGGTGACAGGGATGCCGGGGCCGCGATTGCCCACCCACAAGTGGGTACCCGCGGCCAAGCGACCGGGGCGACTGCAGTCGCTTTCATTGGGCGAGGGCCGTCCGCGGGACGGGGGATGCCGCAGCCGCCGCCGCTTCGACCGCCTCCGCGTAGCGAAGTCGCCCGTCGTACAGCGCGCGCCCCACAATCACGGCCTCGGCCCCAATGGCACGCAGATCGCCAACGTGCTTGGCATCGCTCACCCCGCCCGAGGCAATCACCGGCACCGCGACGACAGCCATGAGTTCCTGAATTCCAGCAAAGTTCGGACCGGTAAGCGTCCCATCGCGCAAGATGTCGGTAGTGATGATCCGGCGCACGCCGCGGTCGACCAGGTCTCGCGCAAACGTCAGCGCGTCCACATCCGTGGTGTGCAGCCAGCCACGCATGGCGACCAGTCCGTCTCGCGTGTCGAGCCCCAGCACGATCTGCTCGCCCCAGCGAGCGCAGGCCTCAGTCACGATGCCCGGCTCCTCGACGGCAACGGTTCCAAGAACAACGCGACGTGCTCCCAATGCCAGCAACTGCTCGATCCGCTCCAGGCTACGGATGCCGCCGCTGACCTGGACCGGCATCCGGCAGGCTGCGACGATCGCCGCGACCGCGTCGGCGTTACCTGGCGAGCCAGCCGCGGCGGCGTCGAGATCGACGACGTGCAGCATCGGCGCGCCTTCCGCTTGCCAGCGCAATGCGGCCCGCACTGGGTCGTCATCGAACACGGTGGAGCGGGCGAAGTCCCCTTGCACGAGCCGAACGCAGCGGCCGCCCTGGATGTCCACCGCCGGGATGACCTGAAACTCCACCTCAGGCCGCTTCTCCGGTCAGCCGGACGAAGTTGCGCAACAGCGCCAGCCCCCAGCGACCGCTCTTCTCCGGGTGAAACTGCGTCGCCATCAAGTTGTCGCGGGCCAGCACCGAAGCGAAGACATCGCCGTAGTCCGTCTGACCGACAACACAGCCATCGTCGTCCGGCGCCGCGTAGTAGGAGTGGACGAAGTAGAAGTTGGCGCCATCGGGGATTCCCGCCATGAGCGGGTGGTCAGCCACCTGTCGCACCTGATTCCAGCCCATGTGTGGCACCTTGGTCCCCGACGGCAGTCGCCGCACCACGCCCGGAAACACGTCCATGCAAGGGTGCTTCCCCCCCTCCTCGCTGTAGGTCAGGAGCACCTGCAGTCCCATGCACACCCCGAGGTACGGCTTCCCTGATTGCACGGTCTCGACGATCACCTCTTCCAGGTTTCTGGCCCGCAGATTCGCCATCGTATCGCTGGCGGCGCCGACACCCGGCACCACCACCGCCTGGGCGCAGCGGACTACCGTGGGATTGTCGGTGACCTGTACGTCTGCTCCGGCCAGTCGCAGCCCGTGCGTGATGCTGCGCAGATTCCCGGCGTCGTAATCGACGACCGCGATCATAAGAGCCCTTCCAGGAACAAAAAGCGCCGCGTCAGTATACCTTTCGCGTGGTGGCCCTCACAGCACCGCGCCGAGGATCCAGGGGTTGAACTCCTCGTCGCCCATGCCATTGCTTTCGCTCTTGCTGCGCTTGCCCGAGGCCACCGCAAGGACTTCCTCGAAGATCTCGCGGCCCACTTCCTCCACTGGCACTCCATCCAGGATACGACCAGCGTTGACGTCCATATCGTTCCGCAGTTTCTGGTACAGCGCGCCGTTCGTGGCGATCTTGAGCGACGGAGCCGGCTTGAAGCCGAAGACGGAGCCGCGGCCCGTGGTGAAGGCGACGATGTTGCAGCCGCTGGCAACCTGTCCCGTCACCGATACCGGGTCGTAGCCGGGCGTGTCGACATGCACGAAGCCTCGCGCGGTGATCGGCTCGGCGTACTCGTAGACACCGTTCAGCGGCGTCGTGCCGCCTTTGGCGACCGCGCCCAGCGACTTTTCAAACACGGTGGTCAGGCCGCCGGCCTTGTTCCCCGGCGTCGGATTGTTGTCGATCTCGAAGTTATTGCGGGCGGTGTAGTCCTCCCACCAGCGGATGCGCTCGATCAGCTTTTCGCCGACGGAGCGGGAGCTGGCGCGGCGCGTGAGCATGTGCTCGGCGCCATATACCTCCGGCGTTTCGCCCAGCGCCACGGTGCCACCCTGCTGCACGATGAGGTCGGCGGCGTAGCCCAGCGCCGGGTTCGCCGTCACGCCCGACCAGCCGTCGCTGCCGCCGCACTGCAGCGCCAGCACCAGCTCGCTGGCCGGCACGGTGGTACGGCAGCACTGCTCCGCCGCGGGCAACAGCTCCTCGACGGCGCGGATGCCGGCGGCAATGGTCTCGCGCGATCCGCCGATGTCCTGGATCACCAGCAACGGCAAGGGGCCGTGACCGTTGGTGTGCGCCAGCAGCCCGGTATTCTGCACCAGGTCCATCACCTGGTTGATCTCGCAGCCCAGGCCGACGATGACGGCTCCGGCGACGCAGGGGTGGTGGGCGAAACCGGCGAGCGTGCGCTGCAGCATGAACACCTCGCGGCTGCCATAACGCGAGCCGCAGCCGCTCTTGTGCGTCAGCCCGATCACGCCGTCGACGTGTGGGTAGTCGCGCAGCGCGTCACCGCCGAAGTGTTCCATGATGTGCCGAACCACGCCGGAGCTGCAGTTGACCGACGGGATCACGGCGATATAGTTGCGCGTGCCTACGCGGCCGTCACGGCGGACAAACCCTTCGAAGGTCCGCCGTTCCGTTTCCGATGCCAGGGTTACTGGACGCGCCTCGGCGCCAAAGTCGTAATCGCGGGCAAAGGCGCGGACGGCGACGTTGTGGCTGTGGACGTGGTCGCCGGGCGCGATGGGCTGGGTGGCAAAGCCGATAATTTGGCCGTAGCGCCGCACCGGCTCCCCTTCGCCGATCGAGCGCAAGGCGACCTTATGCCCGGCAGGCACTGGTCTGGCAACACGCAGTAGTTGCCCCTGCCAGCGCAGCTGCGTCCCGGGCGCCAGGGTTTGTTTGGCAATGACGACATCATCGCTGGGGTGGAGGCGAATCGTGACCTGCTCCAGCTCCACGGGCTGGCTCGGCGCCGTTTCGAGGGAGGCGTTGATGGGTGATTCTGCTATTCCGGCCACGAAAGGCACTCCTATCGCCGCGGTCATGTGAATCTCTGCCCGCGGCCGCGGTCCGCGTTTTTCCTGGCAACAGTGTACTAGTGGACCGCCCGACAAACCAAATAGCGGTGGACCGGGCCATTCTAAGGCCACTCTTTGGTCCGCCCGGCGCCACTGGTACGCGAAATGCGTTCCATTGCCTTGAGGCAGCATAAACAGGCGGACGATACTGATCGACGAGTAACCGAGGAGACAACAATGCGCCGCAGAGCTTTTCTTCAGATGGCGGCCATCATGCCCGCGACGGCATTGGTGACACGCGCGATGCCGGCGCTGGCCGATGGCAACGATGCACAGAGCGCCGGTTGGACGGGCTACACCAACTCCGGCGGCGTTGGCTACAGCTCCGTCTACCTGTATGGAGGCCCGAGCAGCCAGGGCGCCGTGCTGGCCAGCGTCCCAGTGAATCAGGCTGTCACCGTCGCCGGCTACGCGGCGGGC
>CALBSQ010000138.1 GCA_937967325.1 uncultured Chloroflexota bacterium
CCTCCGCCAACCCACACAAGCGAGCTAACGGCGCGACAACGTGTGGCGCACTTGTCAGACTCGGGGATGCTGTGGGACATATCACGACGGATATACTAGCCTTAGGGCGGTGGCTCCGGCCCCTGCGCTCGGCGATGTTGAAGGGTTCCGCGAGGCAATGCATAACCGCGTCCACTCCGCGGTCAAGGTGGTTTCGCATGCCCGGTGGGAGTAAGGGGAGATCTGCCCGACGCGCTCGCCCTCAGCCGGCGCGAACGTCGCCGGCGCCGGATCGGGTCGCTGCGCCAACCGCTCAGCCACGCGCGTCGCGGCCTGACCAGGTAGACCGAGCCGACGGTGCCAAACGACCGCCCGCGCCGGCGACCAGGCGATATCCGCCGGCGCAGCGGTCGAGCTTGCCCCTCATCGGCATAATCGCCGTGGTGGTGGTCGTCGTGGCCATTGGTGCGATGATCGTCGTAAAGCTTGCCGGCGGTGGCGCGGCGACTGCGATGGGCGACAACCAGCCCGTGCCGCCGACAGTCATTACGGCCGTCACTCAGGCGCCCGCCGCTGCGTTTGACACCGTGGGAAAGGGCAGCCTGAGCCCCCAGCCCGTCACCTTGCCCGGCCCTCCGCTCAAATCCAGTGGCGGCAAGCCTGAGGTCCTGTACATCGGATCGGAGTACTGCCCATACTGCGCCGCCCAGCGCTGGCCGATGATCGTGGCGCTGAGCCGCTTCGGCCAGTGGTCCGGCCTGGAGTTGATGACCTCTTCCAGCTCCGACACATTTCCCTCGACCAATACCTTTACCTTCGTTCACGCGACCTTCACCAGCCAGTATTTGTCGTTGTCCTCTGTGGAGCTGCAGACCAACAAGCTCCAGGGTCAGTCCTACGCCCCGTTGCAGACGATGACACCGGAGCAGAGCCAGTTGATGACCAAGTTCAACGCGCCGCCATACGTACCGGCCGACGCCGCCGGCACCATCCCATTTCTGGATGTCGCCAACCGATTCGTCGTGTCCGGCACTTTGTTCAGTCCGGCGCTGCTCCAGACCAAGAACTGGCAGGTGATCGCCGGCGCACTCGGCCAGCCCTCCTCCGACGAGGCGAAGGCCATAATCGGCGCCGCCAACTTCCTGACGGCGGAATTCTGCGCGGTGGATGGCAACCAGCCGGCAGCGGTGTGTTCCTCCTCGGCCGTGCAGCAGTTCCACATTCCAGCGTCATGAGTCAGCGCGTCACCACGCGCGGTCGCCAGGAGAAGGTGGCACGGCCATCGCCTCCGCTTTCTGCTGCGCAACGCAGTCCTCTACTGACGTGGCCTCGGCTCACACGGCTGCTTTGCGCCCTCATCGGCCTCGGCATCTCGGTTTACCTGAGCGTCGTCCACCTGACTACGGCGGTGAAGCTGTACTGCGCGCAGAATAGCGTGGTGAACTGCGAGAGTGTCGTCACCAGCCCATCGTCCGTCGTGGCGGGGATTCCCGTCGCATTCTACGGCGTGATCTGGTTCCTTGTCATGCTGGCGCTGCTGACGGCGCCGAGCGAGGACCGGACCTGGCGGGTCGCCCGACTGGTTTGGGCTGCCATCGGCGCGCTCACGGTCCTGTACCTGTTGCGCACGGAGCTCTTCGTGATCGGCGCCATTTGCATTTGGTGTACGGCGGTCCATGTGTTGGTGCTGCTCATCTTTGGCGTCACCGTGCTCGCACCGACGGGCGCCGCCCCCGAGCCGGCCTGAGGGCTATTTGGCCACCTGCGTTTCCGCCGGCGATGCTATGCTGTCGATACGTGCAGCGCAGCATGAGGTCAGCGCGCGATGTGGCATCCGTGGCATCCTGATCCCGTGGTCAACGCGGAGGCGCTCGGCGCCCTCGCGCTCTACTTCTGGCTCTACCGTCGGTCGCTGGACGATCGTGGCCGCGCTCGATGGCCGGTAGGGCGGGCACTGGCGTTCGCCGCCGGTGTGCTCGTCGTGGTGCTGGCCCTGGAGTCCCCACTGGACGAGTTAGCCGACGTCTTGTTCTTTGCCCACATGCTGCAGCACATGCTGTTGCTGGTCGTCGCCCCGCCCGTGCTATTGCTCGGGCTGCCGGCTAAGGCCATGCTGCGCGCGCTGCCCGCCCGT
This sequence comes from uncultured Chloroflexota bacterium, assembly GCA_937967325.1. GTDB lineage: Bacteria > Chloroflexota > UBA4733 > UBA4733 > UBA4733 > UBA4733. The sequence goes on from CALBSQ010000138.1 coordinate 2,114, forward strand.
TTCCGCCGCGGCGTCGTCAGGCCAGCGGCCCGCAGCCGGGTGGCACACCGGGTTGGTTCATTCCTTGTCGCCCCGGCCACCGTATTCGTCTACTTTAATGCTGCGCTGGCCCTATGGCACGTGCCCGGCATCTTCGCCACCGCCCTAACCATGCCACTGCTGCACGTTGCCGAGCACGCGTCGTTTCTGACCGCCGGCTGTCTACTCTGGTGGGTGATCGTTGAGCCGCTGCGCGTGTGGCCCAAGGATGCCGACCTCCCCAAGATCGCCTTTGTTGTCGTGTGCCATTTGCCCATGCTCTTGTTGGGGCAACTGTTTCTGGCGTTCACCTCCGTCACGCCGTATGTAGTGGCGAGCGACACCACCCGAATGTTGTGGGGCCTGACGGCACTGTCCGATCAGCGCATCGGCGGCGCCATCATGTTTGGCCTAGACATGGCTGTCACCTTTGTCACTGTTTCCGTCCTCTTCGGTCGATATCTTGTCCGGCTGGAGCGCCGGCAACTCGTACTGGACGAAGCACTGGCAGCGGGTACGAGCAGCCGCGGCAGCAATCTACGGTAGACTCTAGCTCAATGAATGACCGACCGCCGGGTTTGACCGGCCACCTCACCAGCTACGGCGATCCCGGATTTAGCCGCTTCTTGCGGCGAGCGCTGGCCAAGAGCAGCGGACTGAGCAACGAGGCGCTGGACCGTCCCACGGTGGGCATCGTGCAGACGTGGAGCGAGCTGAACCCCTGTCACGGCCATTTCCGGCAGCTCGCCGAAGCGGTCAAGCGCGGTGTCTGGCGTGCCGGTGGTCTGCCCTTGGAGTTCCCCACCATCTCTCTGGGCGAAGTCTTCCTCGAGCCGACCGCGATGCTCTACCGGAATCTGCTGGCGATGGATACCGAAGAGATGATTCGGGCGCAGCCGTTGGACGCCGTGGTGTTGTTGGGCAGCTGCGACAAGACCATCCCGGCGCAGTTGATGGCGGTGGCTAGCGCCGATGTGCCAGCCATCTTGCTGCCTGGCGGGCCGATGCTCGATGGGCAGTACGAGGGCAGGACCCTTGGCGCCTGCACCGACTGCCGGCGGTATTGGACGGAGTACCGAGCCGGGCGGCTGAGCGAGCAGGGGCTCGCCAGCATCGAGGATGCGCTCTGCCGGAGCGCCGGCCACTGCATGGTGATGGGCACCGCCAGCACCATGGCGAGCGCGGCGGAGGCGCTGGGAATGACCCTCCCTGGAGCGGCCGCCATACCTGCCGTCGATGCGCGTCGCTACCGGTTGGCCGAGGCGACCGGCGTCCGTGCCGTGGCGTTGGCAGAGGAAGAGCTGCGCCCTTCGCGCATCTTGACGCCGTCCGCCTTCAACAACGCCATCCGCGCGGTCTGCGCCCTCGGCGGCTCGACGAATGCCGTCATTCACCTCACCGCGGTCGCTGGGCGAGCTGGATTACGGCTGACTCCCGCTCATTTCGACGACCTCAGCCGGTCGACGCCCCTGCTCTGTAACCTCAAGCCTTCCGGGTCGTTTCAGATGGAGGATCTGTTCGACGCAGGAGGAGTGCCCGCGGTGCTCAAGGAGTTGGAGCCGTTGCTTGACGCGACGTCGCCTACCGTGACCGGGCGTAGCTTGGGCGAAGAGCTGGCTGCCGTTGGACGAGCGGAGCGCCGTCGCGACGTGATCGCGAGTCTGGAGCGGCCGCTGGCGGCAGAGGGCGGGCTGGCGGCGCTCTTCGGCAACCTGGCGCCCGGCGGCGCCATCATCAAGCAGTCTGCCGCCTCGCCTGCGTTGCTGCGCCATCGCGGTCGCGCGATCGTCTTCTCCTCGCCGGCCGACCTTGCCGCGCGCGTCGATATGCCGGAGGAGGCAATTGGGCCGGCAGATGTGCTCGTGCTGCAAGGCGCAGGGCCGGTCGGCGGTCCCGGCATGCCGGAAGTGGGGAACTTGCCGATCCCTGCGCCGCTGCTTCGGCAAGGCGTGCGAGACATGGTGCGCATCTCCGATGGCCGGATGAGTGGGACCGCCTTTGGAACCATTGTCCTGCACGTGACTCCAGAGGCGGCGGTCGGTGGCCCGCTCGCGGCGGTGCAAACCGGGGACGAGATCGAGCTGGACGTGCCGGCCCGGCGCCTGGAGCTGCGCGTTGAGGAGCGGGAGGTCGGCCGGCGCTTAGCGGCGTTGTCACCAAGGGAGCGGACGCACGGTCGTGGCTATCGTCGACTGTACCTCGAGCACGTGCTACAAGCCAATCGCGGTTGCGATTTTGACTTTCTGCTGCCGGAATAGCCGAGCTGGATGGTCGTGTCGTGCCCGTACCTTCATTTCCGTCCATAGGACAAATGTCCTACGCCTTGACGCCGATGGGCGGTCTGCTAGAATCGCGGCAACGTACGGTAGTGAGCCACGAGCGATCCTCCCTGGAGAGGGTCAATGACGGCGGTCCCTCCTCCCACACACTCTGGCTACCGGGATGAGTGAGGGTGCGTCGCCGTAGGGTCAGGTGGACCGAAGGAGAGGAGGACGGTGCGAGGCGTCATCGAAGCGTTTGTGCAGAGCCTGGCAGCGGCTGGGGCGGCGCAGCAACGGAACGTCTCCCTGAATACCGTAATGGCCTATCGCAGCGACCTCGAACAGTTCTGCGATTTCCTGGAGCGGCGCGGTCAGCACACCTGGAGCGTGTCGCCGCTGGAGGTGATCGAATACAAACGCGACCTGGAAGTCCGCTACGCCAAGGCCACGACCCGCGCGCGCAAGCTGGCCGCTGTGAAAGCCTTCTACCGATATCTCGTGCGGACCGATCAGGTCGCCAGCGATCCGGCGCGCCATCTGGACGTACCGGTGCCGATCAAGCATGCGCCCGAGACGCTGTCGCGGGAGCAACTGTCACTGCTGGTATCCAGCGCGCGGGCGACCGACGGTGCTCCGCCGCTGGAAGAGGCGAAATCGTTGCGCGATTACGCGATGCTGTCGCTGCTCAGCAGCACGGGGTTGCTGGCGAGTGAGCTGGTGGCGCTGGATCTCGCCAGCCGCGCCGATGCCGGTGCGCTCGACCTCGGAGCGCCGTCGCGGCAGCGGACCGTAACGCTCGATGAGGCGACGGGCGCGGCACTCGACGCCTACTTGGCCGCTGGTCGTCCCTTGCTTGCTCGCGGACGGTCAGCCGAGCCGGCCTTGTTCGTCAACCACCGAGGCCGCCGACTCACCCGCCAGGGCTTCTGGCTCATCGTGAAGCAGTGTGCCAAGCGCGCCGGAGTCGACGGCATCTCGCCGCGGCTGCTGCGGCACTCTTGCGCCGCGCACAAGCTCACTGATGGCGTGCAGCTCAAGGATGTCCAGGAGCTGCTCGGGCACGCCCACGCCTCGACGACGCAGGCCTACGTGCGCGCGAGACCGGTGGAAGTCGCGCCGTGAGTAGATGACGGCGAGCCAAATGCCGGCGAGCCGGCTGCCCGATGTGGCTGCGCTGCGCCGTGACGACTGCGCGCCACGCTGGGGACTCATCCTGGGCTCGGGTCTGGGACCTGTGGCGTCGGCGCTCCGTGACGCCAGCGCCACGCCCTTTGGCGCGATACCCGGCCTGGTTCCGCCGTCGGTCGAGGGTCACCGTGGCGTCATGCACCAGGGCTGGCTGGACGGCGTTCCGGTCGCGGTCTTGGAAGGCCGGCTGCACACCTACGAGGGTCTCGACCCGGCTCAGGCGACATTTCACGTTCGCGTGCTCGCGGCCTTAGGCATCCACTCGTTGATCGTCACCAACGCCGCGGGCGGGTTGAATCCGCACTACGCCCCTGGCTCCCTCATGCTCATCACTGACCACATCAACCTCCCGGCCTTGACCGGCGAGAGTCCTCTACGCGGGGCAGGCTATCCTGACCTGCCGCGCTTCGTGTCGATGGGCGACGCCTATGACCCGACACTGCGGACGCACGCAGTAGCGGCGGCAGGGAAGATCGGACTCGAGCTGCACGAGGGCGTCTATGTGATGGTGTCGGGTCCCAGTTACGAGACACCCGCGGAGGTACGCTTCCTAAGGGCCGCGGGTGGCGATGCCGTCGGCATGTCGACCGCGGCAGAGGTTATCGTCGCGCGGCAGCTTGGCTTGCGCGTGCTCGGCCTGAGCTGCATCGCCAACGCCGCCTACGGTGCGACCGAGGGGGACGTTGGGCACCTCGACGTGCTGGAGACGGTGCGGCGGCAGGCGCCGTCGGTGGTCGCGCTCCTGCGTGAGCTACTGCGCCGGGACCCCTGACCGGCCATGTCGCTACAACCGGACGTCGCCGCCTCTCGCCGCCAGCGGAGCGACAGCACCGTTTGCGCCGGATGGTAGGCTGAGGGCAGATACGGGATGCACGGAGAGGAGACCAGCAGTGGCGACGACGGCGACTGCCCAGCGACTGTGGACCTACGCCGACTTGGAGGACATCCCCGACGACGGCAACCTTTACAACATCGACGTCAGCGGCGAGGGTTCCTAAGGCAGGTCGCGGAGTAGTTCGCCCACCTGCGTCACCGCATCGGCCACAGGTATCAGCCTCACGTCGCCTTCGGCGCGCAGCTTCAGCTCCACTGCTTCCTGTTGCACGGCGCGGCGGCCAACGGTCAAGCGTACGGGCATCCCCAGCAGGTCGGCGTCGTTGAACTTCACGCCGGCGTGCTCGGATCGGTCGTCGTACAGCGTCTCGATGTCGGCCGCTCGCAACTGGCGATAGAGCGCGTCGGCGGCGGTACGCATGGGTTCCTGCTGGAGGTCCAGCCCCACCAGATAAACCTGGAAAGGCGCGACGCTTGCCGGCCAGATCAGGCCGCGCTCATCGTGATGCGCCTCGGCAATGGCGCCGATGAGCCGGCCAATGCCGATGCCGTAGCAGGCCATCACGATCGCCTGCGCTCGTCCCTGCTCGTCCAGAAAGGTAGCGCCCAACGCTCCGGTGTATCGCGTCCCGAGCTTGAAGGTGTGGCCAAGCTCGATGGCTCGGACAAGTCCCAGCGGACCGCCGCATCGTGGACACGGCGCCCCCCCGTAGACGGCCGCGATGTCGGCGACCACGTCGGCACAGTAATCGCGCTCGTAGTTGGTATTGAGCAGGTGATACCCGGGGCGGTTGGCCCCGGCCACAAGATTGGGCGAGCGCTCGATCAGCTCGTCGACCACCACCGTCACACCTTGGACGCCAATAGGCGAGGCATAGCCGGCCACTATCCCGGCCGCCGCGAGGTCCTCCCCGTTGGCCGGAAGCAGCTCGGCTACTCCCACGGCGTTGGCCAGCTTCCGTTCATTAACTTCCATGTCTCCACGTACGACCGCGAAGATCAGGCGCTCGCCGCCCATGAAGAAGGCCGCTTTCGCGGTCCGCGCGGCCTGGATGTCCAATAGGGCCGCCAAAGCTGCTATGGTCTGGGTATCCGGCGTCGCGACCTCCTCCAGGGGCAGGACCTCCTCTGCTGCCGGTGTGGGCTTCTGGAACGTCGCCACCTCGACGTTGGCCGCGTATCCGCAGGCGTCGCATCGGACAAGCTGGTCCTCGCCGACGTCCGAGATGAGCATGAACTCGTGGGACTCCGTGCCGCCCATCATGCCGACGTCCCCTTCGACGGCGAGAACGTCCAGTCCTACGCGGCGGAAGCAGTTGCGATAGGCTTGGTAGACGTGCGGATAGTAGCGGTCGAGATCCTCGACCGAGGCGTGGCAAGAGTACGCGTCCTTCATGGTGAACTCGCGCGTCCGCAGCAGCCCGCCGCGGGAACGTGGCTCGTCGCGGAACTTGGTCTGGAACTGGAAGAGCATCAGCGGCAACTGCCGGTAGGAGCGCACCTGCTTGCGCAGCAGGTCGGCCACCGCCTCCTCGTGGGTCATGGCCATCACGAAGTCGCGCCCGGCGCGGTCCCGGAAGCGGAGCAGCTCCTCGCCGACGGTGTCCCATCGGCCGGTGTCGCGCCACAGCTCCGCCGGGTGGACTACCGGTAGCTGCAGCTCCTGGCCGCCGAGCGCCTGCATCTCCATGCGCAGGATCTGCTCAATCTTCTGCTTGACCCGCAGCCCGATCGGAAGAAACGTGAAGATGCCCGCCGCCAGCGGCTGGATGTAGCCGCCGCGCAGGAGCAGCTGGTGACTGGCGATCTCAGCGTCGGCCGGTCTCTCGCGCAAGGTCTGGCAAAAGAAGGTCGTTCGGCGCATCGTGTGCTCTCCTCTTATGGCGTGGGCGCCTGCCGTTCGATTGACAGGCTAACACCAATGTGCAACGAGACACGGCGAATGGGTCCCACGCGGCGAGGCGCTGGAGCGTCCGCAGGCGATGCGAGCGGTAGGCCGCCAGATTGTGGCGCATGTGTCAAAGGTACTGACGCGGCCCTCTGGCGCGTCTGCGGGCGCAACTTGCCAGTGGACGGCTTGCCGGCGGCCTCCAGGCCAACCCACCGGTCAGGACGTCCGCGCACCTGCCCTTGAGGGCGCCGCAACGTTTTGGGCGGGCGGAGGCGAGCCGGCTTGCTGGAGGGCGCGTCGCCAAGGATGGCGGTCGGTGGGCGTGCCATCGACGATCGTGGGCGGCTCGTGCTGGCGCAGGCGCTCGTGCGCGCGGGAGCGTTTCGGGCGGCCGTGCGGACGCGCGACCGCGCATGCGGGCGCGCTTCTGGGACTCGCTGCTGCAAACGCCGTTCGCCCGTCAGGAAGATCGAAGGACGAGGGAGCGGGCAGAGTCATTGCTGGCCTACGTCGGACTGCAGCGCCAGGCGGGCGAGCGCGCGCGCAACCTGCCCTACGGGCTGCAGCGGCGCCTGGAGATCGCGCGCGCGCTCGCCACGGAGCCAAGGCTGCTCTTGCTTGATGAGCCCGGCGCGGGGATGAATCCGCGGGAAAAGCGCTCCTTAGCGGAGTTGATCCGCAAGATTCGCGGCGACGGCGTCACCGTTTTCTTGATCGAGCACGACATGCGGCTCGTCATGACGATCTCCGACCGCATCGCCGTGCTGGATTTCGGCCAGAAGATCGCGGAAGGCACACCGGCCGAGATACGAGCAGACCGCCGCGTGATCGAGGCCTATCTCGGCAGGGGGGCCTGAGCTGCCCTTACTTGAGCTCTCCGCGGTCAGCGCTTTCTACGGTCGCGTCCAGGCGCTGCGATCGGTATCGCTCACCGTCGAGTCGGGCGAGATCGTGACCCTGATCGGCGGCAACGGCGCCGGCAAGTCGACCACCTTGCGCGCCATATCGGGCCTGGTGACTGCCACGTCGGGCGCGATTCGCTTCAAGGGCGAGGACATTTCGCGTTTGCCGCCCGACCAGATCGTCCGGCGAGGCATCGCCCAGGCCCCAGAGGGACGGCGCCTGTTTCCCCGCATGACGGTGGTGGAGAACCTCGAGATGGGCGCCTTTGCGCGGCGCGACCGGGACGGGGTGACGTCGGACTTCGAGCGGACCTACACGCTGTTTCCGCGACTGCGCGAGCGTCGAAAGCAACTTGCCGGCACGCTCTCCGGCGGCGAGCAGCAGATGCTGGCCATCGGCCGCGCGCTCATGACCCGGCCACGGCTGCTCTTGCTCGATGAGCCCTCGATGGGCCTCTCCCCAATCCTGGTCGAGCAGATCTTCGGCATCGTGCAGGCGATCAACCAAGACGGTACCACGATTCTCCTCATCGAACAGAATGCCCATCAGGCGCTCACCGTAGCCAACCGCGGCTACGTCATCGAGACCGGCCGGATCGTCCACAGCGACACCGCCGCCGCGCTGCTGGCCAGCGACGAGGTCAGGCGCGCCTACTTGGGAGAGTGAGCGCCGATCCCTCCATCGGGGACCCTATACTCGCAGCGATGGAACACCAGCCGCTCAACGCGGACCAGCAGGCGGAGGTGCTCTACCTGCTCCAACAGCACCTCCAGCCGGCCTTTCGCGGCCAGAAAGGCATCCTGCTGCCGGAGTTCCCAACGGAGCGCATCGATCCGTTCGCCCCCCAATTGATGCGTCGCATCAGCCACAACGCGCTTTGTTTGGCCCTGGCCGCGCTGCCGGGCCACTCGCTGCGGGCAATCAGCCTGACTTACCTGCAAGGCCGGCGCTACAGCGGCGCGGCCAAGGCGTTGGGAATCGACCGCGCCACCGTACGACGGCGCTGCGACGAAAGCCTCGCACTGCTCGCCGCCCGCTTCTATAAGGAGCGCTGGCCGGGACCATCGAGCGAGGAGTCACCGGAGGTTGGGCCGTAGGGGGAGGCTGCGCCTCACCCCGGTCACAGGCCGATAGACAGTGCTTTCACTTCGACGAAGTGGTGGATGCCTTCGGCGCCGTTCTCCCGGCCGATACCGCTCTCCTTGAAGCCGCCGAAGGGGATATGCGGTCCCGTGGGCAGCGGATCGTTCAGCCCGATAATGCCATATTCCAGGCCCTCGGCCACACGGAATCCGCGTCCGATATCGCGGGTGAAGAAGTAGGCGGCCAGGCCAAAAGGCGTGTCGTTGGCCAGACGGATCGCCTCCTCCTCCGTATCGAACGGCATCACCGGCAGCACGGGGCCGAACGTCTCCTCGCGCATGACGAGCATGTCCGTCGACACGTTGCCCAGCACCGTCGGCGCGTAGAAGTGGCCGGCCAGATGATCGGGCGAAACGCGTCGTCCTCCGGCCAGCACCGCCGCGCCCTTCTCGACGGCATCGCGCACGTGCTGGTCGACCTTCACGTAGCCGCGCTCGTCGATCAGCGGGCCGACCTGGGTGTCGGTATCCAGCCCGTTGCCGACTTTGAGGTTGGCGGCCAGCTCCGCCACCCGTCTGGCAACCTGCTCAGCCACACCACGCTGCACGAATAGCCGGTTGCTGCAGATGCAGGTCTGGCCGGCATTGCGGAAGCGGGACACGATAACCGCCTGGGCCGCCTTCTCGAGGTCGGCATCGTCGAACACGATGAACGGCGCGTGGCCCCCCAGCTCGAAGGAGACCCGTTTCATGGTGCCGGCAGCGTAGCGCATCAACTGCTTGCCCACTTCCGTCGAGCCGGTAAAGGTAAGCTTGCGCACCAGGGGATGCTCGGCCAGCTCGCGACCGGCCTCCGCCGAGTTCGTTCCGGTGATGATGTTCGCCACCCCCTTGGGGAACCCCGCCTCGTGCAAGATACGGAACGTCTCGATAGCCACCAGTGGCGTGGCCCGTGGCGGCCGCAGCACCACCGTGCAGCCGGCCGCCAGCGCCGGGGCCACCTTGCGGGCCGGCATGCTCAACGGGAAGTTCCAGGGCGTGATGGCGGCGACGACGCCGACCGGTTGGCGCAGCACCAGCACGCGCTTATCCGCGGCAGCCGACGGAACCACATCGCCATAGACGCGGCGCGCCTCTTCCGCGTTCCAGTCCAGGAAGGCGGCCGACGTGGCAACTTCCCCGCGGGACTCGCTCAGCGGCTTGCCATTCTCCTGGGTGAGCAGGCGCGCCAGCTCTTCCTGTCGCTCGCGCATAATCGACGCCGCTTTGCGGAGCAGGGCGGCACGCTGGTCGGCGGGCAGCCGGGACCACGCCGGGAAGGCCGCGTGGGCGGCCTCAACAGCCTGGCGCACCTGGGCCAAATCGCCATCGGGTACGTCACCCAGGTGCTCTCCGGTTGCCGGATTGCGCACCGCAAAGGTGCGCCCACCATCCGCCTCCCGCCATTCCCCACCAATCAACATCTGATACCGGCTGCCGGCAACTGCAACGGCCATCTGTGCCTCCTCATGCCCTTTTCCCTGCGCTCCTGACGGATACTCCGGCCATTATGTCCGGCCAGCCGGACCGGGGTCAAGCCGCCGCGGTCAGGTAGTCGTACCTTTTCGCTGCTCGCTGGTCAGTCCACCGAACCATTCATGACGCTGCTGGCGAATGCGGCAACGGACCCTCACCCCCGGCCCCTCTCCCGCGTGGCGGGAGAGGGGAGCCGGGCGCTGCCGTCCGGGCCTCTCCCCCGCCTGCGGGGGAGAGGTGGCGAAGCCGGAGTGAGGTCCGCCCCGTCATCTGCCAGCAGCGTCAAGAATGACTCGGTGGGCCTCAGTGCCACTCCGAGGCAATGAGTGCCGCCACAGGCCGGCTCGCCGCCTCGGCCTGGTTCAGCGCCTCCCCGATGCGCGGCACGTCGGCGGCGTCGCGGATGAGCGTGTGCTGAATCCCCCAGGCGTCGAGAATCGGCTCCAGAAACAGGGCTGCCGTGTCCCGCGACTTTCCTTCCGCTTGCCAGCCGCGATAGCCGATCAGCACGAGCAAAGGCAAGCGCAGCCACAGCGCCAGCCCGCGCACGGAGTCGCCGGATTCGAAGAAGCCAGTACTCTGAATCAGGACCACCGGCTTCTTCCCTGCGACAAACAGCCCCGCCGCCACGCCGAAGCTCTCGCCTTCGCGGCAGACCTGAACCAGGGTCAAGTCGGGGTCGTGCTTCACCAGCGCATAAAGGACCGCCGACTCGCTGTCGGGCAGCCAGACGAGGTGCGTGACGCCCTGCCGCTTGAGGGCATCCAGCACGGCAACGGCGTCAAGCCCTCCCACAGGCCCAATGACCGGAGCGGACGGTAGCGACATCGAGCATCTCCTTGCTGGCAGAGCGAGCAACGACAGTCTACAAGATTACGGCAATTGGCGGGGCACGCCTGCACAGAACCGCCCAATACCGGCTCGCCTCCGGTACTATGACGCGGGAGGAGATACACAACGATGGCAACACTGTCTCTGGATGCCAGTCCTCGTACGGTTTTGGGGAAGCAAGTCAAGCGGCTCCGTCGATCCGGCCTGGTTCCCGCCATTTGGTATGGGCACGGTCTGACGTCGCAGCCACTGCAAATCACGGCCAAAGAGCTCCAACGTGTCGCACGCCAGGCAGGGAGTAGCGCGGTGGTCGAGCTGCGCGTCGCCGGGGAGCCACGTTCCCGCAATGTCTTCTTGCGGCAGCTCAGCTACGATCCGATTACGCGCGAGCCGCTGCATGTGGACCTCTACCAGGTGCGCATGGACGAGTTGATGACCGCCGACATCCCCATTCACATTACGGGAGAGGCGCCCGCCGTCAAGGATGAGGCCGGCATTATCTTGCCGCTTATCACGCATCTGCGCGTCCGCGCCCTGCCGGGAAACATCCCGGCGGCGATAACGGTGGACATCTCGAGCCTGGTCCACACCGACGATGCGATTTACGTCCGCGATCTGCGGCCTGGAGCGGACGTCGAGGTATTGGCGGAACCGGACGAGATCGTGACCAAGGTGAACCCGTCCAAGATCGCGGCGGAAGCAGTCGAGGCGCCGGAGCAGCCCGAAGCAGCCGCGACTCCCGAAAGCGGCGAGGGAGCCGCTTCGAGCTGACGGATACCGGACCCGCGCGCTGTGGGTGCGCCATGACATTCTGCATGAACCGGGCAGGGGGTAGGGCCTTTTCGTTACCCCAGCGGGCCTATCCAGTGGGTGTGCCGG
>CALBSQ010000139.1 GCA_937967325.1 uncultured Chloroflexota bacterium
TGGCCGAACTGGGGCCGCCCAACGCACTCCGCATCCCGGTTGGCTGGGCCAACCGCGGTCGCGCAGCCGCTATCGGAGCCGGCCCACTCCGGTCATATCCTCGCCCGCGCGGCTTGGCACCGGCCGGAGCGGCAAGAGATCGAAGACGCGGTCGTTGATGTAGCGACGCTTCGACTGGTCGAACTCAATCGCGCTTGCCGGTACTCGTCCCACCAGGTTGCCCATCCCCGCGAGCGCTTCCCACGACATCGGTTCGAGCCGATCAGCAAGCTGCCGAGCCAGCCGATAGACTACGAAGTAGTCCGGGTAGTCGTCGATGTCCTGGTCGAACGGGCAGTCGAAGAAATACCACTCGCCCTGGCGCTCCGCGACGAACGCCCGCGGGATGTCGTAGAAGTCGCGATACTGGATGGCCGACCATGACATGTTTGGAGCCTCACCCCCATCAGGCGATCCGGTGAGCCCGTGGCGCCGGATTCGGGATTGGTTCACCGAAAGGACTCGGGCCGGGCCCGAGCATGACATTCACATGGCGCTCGTTCAGTCTACCCGAACGGGTGAGCTCGGGGACGAACTCGACATGACCGCCCGCCCCACGGATCGCGGCAGCCGTCGTCACACGAACCTGCCCATGCGGGACGCCACTCGCCGCGTCCTCCAACGTGAGGCCGGCGGAGCCGGAGAAGACCGTGCCGGGGGCCGGCAGCTCGCCGCCGCCACCTCGAACCACCAGGTAGCGGTCCGGGACGAAGGATGGCTGCCGGCCGGGCCCGGGCTCGCCGGGGGCCTGGAAGATACCTGCCATTGGATCGGCGAAAGCCCCCTCGATGCCGATCACTACGGCGCTGAGGCCGAGGAAGCGGAGGTAGGGGGTCGGCGCCGGGCACCGTCAGCGGCGGAGAGTTCAGCCGTGGTTGTGTTGTTTCGCAGTGCCGGTGCCGCCTTCGCTCGCTGCCGCAAGCGGGTAGTATAGCTTCAGCCCATCCAGGGAGGCTGCGGCCCCCGGCGCAGCGGGTTGCCCAGCGCCGCCACCGTCAGCGGGCTGGTCCCGCCCGAGAGGTCCGCCTCGTTCCCCATCGGGCAGTAGTCGTAGCTCGCCTGCACCTGCCCCGGGTCCTCCAGGGCCACCACGTCCCCCTGCCCGTCGAACAGGTAGTAGTACTGCGGCCCATTCAGGTAGCGCTGCGCCACGGGCGTCCCGTACGGGTCGCGCACGATCCAGCGTCTGACGATGGTCGGGTTGGCTAGCTCCCTCAACTCGCTGTAGAAGTAGCCCGACAGTTCCGGTAGGCGCCAGGTCTGGACCGTCGCGTAGTTGGCCCGCCCATCGGTCCAGCCCCGCGTCAGCGGCTCGTCCTGCCCCGGTCCCGTCCAGGTAATGGCGACCGAGTTGTGGTTGACGTCGATCACCTGCCAGGTCTGGTTGCTCGAGTAGTAGCCGATCGTCAGCCGGGGGATGCCCTGGCCCGGGGAGATGAGCCGCCAGGTGGGACCGGGCTGAAGCACCCGCGTCGAGAGGATCGTTACACGGCCGCCGTCTCCTCCAGCAGCTCGATTATGCTGGAGATCATTTCCCCCTGCCACGCTTCATGGGGCTCCCCACCCAGGCATCGGCGCAGTATCTCGATCGCTTTCGCCTTGTCCACACCAGCGATGGGGCCTTGGAAGGCCTCTATCGCCGCTAGTGCCATCGCCATTTGCTCATAATTCCCGGCGCACACGACCTCGGCGAGATCAACCACCGTCGACCTCGCATCCAGCGTGCCCAGCGCGTAGAGGAAGGTCCCGCGGTTCGCGCCGTTCTTCGGGTCGCGGATCTGCTTCAAGAGCGGCGGAATGGCCGCCGGGTCCTTCAACTCGCGCAGACCGACGGCGGCGGCGTTCTTCACCGTGTGGTTGTCGGAGGTGTCGAGCAGCAGCACCAGATGGGGGACCGCCCTCGCATCGCCCAGGTCTCCCAATGCATGGGCCGCCGCGATAGCCTCCTCCCTGTGCCCGCTCCCAAGCTTTCCAATCAGGGCGTCGAAGGTGTCCATCGAAATCTGCCTCCCGAATGTGCCCGCGACAAAGGCCAATTCGCACCAGCGACATTATCCCACGGTGTGGCCGCGGGACGACCCGAGGCGTTCCCTCTTGCCGCCGGGGGGCGCGGCGACACCGCGCCGCTCCATGCCTATGGCGACCTGCGCATCATCCCTTCGGCGCGCTCGGCTTTCCTAGGTCCACCCACTCTTGGTAGGCTTCTTCGGCCTCTTGCCTGCTGCCGATGTCCTGCCCCGTCTGCTCTTTGCCGACACGGTGCCACCAATCCCAGAATTGCTTGTCGTTGACGCCGAAGGTCCGGTCGCGCTGCGCAATGGGCATGGCCGACGGTTAGAGCGCGCACTGGCCCGTGGTGCGTACATCAGGGGAGAGCAACACGGCTACTGTTACCTCGGCCGGCCACGCGCCAAGTTGATGATCGGTTCCTGCCAGGACATCGGCAGTCCTCTTCAGTTCGGCCGATCGGCGCCCTCCATTTGCCGTTCCAGCCCGGACAGGAACCGGTGGTACTCGGCATTATCAGGTGCGCGCTCGACGACGCCGCGGACCTCGGTCAGCGCCTCCCGCCAGGATCGCCGGCCGGCCAGCGCGTAGCCCAGCCCGTAATGGGCATGCGCCGACGCAGGGTCCCGAGTGATCGTCGTCCGGAAGGTCCGCTCGGCCTGTGCGTAGCGCCCTTGTCGCAGTTCGACGTGGCCGAGGGTCAGCAGCAGGCCCGTATCCTCGGGCGCTCGCTCGCGAGCTTCGCGAAGCAAGCTCTCCGCCTCGTCCAGGCGGCCCTGCTCGCAGACCGCCCAGGCCAGGTTCAGGAGGAACTTGGGCGTCTCCCCCGGCGGAGGCTCGCGCTCCAGCGCCCGCCGGTAGGCCGCCTCGGCCTGGACGAATTGGCCCTGCTCCCATTCCAGGTCGCCGAGCGCGGCGGGCAGGAGGGGGTCGTCGGGGGCGGCGCCGATCCCTGCCTGGTAGGCGGCTCGAGCCTGCGCGACGTTGCCCTTCCGCAGGTTCGCCAGGGCCAGGGCGCGGTGGCCCTCGCCCCAAGTCGGGTCTGCCGCGACCGCCGCCTTGGCCAGGAAGATCGCCCCGGCATACCGCTCCGACTCGATCTCCCGCCACAAATCCTGGGTCAGGCGCACCGATACGGCCCGGCCGCGCTGCGAGCGCAGGAGCCGGAGCCCGGTGCGCTCCAGGAGTGCCGACGCCCCATCGCACGCCGACACGATCAACCGGCGAAGGCTTGCCATGCTCGCCCCATACCAGTCGCCGCGGCCTTGGCCGCCTCGGACCTTCCCCCTGGGAACCATCGATCGTTGAGCGCGATCATGGCTGCCGGCGACGCGGTCGGTCCTTGTCCAGCGATGTCACCCCGCCGAGGCCCGTCGCCGCTCCAACTGGGCCAGGAACTGCTTCGTATCGCGATTGCCCGGCTCCAGTTCGGCGGATCTCGTGGCCGCGGCCACCGCCGCGTCCAGCCGTCCGAGGTCGGCCAGGGCATAGGCGAGATCCAAGTACCCCCGGGGCGACGACGGGTCGCGCCCGGTCGCTTCCTGGAAGTCGGCGAGCGCCTCCTCATACCGCCCCTGCCGCAGCCGCACCTCGCCGTGCGCCAGCAGCAGCCGGACATGCTCGGGGGCGAGCCCTCGCGCTTCGTCCAGGATACCCGCCGCTTCCTCAATACGCCCCTGCTGGAGCACAGCCATGGCCAGCTTGATCCGAAACTCGGGCAGTTCGGCGTGCCCCTCGGCCATGCCGACGACGCGCCGGTACCGGGCCTCCGCCTCGGTGTAGCGTTTCAGCTCGGCCTCCAGATCCCCGACATAAGTAAGCAACTGAACGTCGTCGGGAGCCTGCTGAAGGCCGCGCTCATAGGCCGCCCGTGCCCGCGCCGAATCGCCTTTGCGTAGGTGGGCCAGGCCGAGCATTCGATGGCCCTCTGTCCACGTATCGTCAGCCGCTATGGCGGATTCCGCGTAGCGCGCCGCCCCTGTGTAGCGATTGGCGGCGATCTCCTGCCAGGCGATGCGGGAGAGCGCCGTGGCGCTCTCCCGCGACCGATGCCCGCGCAGGTAGGCCAAAAAGATCTGCCGGAATAACCTGACCGGCGCGGCGGCCACTTCGCCTATCGAATGCCGTATGGTCATTGTTCCCAGCCACTCCTACCGACAGCCGTCTCTCCTGTCTGCATACGCTACCCCGTTCGGGCCGACGGGGCAAGTTGCTTGCTCATGCGTTCCCTGACAATATTCTTAGTATTCGTTCCGCAACGATTACTACGTTCGCTTGCCAAGGAAGGTTCCCACCCGGTGGAGGACCGAGCTCATGTTGCGTCACCTCCTGCGGAGGAGTCCAAGGTGTCCCGGTGCTGGCCTTAAACTGATCTGGGGGCGGGTACTGCCCGTATGGCTCGCCATTGAGCGTGAGTTGGGCGCCGCCGCTGAGAGTGCCGCCCGTGCCGGCGCCTGGCCCCTCTGCCGGGCCCTGGGCGTTCTCGCTGTTGGGGCCGCAGGCGGTGTTCTCCGGGTCGGCCTCGGTCGGGCACTCGTTGAGCAGCGTCCGCCGCCCCGACGTCAGGGACAGCCTGGCCGGTTGCAGCAGACCGAACTGCAAGGGCAGCCTGGTAGCGCGGACGAGGGGCAGCTGGGTGCCCGTCCCGTTGTAGTCCTCGGTGATGCCGCCGCCCGCGAGGTACATCTTCAGCCCGTCGACGTAGATCTGGGACCCCTGGCGCAGCGGGTTGCCCAGCGCGGCTATCGTCAGCGAGCTGGTGCCCCCGCCGAGATCGGCCTCGTTGCCGGTGGGGCAGTAGTCGTAGCTCCCCTGCACCTGCCCCGGGTCCTCCAGGGCGACGACATCCCCCTGGCCATCGAACAGGTAGTAGTACTCCTGCCCGCTGCCCGCGTACTTCTGGGCCACCGGGGTGCCGGATGGGTCGCGCACCAGCCAGCTCTCCACGGTGGTCGGCTGGGTCGGCTCCCCTACCCCGTTGTTGAAGTAGCCGGACAGCCCCAGCCTGCTCCAGTCGTTGACCACCGCGTAGTTGTGCCCCTGGTCCGTCCAGACCCGGCGCAGCGGCTCCCGCTGGTCCGGCCCCTGCCAGGTCATGATCACCGCGTTCTGGTTGACGTCGCTCGCGCTGTGCGTCTGGTTGTTCGGCAGGTAGCTGATGGTCAGCGGCTTGCCGGTGCCCCCGCCGTTGTTGCCCGTCTGGTTGCCCGCCGGGTCGTAGCTGTAGACCGCCGGGGTCAGCGGCTGCCCCTGAGTCCCGTAGGGTTGGATCTGGCTGATTTCGTTGGGTGCGCTAAAAGTGAGGTCGCTCTCATTGCTGTGCAAGGTGCCCTGCGAGGGGTCGGGGACGAGCTGCCCCTGGGCGTTCACCGGGTCCGCCACGATCTGGGTGCGGTTGGAGTTGCCGTCGTAGCCATAGACGTAGTCGTGGACCGTGCTCCCGTCCGATTGCTTGGTCACCAGCCACTTGGTCTGGCGGTTGAGCTGGTCGTAGGTGAAGGCGCCATTCACCTGGGCCACGCTCCCGCTCGGGCTCATCAGCGTCTCACTGTAGGTCTGCGGCAGCATGGTGTCGGCGCCGCCATTGGCATAGCTGTAGGCGAAGCTGGACAGTGTGGTCCCGCCGTTCATGCCGGCGATGCTGGTCAGCCGCCCGCTGTTGTCGTAGGTCTGGCTCATGACCACCCCGTCGGGGTAGGTGGTGCTGGTGCGCCGATGGTTCTGATCGTAGCCGAAGGTGGTGGTATAGCCGGTCTCCCTTAGGCTGGTCACCAGGTCCGCCTGGTTGTAGGCGTAGGTCACCGACAGGTACCCGGCGACGCTCTCGTTGTCGGTGAAGCTAGTGAGGTTGCCGACGCTGTCGTAGCCGTAGGTGAAGCCGTGGCCGCCGCCGTCGAGGATGGTCTTCTGGGTCTGGCGGTTCTGGGCGTCGTAGGTGTAGCCGGTGTTGTTGATGGGATCCTGCATCGCGGTCACGTTGCCGTCGTTGTCGATGGTGTAGGTGACCCCGGTCTGGCCCGAGCCGGTGTAGATGATCGCGGTCACGCGGTCGAGGTTGTCGTAGCTGTAGGCCGTCTGGTGGCCGTTGCCGTCCGTCACGCTGCCGGTGCGGCTGAGATTGTCCGGCACGACCGTCGTCGGGTTCATCGGGCCGGGCGGGGTGATCCTGGTTAGGTTGCCGCGGCCGTCGTAGCCGAAGCCGGTCGTGTTGCCGCGGGCGTCCACCGCGTGGTCCACCGTCCCGTTGCCGTTGTAATACAGGTTAGAGGTGTTCTGGGCAGGCAGGGCGTCGCGCACCTGCGTCAGGTTGCCGTTGCCGTCGTAGCCGTAGGTCGTCTGGTTGCCCTGGACGTCGGTGCTGCTGGTCGGCACGAAGAAGTAGGGGATGTTGGCCACCGTGCCGTAGACGGCGCTGGTGTGGGCGGGCGTGGGGAACTGGACCGAGGCCAGGTTGTTGTTGGCGTCGTAGCCGTAGCGGAAGGGCTGCCCCTTGGCGTCGGTGTACTGCGACAGGTGGTTGTCGGCCGTCCAGGCGTACTGGAAGTTGTTGGCGAGGGCGTCGGTCACCTGCTCCAGGCGGCCGAAGAGGTCGCTGGTGTAGGTCGTCTGGTGGTTGTTGGGGTCGGTCACCGTGGTGTAGAAGTTGTAGGGGAAGCCGGCCAGGTTGTAGCTAAAGCTCCAGGTGGCCGCCACTGGGCTGCCCGACCCGTAGGTGATGCTGGTCACCTTGCCGTTAACGCTCCCGTCGTACCCGATGACGGTCACGTTCCCGTTGGGATCGGTGATCTGGGTCAGGTTGTTGTTGCCGTCATAGGCGTAGCGGGTGATCTTGCCCGCCGCGTCGGTGTACTGGGTCAGGTTGCCGCTGCCGTCATAGCCGTACTGGTAGGTGCGGTTGGCCGGGTCGGTGATGGTGTTGATCTCGCCGTTGGTCCCGTAGCTGAGGCTGATCAGGCGTCCCTGCGTGTCGGTGATGGCGTTGAAGCCGCTGGGGCCGTAGCCGTAGCTGATGGTGTTCCCGTTCTTGTCCACGCTCCTGGTCGGATAGCCGGCCGCCGCGAAGTAGTCGCGCTCGCCCGTCGCGTGCCAGGTCAGCGTGTAGGTCCCGTCCCCGTTCTTGACCAGCGTGGTGTCCAGCCCGGGCGGCGAGAGGAAGTTGCCGCTCTGGTCCTGGGTGAAGGGCACGTAGTAGTTGCCTGCCACCTGCAGGAAGCCGGGGCTGGGGCCGTTATCCACGAACCACAGCCCGGCGTTCATCGGACTCAGTCCCCAGCGCTGCCCCACTCCCTGCGAGCCGATGTCCAGCGACTGGTAGGAGCGGTCCACCACGGCGTCCAGCCCCGTGCCGCGGATGGCCACGTCGCGGGCCTGCAGGATCAGGTTGCCGTTATTGAGGTTCACCGAGATGCCCATGCGGTCGGACAGGCCGTGGCCGGACAGGGCGTAGAACGGCCGCTCGCCCAGGAGGTTGGTCCACACCAGGTACATGTAGGGCTGCTGGGCGGCGGTGCAGCCGTTGGTGACGTTGCGCCCGCCGCCCGGGCAGAACTCGTAGTCCTCGTTGCCGGTCTCCGCCGCCTCCTTGATCAGCACGCCGTCGTCGGCGATCGTGCTCGTGCCCCAGCCGATCCCTAGCGCCGGCAGCTGGAACTTCACCCAGGTACCCAGGGTGCTACCCACGTTCGTTGCCTGCGCCGACACGGTGGAGTCGTAGTCGCCGTCGGACGAGGCCCAACCATTGCCGCCATCGTAGGTGTTCCAGGTCGCGCCGGTGGTCCAGGCTTGCGTGACCTTGTACATGTTGAGCGTGGTGGTGGCGCCCGACCCGTTCAGGGTGCCGTACAGGTAGAGGTTGAACTCGGTCCCCAGGATCTGGATGTTGTTGGGGGGCACGCTGAACTGGATCAGCCCATGGTCGGGTTGGCTCTGGTACATGCCCGCGAACAGGTAACTGTCGGTGCAGAAGCTGGTGGTCGGGTACGCGGCGGCGAGGTCGCAGTCCTGCACGTCGCCCCCGATGACGACGATCACCGGGTCGATGGTCACGGGGAAGGCCCGCGTCGGGTCGGCCAGCCACCTGGGGTCGGCGGCCAGGGTGATCGTTTGGCCAGCCGGACCCTGCCCCAGCGTGAGCGTCACGGCGCTGGTGCGCCGGCCACGCTTGTCCACCATGGAGGGCGCGGCGAAGGCCAGCGGCACGCCGCCCTTGCCGTCCACGAGGTCAATGCCGCCGCGGGGATTGGCGCGGGCGGTCAGGCCGGTCGTCGCGAGGGCGTAGGTGAACGTCGCCGTGGCCGTGGGGCCGGCCAGCACCAGGTCCTCCTCCACCGCGTCGCTGGCGGCGGCGTAAGCCACCGTCACGCCGGGCAGCACGTTCTGGTAGCTGAGGGCGCTGGCGGGGAGCTTGGCGCCGCCGGGGAGGGCCGCGCCGCCGATCGTGGCTACCGCGCCGCCGCTCGCGCCCAGCAGCGTCGTGCTGACCGAGACATTGCCCAGCTCCACTTTGAGTGGGCCGCCCACGCTGGCGGGCAGGTGGACGCGGTAGCGGTTGGCGCGGTTGGTGTAGGCGAAGCCGGCCGCGCTGTCCTTGACGAGGGTGTTGTCGATCGGCTGCCAGGCGCCGTTGGCGTCCTGGTAGTTCATCGAGCCGGCATAGTAGACGGTGCTGAAAGTGCCGTTACTGTTGGCGTAGGTGCGGCTGGTGCGCGTGCGCCTGCCCACCACCTCCGCCTTGGCGGTCGGTACCTGCTTGGCCGCGGGCGGCGCCCCGACCACCGGAGGTGGCGCGCCGGCCGCGCCGGCCTGAGGAATCGTCCCCGCCGCCCCGGGCACGAGCCCGAGCAGGGCCACCATGAGCTGGGCCACGACCAGGACCCGGAGCCAGCGAGCGAAGCCTGAGCGAGCCATGACCCCTTCCCTTCTTTCCCCCGTCAGATCATGGCAGGGGACCCTATCACGCCTCTCCCCACCGGTTCGGCAGGGACCAGAGGCGCGAGCGCGAAAATACGGACGCGACGCGATGATGGAACCTCACCGCGGTTCCGTCGAGCCGCCTCCCGGACTCGCGAGCAAACGACGCCGACCCGGACCAGCGCAACGGCGACGCTCGGCCCGTGCCATGCCGATAGCAAAGCGGACGGTATGGGCGATCCAGTCAGTCGGGCGGTCGCCCCCTCGGGCGCCGCGAACGCCGGACTGGATTAAGCGCCTCAACTATACGGCGCTCGTCAGCCTCGATCAATGGGCCATGGGTCCTATGCCGGCCGGGACCTCAGTAGGTGTATGAACAAGCGAGTTTGCCGGAGGGGAACCGAATGGGCATGGCATGTCCTTGCCGGAGGAGCTCATGACAGACTGCAAGTACCGCCGGTCGGGCCGCGCCGGGGGACCTCACCACCTGCCCTCCTCTCCGGCGCGGAGAGGAGGGACGCGGGCGGCGAGACCGGCTCGTACAGAGGGACAATAGCCCCGGTGCCCGCGGCGCCGCTGACGAGCGACTTACGTCCGCCGTCTGCTGGCCTGCGGCACGAGTCCCTCCCTACGCGCTGCTTCCGCCGCCTCGTGGCGACCGTGTACGCCCAATGTGGCGTAGATGCGGGTGAGGTGGTTCTTCACTGTCTTGGTGCTGATGTTGAGGGCCTCTGCGACCTGCTGATTGGAGTAGCCGCCCGCCACCAACTGCAACACCTCGCGCCGGTAGGGTGTCAAGATGGCGGCCCTCGGCCCTCTCGGCGCATGCTGGCAGCATAGCAACGAGACGACCGTCGCCTGCACCGCCGGGCCGAGCCAGACGTGACGGCCGCGCGCCACCTCGCGAATGGCGGCTGCCAGATTGGCCGCCGCGTGTTCCTTCAGCATGCAACCGGATACGCCGCTGAGGAGCAATGCCAGGATGTCGCTGGGCTCGACGCAGGCGAGCAAGGCCACGACCCGCACGGGCAGGCCCCTCGCCTTCAGCCGCCGAGTAACCTCTAGGCCAGAGAGCAAGGGGAGTTCCGGGTCCAGCACGACCACGTCCGGTAGCAGCGTCTCCACCAACCGCACTGCTGCCGCGCCGTCCGCGGCGTCCTCGACCACCTGGATGTCCGTCTCGGCCGCAAGGGTGGCGCAGATGCCTTTGCGAATCAGGGACTGACTGTCGGCAACGACCACGCGAATGGGTTCGACATCCACAGGTCCACCACGCCCTTCCACCGGCCCGGCCCTCCAGCGTCTCCGTGCGTCGTGCCGCCAGGTTCACGTGCCATTCAGCACGTTCTGTGCCAGGCAGGCGGCGCGACGACGGCTGGCCGGGTGGCTGGCCCCCGAATGCTCTTTGCCGTAGGCGACGGTGTCTCTTGCGGTCATGGGCGGGCGTACGCCGTACGCCCCTACCGTGGGTGGGCGGCGGGTAGGGGCGCATGGCATGCGCCAAGGTGCCACACCAACCCAATCGTCGGTTGGTTCTCTCCTAGAATTGGGGGCCGGGGGCCGACTCTGCACCAGCCGGGGCCGCCGTGGGCTTGCCGACCGGCTAGCGATCGAGCGCCCGCCGATAGGCCGCGACTGTGAGCGCGGCGGTGCGCTCCCAGGTGAACTGGGCAGACCTGGCCAGGCCAGCCTCCCGAAGCATGCTCTGCGACGTCCCGTTGCCACCCACGGCAACCATCGCCGCTGCCAGCCCGGCGACATCGTCGGGAGCGAACAGTCGGGCCGCATCGCCGACCACCTCCGGCATCGAGGACGCGTTGCTACAGATCACTGGCGCGCCCACTTGCATCGCTTCCAGCGGCGGCAGGCCGAAGCCCTCGTAGCGGGACGGCCAGCAGAAGGCGTCGCAGGCGGCGAGCAGGAGGCGTTTGTCTTCCTCTTTATAGTCGCCCAAGAACCGCAGGCGATGTAGCTGCAGCTCGGCGGCCAGCCGCCGGAGGTCCGGGAAGAAGGGGGGACGGCTCGGCATTGCCCCTGCCAGTACGAACGCGTGGCCGAGCAGGCGCGGCGCGGCTATCGACCAGGCGTGTAGCAGGGCGGGAACGTTCTTGCGAATGTCATTGCCGCCCGCGTAGAGAAGGAATGGGGTATCAAGACCCCAGCGGCGCTCGCATTCCTCACGTGCCACTGCCCGGTCCACTGGCTGTAGGGCCGGGTCGGCAGCCAGCGGGACCACGTCGACACGGCTTGTGGGGACGCCGAGCAGGCGGACCAGGTCGCGCGCCGAGCACTCCGAATCGACGATGACGCGCCGCGATTGCCGTGCCGTGAGCGTGACCAATCGCGTGTAGGCTTGCACGAGCGAGCCGCCGGCATAGTCGGGTAATAAGGCGGGTATGACATCGTGAATCGTCGTCACCACCGGAGTTGCCAAAACCAGCGGCGGCGCCCAATAAGGAACGTGCAGCAGGTCGGCCTTGAGTCGCCCCGCCAGCAACGGCACGGCTGCCTGCTCCCACAGCAACTTGGTCACGTTTTCCGTGCGCGAGCCGGCCTGAGGGGCCAGCAGGCCCCGTCCGGCGAACGGTGGTGGAGCGCCGAGTAGCGTTATGTCCAGCTCGGGGGCGACACTGCGAAGGGCCAGCAGCAAATGCCGGGCATACTGCCCACTCCCCGTATTCGGATTTTGCAGAAAGAGGGCGTTGAAAGCAATTCTCATTTGGTCTCGCTTCCACGAAGTCGAGGTGGCTTCTCAATGTCATCCTGAGCGGAGCGAAGGACCCCTGGCATGATCGTCGCCGCTGCGCGGACCCGTAAGTCGGCTAGCCTGGCTTGCCAGGGGTCCTTCGCTCCGCTCAGGATGACAGGGGAGGGACCCCCTAGCATAGGGAACCTCTGTAACTTTGGCTCTGGAATCACTCGGACGCCGGCGTACTGCGAAGCGTTTGATCGTACAGTTGCACGAGGCGCTGAGCGGCTCGTGCCCAGGTAAAGGTGGCGGCGCGGGCCGTACCCCGCGTAACGAGGTTCCGGCGCAGCTCAGTATCGTCGAGCAGCCGTCGTATCTGTTGGGTGATCGCGTCGAGATCAAGCGGGTCTACCTGCAGTCCGGCGTCACCGACGACCTCCGGCAACGAAGAGACGTTCGACACCAGGACGGGCGTGCCGCGGGCCATCGCTTCCAAGGGCGGGATGCCGAAGCCTTCGTAGAGCGACAGGAGCACGAAGGCGCCGGCCAGAGTGTAGAGGGCGGGCAAATCCGCGTCCGACGCGTTCGTCACGACATGTACGCGCGATTCCAGGCCCAGCTTGGCAACGAGCGTTGATAAGTCGCCATACAACCAGCCCGGCCGTCCGGCGATCACCAGATGCCAGTCGAAGGCAGGTTGCACGCACAGCCTGCCGAACGCCTGGATGAGCCGGCCGTAGTTCTTACGCGGCTGCAAGGTCCCCAAGCTCAGGATGAACCGGTCGGGCAGATGATAGCGCTGGCGCACGGCGTCAAGCTCGGCGGCGCGATAGTTTCGATCAAACTCCGCGCCGACGCCGGAGTAGAGGACGGCGGTCTTCGCCTCCTTGGCGCCGAGCAGCTCGACGATGTCGCGTTGGGTCGCCACGGAGTCCGCCAGCACAAGGTCGGCGCCCCAAACGGAGCGCGGTACCGCCCTATTGAGAAAGCGGCCCAGGCCGGGGTCGGCCGCCTCGGGCACTCGCCGGAAGGACAGGTCGTGGACCGTCAGCACCGTCCTGGCTCGCCATACCGGCGGCATCACAAAGTCGGGGAAATGGCAGAGGTCCTGACGCCCGATGAGCGCCTCCACGGGCAAAGGGACGCGCGCCCGCTGCCAGAGGATCGTGGCTAAGCGCTCCGGCAGCGGTATGCGCCGCAGTCGCACGTTAGGGAGTTGCAGCAGCCAGGCGGGGATCTCCTCCCCGGGAGCAGCCGCCCAAAATAGCGTCAGCCGGTACGGCGGATCCAAGTGGGCGAGCGCCTCGACCAGGCAGCGCGTGTAGCGGCCGATGCCGCCGCCCTGGTGAATCGCGGCCGTGACGTCAATGGCGACCCGGTTACGAGCTATCAGCTTTCAGCTTTCAGCGATCAGCTCTCGGTCCGCGGCCACGGCAACCGCCGACAAACTGCGCTAGCATCTGCCACCTATCTCCCTGCCACTGTTGAGACCGCAACGGCGTCCTCAGGACGAATCAAGCTGATTGCTGACGGCTGATAGCTGAAAGCTGATCGCTACCTTGTCCTCTTGCTGAACAGATAGGTGGGGAGGCCAATGATCACCAGCGCCCAATAGCTTATGACGCGATCCAACAGAGCTACCGCCAGGGCGAGCTCCTTGTTCACACCGAAGAGGGCCAGCAAGCCGGCCAGCCCGGTCTCCACTGCGCCGAGCCCGCCGGGGGTGGGCACGGTGAGCAGGAGGGAGGCGCCGCTCAGCACGACGAGAATGCCGGGAAAGGGCACATGCACGCCCAGCGCCCGCGTCACGATGTAGAGCCGGCCAATTTCACAGGCCCAGGCAGCGAAAGTGAGGAGCGCCACCAGGGGCATTTGTTTGAAGGAAGCGAACGCCCCCTCGGCGAAGCCGTGGTAGATCTCCTGGATGCGCGCGGGAAAGAAGCGCACGATCCTGGCGCCATGCCAGTGCATCACCGCCAGCAGCACGATCAAGGCGGCCATGAAGAGTCCGGCGCCGACGATGATTGCCCTCGTGTGACCCGGCGCCATAAAGCTGGCGCTCAGCGCGAGCCCGGTCAGGAGCACGACGAAGAGCGCTCCGGAGTCGATGATGCGCTCGGAGAAGATCGTGCCCAGCGTGCTGGTCAGCGGCAGTCGCTCATTCTTGCGCATGAGATAGCCGCGATAGAAGTCGCCCAGCTTGAACGGCGCGACGCAGTTGACGAACCAGGAGAGGAAAATCGTCTGGGTCAGGGCGCTTACCTTGGCATCCAGGCCGACATTGTGAAGGAGAAGCTGCCAGCGTTTGCCACGGATCGGAAACGTCAGCGCATAAACAAGGAAGGCGACGGCGTAGACGCCTACATGCACGTGGCTCATGGCCGTCAGCGTCGCGGAAAAGTTGACCCCCCAGGCCTTGATCAGCGTGAACAGCGTAAGGGCGGCGATTAGAAAGGAAAACAGTGTGCGCAGATTGAGAAAGCGCCGCTTGAGATCCAGTCCCTTTTCCGGCGTGATCGGCGGACTGGCGATGGCCGGCGCCGCGGGCGCGGTCGACCCCGCACCAGGGTTAAGACTGAGCTCTCCTTCGGTTGCGGTGATAGCCTACCGTCCCTTCTGTCAGTGCGATGCAGCCGTGCTAGTTGGCAGTACGCGCCGCTGGCCTGGCAGCAGCGAGCTCGCGTTGGAACCACTCCGCGGTCTGGCCCAGCCCGTCGAGCAGCGGCACCTTTGGCTCCCAGCCCAAGGTCGAACGCGCTTTAGTAATGTCCGGCTTGCGGCGCTTGGGGTCGTCTTCCGGCAACGGCGCAAAGGTGACCGGTAGCTGTGTGCCGAGCACCCTCTGGATGGTCTGCTCGAGCTCGCGCATGGTGATCTCCGCCGGGTTGCCCAGGTTGAAGACCTCCCCACGCGCGGCTTCGTGCCGCATGACCGCCAAGATGCCGGCGACAAGGTCCGACACGTAGCAGAAACTGCGCGTCTGCTCGCCACTGCCGTAAATCGTTAGCGATTCTCCACGGACGACTTGTGCGAGGAAGTTCGATACGACGCGACCATCTCCAGGATCTAGCCGTGGGCCATAGGTGTTGAATATGCGGATGATTCGGACGTCCAGATCATGCTTGCGATAGTATGCCATCGCCAGCGCCTCACCAAAGCGCTTGCCTTCGTCGTAGCAGCTCCGCGGGCCGGTACAACTAACGCTGCCGCGGTAGCTCTCCGGCTGGGGATGGACCTCCGGGTCGCCATAGACCTCGGAGGTCGAAGCGATGAGGAAGCGCGCGTTACTCGCCAGCGCCAGATCGAGCAGGTTCTTCGTGCCGACCGCGTTCACCATGAGCGTTTCGACGGGACGCTCCAGGTAGCGCGGCGGGCTGGCCGGACTCGCGAGTTGAAATACCCAATCCGCCTGCGCGGCGAACGGCTCACACACGTCGTGCCGCTGGTAGCTGAAGCGAGGCTGGTCGCGCAAGTGGGCGATGTTTCGGGCGTGGCCGGTGACCAGATTGTCGAGGCACAGCACCTCGAAGCCCTCTCCGAGGAGCGCGTCACAGAGATGCGAGCCTACGAATCCCGCACCCCCGGCCACAATTGCACGCATCAAGTTGATCCTTCCTCCTCGCAGCGTACCCCTGCACGCGCGTCACGTCCCGCCAAGAGCTGCAGACCGGCCAGCGACAACCAAAAGAGTACCGCGAGGTCCGGCAAGAAGTAGGAATTATCGACGAGGCCGTGAATTGCCGCCACCACCAGGCTGGCAGTGAGACCGAGAGCCAACGCCCGCATCTCCTGATCCCCCTCGCCTATCAGACGACGCGCCACCGTGGCGATGGTGAGCAGCGCCCATCCAAGCCAGAGCAGGCCGAGCAGGCCCAGACTCAGCCAGAAGTCGAGGATGAGGTTGTGGGGATGGGACAGGAACGGCTCGCTCTCGGCGCCGGGCAGGCGATAGCGCTGGTACTGATAGAGGAAGTTGTCCAGCCCGATCCCCTGCAGCGGGTGCGTCCGCGCCATATGCCAGGCCGAGCGCCACAGGAGCAGGCGGCGTCCGGTCGTGCTTCCCGCGCCGAACTGGAAGAGGGTCACTAGCCGCCTGACCTGCGTCGCCAGCGCGGCGGCCACAATCACCGCCGCGCCGCCGAGCGCGGCAAGTACCAACTTCCAGCTCACTAGCAAGCCGGCGAGCGCGCAGGTTGCCAGGATGGCCACCCAGGCCCCTTTGGTAAAGGTGAGCAGGATCGCCGCTGCCATCGGCAAGCAGGCCAGCACGTACAGGTTACGGCGCCGGCCGGACGTCCACAGCGCCACGCCACCGGCGAGCGCGAGCGGTCGATCCAAGTACAGCGCCAGGTTGTCGGGAGACGGGTAGAGTCCGGCCAGACGGCGCACGCCTTCCGCGGCGATGACCCCGCGATGCAGCAGGTAGCCGGCCAGTCCGGCGATGGCAACGGCGACGCCCGCTGCGACGGCAATGCCAATCAGCCGCCAGATTCTCGAGGGCGAGACGAGCGCCGTGGCGATCAGGAAATACAGCACCGGCTCCACGATGACCTGGCGGTAATCGCGCAGACTGTAGCGAGGATAGGTCGACGCCGCCAGTGAGATCAGCCCCACCACGAGCAGCGAGAGCGCCAGCGGCGTGAACGGCCCGCGAGGGAGTAACAGCCGCCGCTCCCAATAGCAGCGCGCGACCCAGCCTAGCGTGCAGAGCCCTATCAGCGTTTCCAGCAGCGAGAGTTGCAGACTGCCCACGTGCTTGGGCAGGAACTCCAGCGGCGCTGCGGCGGGCGCCAGCAGCACGCCCAGATCCGGGCGAGCCAACGCCAGCGCCAGCAGCACCGCCGCGCCGGCAGCCGTGGGCGTCAAACGGGCAGGCAGGTAGAACAGGGCCAGAGCGGCGATCCAGAGCGCCAGGATTGGCCAGTCTCCTGTCAACCGGGATCTGACACCGTTAGCGAACAGGGGCGGAAGGCGAAAGTCCGCGGACGCCACCTTGAGGAGCGGAACTGAAATGCGCGGCCATTGGGATTCACGGAGCGCGGGCGTCCCGCCCGCCCCGGTCCTGTCGGGGGATGGGAGCGTCGTCTCGCCGAGGAGCATTCCTGGTTGGTGGCGCGCACCGGGCGGGCGGGACGCCCGCGCTCCGTGACCGCTCGCTTGCCGGTCCCCGAATCGCCCGTGTGCCCCCTCGCCCGTTCGCACTGTCGCCCGCGTCAGCCGGCGCGCCAGGTTGGTGGCTGGCCACAGCAGTAGCAGCGCCGCCGCCGCGGCCAGACCGGCCTTGAGATAGCTCCGGAGGGCAGGCTGCTCGATGGTGACGCCAAAGCCGGCGAGCGCGACGTCATTGCCTTGACGCGAGCCGCCGGGGCCGGCCGCCGGCGCTGGCGGCAGCACTTCCAGGTCAAGCTGATGAACCCCTTGGGGAAGTCCGCTGGCGACCTCCACGGGCGCCACCGGCTGTGGCGCCGCTGCGTAGGTGTCGAGGATGCGATTGCCGGTGTCGTCGGCCGGCAGAAGGTTGGCCAGCGACGGTATTCCGTCGATGGTCAGGCGGCCGCGTCCGCCGCTTGTGCCTCGCCCCACGTACAGGTACAGGTTGTTGCCGTCGAAGCGGAAGGACATATTGGCGCCGGGTGCGCCGGCAACGCGCTCCGTTTGGGCCCCAGCTTGCACGGTGCGCCAGGCCTCGGCGAAGCCGTGGGGGCCATATGTCGCCGCCGGAGAATCGGACGGCTGCCGGCCGGTTGGCGCTGTCGGCGGGGCGTTCGCTTGGGCGGCGATGGCAGTGTAGACGGAGGTCGGCTGCCAATCGGGGCGCATGATGGCGAAATAGGGCGTCGGATCACGCCGGTCAGTGGTCAGCGGCTCGCGCAGATACCAGACGTTGAGCACCCCCATCCACGGCCATTGCGCAGCCGCGCGTTGCCACACCTGCGCCGTGTATTGCAGCCTGGCGGCGGCGGATACCCTGTCCCAAGGCGACGGGTTGCCCCGCCAGTTCGCCGGCAGCGACATCCAGCCGAACTCGCAGATCCAGATCGGTTTGGCCTCGTCGTGGTTCGCCAGCATGATCTCGTGCAGCAACACCGGCCGGTCAAAGGTGAAAGGCTCGGTTTGCGGTAACAGCGCCCGGGGGAAGTCGGTCGAGCGCAGGCCGAGCTGACGGTCGTAGGCAGGATGATCCAGGCCGTAGGCTTGCGCGCCGAGGATGTCGAAGTAGGGTTGGGCGCCGGCCGCGTACATGCCACGCAGGAATGCCAGGTCCGACATGTTGTCCGGGCTGTCGCCGCGGTTCGGCGCCAGCGCGGCGCTCAGCACCACCGCTGCCGGATCGGCCGCCTTGATGGCCCCGTAGCCGGCCTTGAGCAGGGCCGTGTAGCGCGCCGGCGAGATCGGCTGTCCGGCCCAGTCGTGCTGCAAGTTCGGCTCGTTCCAGACCTGGTAGTAGTGGATCTTCCCCTTGTAACGGCCCGCCACGGCACCGGCGAAGTCGGCGAAGTCTTGCGGGTTGTTCGGTGGCGGACAGAATGCCGGACATTTGCCGGCGTCGGCATTGCCGGCGGCGGCCCATGCGGGCGCGTAATCAAGTCGGACGATCAACTGGATGCCGTTCTGCTGGGCCGTGTTGACAATACGGTCCCACTTGGCCCAAGCGTCAACCTGATTCTTGGCGTCGTAGTGATTGCCCTTGCGATCCGGCTCGACCTGGTCCCACAAAAACTCCTGGCGCGCCCAGCCGAACCCTCCGGCCTTGAGAGCGGCGAAGTCGCGCTGGAGCTGCCAGTCGTAGACATCGTCCTCCAGCTTGGTGTTGGCGCCGTAACGATTCAGCGGCAGGTTGGGGTACACCTGAAGGGAGCTGACGCCGTACGCGATGCCGTAGGTGAAATAGCGCTGGGCCAACTGCACCACCGCGGCCGCCAACACCAGGACAAGCGCTAGAACGACAAAGCGCAGCGCCGCCGAGCTGGGGACGCGCTTCACGCGGTCACCTGATGGAGCTCCAGCAGCTCGTCGCGTGGCGCACCGGTGACAAGGTCCCCCAGTGCCGCCGACACCGAGCGATTTTCAAACAACACCTCGTAGGCACGGTCGATAATCGGCGTCCGCACGGCATAGCGGCTTGCCAGCCCTCGCGCGACCACCGTGGTGTTGACTCCTTCCGCCACGTGTCCCAAGTCCGCGACGATGCGCGGCCACGTCTCGCCGCCGGCGAGGCGCAATCCCACCTGATAATTGCGGCTGAGTGGACTCGAGCAGGTGGCGATGAGGTCGCCAAGGCCGGCCAGGCCGGCAAAGGTGAGCGGCTGGGCTCCGGCCGCTGTGCCGAGTCTGGTCATCTCGGCCAGCCCTCGTGTCACCAGGGCGGAGCGCGTGTTGACGCCCATCTTGAGGCCGTCGGCGACCCCCGCGGCAATGGCCATGCAGTTCTTCAGCGCGCCCGCGTATTCCACACCGAGCACGTCCACGTTGGTGTACAAGCGAAGCTGGGGGCTGGAAAGCAATTGCTGCAATTGTAGTCCCAGGCGGCGATCGGCGCAGGCGATGACTGAGGCGGCGGGATGTCCCGCCGCGATCTCCGCGGCCAGGTTGGGACCGGACAGGGCAGCGACGCGATCGACCGCCGACGGGATAACCTGCGCCAGCAGCTCGGTCATGCGCAGGCCGCTCTCCCGTTCGAATCCCTTGGCGCAAGAGAGCAGCGCCGCGTGCGGAGCAAGGAAGGGGACCACCGTCTCGGCGACCACGCGCATCGCGTCGGTCGGCAAGGCGAACAGGACCACCTCCGCGCCGTCGAGCGCCTGGCTGAGCGATGCCGTGGCCACGACATTCGGTGGCAATCTCAGCTCCGGCGCCGCTCTGGCACTGCGCCTTGTCGCGGCCATGGTCGCGGCATGTTCGGCGGAACGACACCAGAGCGCCACGTCGTGCCCGTGATGGGCGAACACCGCCGCCAGGACGGTTCCCCAGCTCCCCGCGCCGAGCACGGCCAGCCGGCTCATCGGCACGGCGCCGCCGCGAGCGGCAGGGTGAGCACCGCGCGCGGCGGCAGTGGCTCGCCGATCAGCGGGATCGCGTAGCGTCGGAAGGCTGCGGTTGGCTGACCCTGCGCATCAAGGTACTCCTCAGGCAACGCCTTTACATTGCCGGCTACCATTGTTAGCGGGGCGCGGCCGTAGCCGCAGGCGTAGGGCTGATCGGCCACGCGTTCCAGCGTGACCATGCAATCCGATTGGCCGGCGAGCACGGCCCGCACCGCCTCTTGACCGAGGGCAAACGCCTCGGCCCGGTCCACCGTCGATGCCAGGTCGCCGGCAACCTTCTGGACCGAGCCGGGCCGGTCGTCCTTCGCCCGAATCCCAAGCCGCCGCTGGACGAGATCGCGCAGAAAGGCGCCGGGGCGGCGCGTCTCGGCATGACCAAAGGCGTCGTGGTGATCGGCGCGGTTGCTGCCGACGAGCGCGCCTGTCCTGTCACGCAACATTTCGCCGGCGACGACCGTGCAGTAGCCGGCCCG
Organism: uncultured Chloroflexota bacterium; assembly: GCA_937967325.1. Classification (GTDB taxonomy): domain Bacteria; phylum Chloroflexota; class UBA4733; order UBA4733; family UBA4733; genus UBA4733. Next base: position 20,163 of record CALBSQ010000139.1, read on the forward strand.
CGCGACGTGGCGTTCGACGCCGGCCAGGAAATGGTCCGCATCAAACGGGCGCTCCGGCACGAGCACGATGTGCGGCGCGTCACGCTGGAGCTGGCCCAGCGTACTGGCGGCGGCGAGCCAGCCCGTATCGCGACCATACACCTCCAGAATGCGCACTTGCTCCTCGTGCCGCATCGCCGCCGCGTCCAACGCCAGGTCTCTGCTGAGGCTTGCTACCAGGCGGGCGGCGCTGCCGTAGCCGGGGGTATGGTCGGTGACGACCAGGTCGTTGTCGATGGTCTTGGGGATGGCCAGGCACGCCAGGTCGTACCGCGCGTCGCTGGCCGCTACCGCGACGCTGCGCGTCGTCGCGGCAGAGTCGTTCCCGCCGATGTACAGGAAGGCGTCGACCTGCCATTTCCGGAGGATGGCGACTACCTGATCGGCCTGGTCGGGATCGATCTTGAAGCGGCAGAGACCGAGCGCCGCTGAGGGCGTATCCGCCAGCAACGCGAGGGCGTCGGGCGATTGCGCTGACAGGTCGAGAAACTGCTCGTCGAGCAAACCGCGCAGGCCATGGACCATGCCAAGGATGCGCCGGATGCCAAGGCGCTGCGCCTGGCTGACCACCCCGGCCAGGCTGGCGTTGATGACGGGAGTCCCGCCCCCCGATTGGCCGACTGCGAGCGTGAGTCCGCGTCCATACCGACCGGCCATCACAGCGCCTTGGGCGAGCTCGTGCGGCGGAGCACCACGAGGCCGGCGGCCAGACCGGCAAGCGCGATACCGGCGAGCACTGAGACGACGCCGAACTTGCCCAGGATGCTCTCCACCAGCGACCACTGTTGACCCAGATAGTAGGCGATCAACCCAAAAATCAGCGCCCAAACGATACAAGACGCCGTGCGCACCAGCACAAACGTCGCGAACGGCATTCGCGCCATGCCGGCAAACAGCCCTATGTACGTACGGAGGAGGGCCTGGTAACGACCAAAAAACACGGCGAGGACGCCGAACCGCTGGAAGAAGCGATCCACCACGGCAACCCTATTGGCAGTGAGCCCAATGCGAGGGCCCCAACGGTCGACGAGCTGGCGCCCCCAGCGACGACCGATCAGATAGCCGGCGGTGTCGCCGAGCGTCGCCGCCAGAGCCGCCAGCCCGATGACGAGCCGGATGTCAAACCGGCCGGCGCCGGCGAAGGCCGCACCCACGAGTAGCGCTGTCTCCCCGGGCAGGGGGATGCCCAGTCCTTCGACAGCGACCAGAACAAAAATGGCCGCGTAGCCGAAGGTCGTGACGGCTTGTTGCGCCCACGCCGGCAAAGCGGACTCCTCAACAACGCGTAGCTGTCCGTACCTACTATACCCTGGCATCGCGCACAGCTCGGCCAGTGCCCCGGTGGTACGCTGAACGCACATGGCCGGAGTGCTGGTTCTGTTGGTCGCAGTGGAAGCCGCGGTGCTCCTCAAGAGCACGTTGCCGGTGACCGTCTACGTCGTCGCCAGTCTGGCCCTCACCGCCTGGCAAGGCCGGTCGTCGGGCAGCCTGCGCTGGTACCGGTCGATCCGGCCGGGCGTCGTGCTGCAGAGCGTCGCAGTGCTCGCGCTGCAGAATCCGGTGCTGAACTGGGGCTGGTGGGCCGTGGTCGCGACCCAGGCGGGGCAGGACGGCGCCGGTGGGAACATCTTAACGGCGCCGTTAAGTTATCCCATCCTGGCGATCCCTTTCTTGGCGTTGCTGGCGCTGGTGCTGCCGCGCCTCGCGGAAATGGAGGAGCAGACGTTTCGGCGTGGCACACGGAGCTGGAAGGACGGCATTTGGCGCAGCCTGGCCTTCGGCCTGGTCCACATGCTGGTCGGCGTCCCGCTCGCGGTCGCGCTAGCCCTCAGCATCGGCGGCCTCTGGTTCACGCGCCAGTATTTCCTGGGTGGCGTGGCCCGTTCGACGGTCTACCACCTCTGCTACAACTGCGTCGCCTTCGCGTTGCTCGCCGTGGCGCTGGTCCTGTCACTCGGGGGATGATGCGCTCGGGGCCGGTCAGCTCCAGCGCTCCTTGTCCACGACGTTCAGCAACGGCTCTCCGGCGGCGAAACGGCGGACGTTCTCCACGACGAGGGCGAGGCGGCGCTCCACCACGGGCACGCCGTAGGCGGCGCTGTGCGGCGTGAGGATGACGTTGTCCATGCCCCACAGCGCGTGGTCGGACGGGAGCGGCTCGGTCTCGTACACGTCGAGCGCCGCTCCGGCCAGGTGGCCGCGCTGCAGCGCCGCCGTGAGCGCGGGGAGCTCCACGACCTGGCCACGGCCGACGTTGATGAAGCGGGCGCCGCGTCGCATCTGGGCGAATCGTCCCGCGTCGACGAGGCGGCGAGTCTCCGGTGTCTCCGGCGCGCAAGCGACGACGAAATCGGACGCGCTGAGCAGCTCCTCCAGTCGCTCTGGTCCCCAGACTTCGACCTCCGGCAGCGTGGCGTGCGGCGCCGGATCGACGGCCAGCACGCGCATGCCGATGCAGAGGGCCCGGCGCGCCACTTCCGAGCCGATACCGCCGAAACCGATGATGCCGGCGGTCAGCCCTTGCAGTTGGAACGTGCGCACCTCCCGCTCGGGAATCCAGCGACGCTCCATCTGACACTTGATGAGGTGGGGCAAGTCCCGCGCGAAGGCCAGCATATAGCTGAACACGTGATCGGCAATCACGTCGCTGTAGATGCCGCGAGCGTTGGTCAACACGACCTCGCTCGAAATCAGCTCCAGAAACATATAGCGTTCGAGACCAGCCATGGGCGCCTGGACCCAGCGCAACCTACTGGCCGCGGCCAGGATGCGCGGGGTAATCTGGCCGTAGAGGGCATCAGCGCCCGGAGCGAGCTCGACCGCCTTCGCCTCCGCGCCGGCGACCAGCAATTCCACATTTGGAGCAGCCCCCGCCAGGGCCTCCCTCCATCGCTGACCGGGATCAGGGTAAAGCAACAATTGCACAGCGTATCCTTCACTTTGACGCAGTCGCATTGTAGTGCGCCAACGGAGCAACGGCGAAGGCTGCCCACCAGAAATGACCTACCCGCGCGGTTTGGAGAGCACGGCGTTCATCGCGGCGATCACCGTCGGCGCCACGCCGCTCGGGGTGGTATCGCCATTCCATAGCGGACCAAGCGCCTTGTCCATGGCGTCATTCAGCTCGACCAGGCGGAAGTTGTATGGTTCATCCAGCGCCATGCTGGCTTGAGTCCCGAGGCTCCAGGTGTCGACCATCGGGCCATACTTCTGCTTGGGCCGTGGGTCGGCCCACACCTCCGGACGGGCGCCGAAGAAGGAGTTGACGAGGGCGTTTTGGACACCGCTCTCCGTGTTGGTGAGGAACTCGATCAGCTTGAACGCTTCGTCCTGATGCTTGCCCTGCGCATAGCCGGAGATGGTGTCGACGTGCGCCATCGAGCCGCGGATACCGGTGGGCCCCTTGGGAATCAAGCTCATCTCCATCGTGAAGTGACCCTTGATCTTATCCAGCAGGGCCATCTCCCAGACGCCGCCGTTGAACATCGCGATGTTGCCGGAGACGAAGGTGTCTTCCATGCTGTTGTTGGTGGCCAGCTTGTCGGAGGCGCGCGGGTTGCTGCGCTGCTTGACCCGCAAGTCGGAGAGCCACTGCAGCGCCGCCATCGCTTGCGGTGAATCAATCGCCGGTTGTTTCTTATCCGGCGTCATGAAGTCGCCGCCGAACGAGCGCACGTAGGAGATCAGGCCGGTGGAGTACGCGCCCACGGCGGTATAGATTCCCCACACGCTGGTCGTATCGCCCGCCCTGGACGTGAGCTTGACCGACTTGGTCGCCAGGCTGTCGTAGGTCTCGCTATTCACGCCGGGCGGCTCGACGCCGTTCTTCTGCAACAGCTCCTTGTTGTAGTAGAGGCCGATCTCGTCGGGATGCATGCCCCAGGGCAGGGCGTAGAGCTTGCCGTCCAGCGTAAGCGTATCGATCGCCGCCTTGAACCACTGGCTCATGTCGACCTTGTTGGCCTTGAGCAAGTCGTCCACGCCGATGAGCTGCTTGTTCCAGGCGTACAACTGGTAGTTGCCGAAGCCGGTGCTGACCCAGAACACGTCGTCGGCCGTACCCGATGCCAACGCCGTGGTGAGCTTGGGGTAATAGTCCGTGTTGCTGCCGGCGAAGGGGCGCTTGTCGATGGCGATGTCGGGGTTGGCTGCGCTGAACGCTTTGGCGCGTTCGGCGAAGTAGGGCTCGTTGCCCCCGCGATAGCTCAGGGTGATCGTGACCCCCTTCGCCTGGGCGGAGCCCTGAGCAACCGGAGTGGACGTTGGCGCCGGCGCCGCGCTGGTCGCGCTGTTGGCGGCCGACGAGGAGGCGCTCGTGGCCGGCGCGGAAGACGCCGATGCAACGCTTGAAGCGGTCGTGTTGGCCGCCGTCGGCGCCGCGGAACCGCCGCAGGCTGCCAGCAACGCCAACGACCCTAGTGAACCAAAGGCCAAACCGAGAAATTGACGCCGCCGCCAAGGAGAGCTTCGTACCAACCCTGCCATGCTCGCATCCTTTCAGTCCACGCTCGCCCGTCCAGCGCACATGTCGCCAGCGTCCGGAAGGTCCGGCGGCACGAGACGAATAAACAGCGCGGATGTGGGTGCAATTATACACCGCGCCGGACCTACCGCTTGGCGAGCCGACGGCCAACCTCCAGGGCGGACAAGTCGCGGCCGGGAGCCGGCATCAGGAACTGGAACCCATCGGCAATGCGCTTTTCCATGTTCGCGGCGTTGGCTTGCGGCGAGCCATAGGGGACCCCAGCGGCGCGGCAGGTCTCCGCCGCTCGCTGGACCGCCGCCTCCACCTCCGCGGTGCGCTGCCCCCGGTAGCCCATCGAGACGGAGAGGTCGCTCTCGCTGATCAGGATCAGGCCCGGCTTGGGCACAACACGCAATATGTCCGGCAGGTTGGTCACCGCCTCAATGGTTTCGCACTGCAACAGCGGCAGGATTTCTCCCTGTGGGTCCAGCGGCCAGACGTCGGCACGATCGTAATAGTCCGGCTGACTGAGGCCCCAGTAGCGCATCGCGTTTCCGGGCGCATGACCGCGCCTGCCGATCGGTTGCTGGTCGGGCGCGTCCTTCGCCTGGACATAGCGGCAGGCGCTGAGCGCGTGGAGCGCGTCGTCCGCCGTGTTGATCATGGGGAACACGATGCCGTAGACCCCCAGATCAAGCACCTGTTTGACAATCCACTCCACGCGCTCCCGACCGTTGTTGGGGATACGGACGAACGGCGCCACAGCAGGCGCCAGGGCGCCAGACTCCAGGATCTGACGCCGGTCCAGCATGAACTGCAGCGAGACGCGCAGCGCGGTGAGGTCGAAGGCGGCGTGTTCCATCTCGTAGACGACGGCATCGTAGGATGTCGAGGCGATCCACACCGCGTCGGGAATGGAACCGGCCTGCGCAAATGGTCCAAAGGCGACGCCGCCCTGCTCGATCAGGCCGATCACGCGATTCAGGCGCTGTGCCACACGACTCTCCCTATCTCACTGCTCTTCCAGCCGGCGGCTTGCGCGCCGCCCAGCTTATGGTAGCAAAGGACAACCAATTAGAATCTACGTGGCGTAGGCTTGGCTTCTCGGGACGTGCGCCAAGTGGGCAGGTCCCCCTCGTCACAGCGGAAACAAGGTGAGGAAATGCCCACGAGCTCCCGTCCTTTCGTGCTCATCGTGTGTAACGAGATGGTACGCCAGGCTCGTATCACTGACGATGAGCTTCGGCGCTTGGGAGGCTTTGCCGACTGGGAGTGGCTGCCAATGGCGGCGCCTAACGCCCGTGGCGGCCTCTATGGTGCATCAGCTGAGGCGCCCGAGGAGACCGCGCGGCTCCAGGCCGCCGTTGCAGCCGTCGATGCCCTGGTCGTGTGCAACGGCAGTCCAACGATCACTGAGGATATCATGGCTGCGGCGCCACGCCTGCGGCTGATCGGCGAGATGGAAGGCGACCGCTTCGGAGCTCGCATCGATGTCGCGGCGGCAGCGAAGCGAGAGATCAGGGTCACCGACACCACGAACGCCTCGTCCTATCCGGTAGCGGAGTGGGCGCTGGCGATGACGCTGATCGCCTTACGCAACGCCGGCGAGCAGTTCCGACACATGATCGGCGGCGAGCCGTACCAGCGACCACACGCCGACCTTGGCTACGTCCGCGGCGAGCTCACCGGCAAACGGGTGGGACTGATCGGCTGCGGCATCATCGGGCGGCGACTGCTCGAGCTGCTACGGCCGTTCCGTTGCGACGTGCGCGTCTACGATCCGTACATCTCCAAGGACGTTGCCGACGCCTGCGGCTTCCTACTCACCAACCTCGACTTCGTGCTCGCGGACTCCGACGTGGTCGTCTGCCTGGCGCCCCTCACGCCAAAGACGCACCACATGCTCGGGGCGGCCGAGCTGCGGCGCATACCGCCCGGCGCTGCGCTCGTGAACGTCTCCCGTGGCGCCCTTATCGACTCGGCAGCGCTGATCGAGCGCTTGACGCCTGGCGACATTACCGCTGCCCTAGACGTGTTCGATCCGGAGCCGGTGCCGATCGACAGCCCAATACGCTCCCTGCCCAACGTCTTCCTCACGCCGCACATCGCCGGCGTGACAGCGGCCGGGGCCCCGCGGAGCTTTCAGCTCATGGTCGACGAGCTCGACCGGTTCTTCCACGGCCACGAGACTCGCTACGACCTCACCGCTCGCGTGCTGGCGCAGCGGCGGGGCGACATTTGAGGCCTGTGTCACTTGACCAGATGCAGACAAGACCCGTAGTCTGTAATTACCTTGTAGCCACATCGTCTGGAAAGGATGGGGATGAGAGCTAACCTTGTTCGTATCGGCAACTCGCGGGGTGTTCGTATTCCCAAAGCAATCCTCGACCAGTGCGAGCTGGTTGACGCGGTTGAGCTTGAGGTCGAGCCGGGCCGCCTGGTCATTCGTCCGGTGTCAGCGCCACGACAGGGATGGGAAGACGCCTTTCGGCGAATGGCCGAGCAGGGTGACGACACTCTACTCGATCCCGAAGGAGCGACTCGCACCATCTGGGATGACACGGAGTGGGAGTGGTAATCTCCCGGTTCGACGTTTACCTCGTCCGACTCGATCCAACCGAAGGCCGAGAGATGCAAAAGACTCGTCCTTGTCTCATCATTTCGCCCGATGAAATGAACCGGTACCTCGGAACCGTGATCGTTGCGCCATTGACGACTCGAGGTCGCCCCTATCCAACGCGAGTGGCGATTGAATTTCAGGGCAAACAGGGCCAGATCGTTCTCGACCAGATTCGGACGGTGGATAAGGGCAGGCTTATCCGACAGTTAGGAAGCATAGACGAAACAGTTGCCCAGGAGGTGCTCGCAATCCTGGCCGATCTGTTCGCGCCCTAAGCCTGCGAACGATTGGGCCTGATCAGGGTCGCTCTTGACCCGGCGAGCGCAGGTGTCGCGCTGGGAACTGGCGCACCACGTAGCGGGCGAGCGCGTCCTCGTCCAGCTCGATGCCTATTCCGGGCTCAGTGGGCAACGCAATGGCGCCGGACTCAACCCGAAGCGGATTCTTGGCGATGATGTTGGCCGTCGATTCCCAGGCCATGGGGTACTCCATGATCAGGAAGTTCGGCATGACCGCCGCTGCTTGCAGGCTGGCGGCGAGGCCGACCGTCGTGCTGTTGTTGCCGTGCGGCGCCACGGCCACGGTATAGGCCTCCGCCATGGCGCCGATCTCCTTGAGCTCCAATAGTCCGCCCACATTGCAGACGTCGGGGTTGATGATGTCGGCCGCTCCCGCCTCGAACGCTCGCCGGAAGTCGGCTTTGGCGTAGAGCGCCTCTCCCACCACGACGGGGAGCCCGATCTTGCGCCGCACGTCGGCGGTGGCGGCGAGGTCCTCGGCCGGCGTTGGCTCTTCGAACCAGAACGGTCGCAACGGCTCCAGCTCACGGGCCACGCGGACGGCGTGCATGGGGGCCAGACGGCGGTGGACCTCGATCAGGATCTCCACACGCGGCCCAACGGCGTCGCGAACGGCACTGACCCGCTCCACCGCGACCTGCTCGTCCTCCCGGTCGATCAGCATCTGCCAGGGACCGGGGAAAGGGTCGAGCTTGAGGGCGGAATAGCCTCGCGCCACGGTGTTCGCGGCCCGGCGACCCCAACCGGCCGGTGTCGCATCTCCATCACCGGAGGGCTGACCGTACACGCGGATCTTCTCGCGGCAGGGACCGCCGAGCAAGTTATGTACCGGACTCTCCAGCGTCTTGCCGACGATGTCCCAGAGCGCAATCTCCAGGCCGCTCAGCGCGCAGTAGAAGTCGAAGCCTCCGCGCTTGATCGACACGTCTCGCCACAGCACATGCGTGAAGTGCTTGATGTGGAACGGATCGCGCCCGATCAGGTAAGCGCCGAGGTCTCGCACCATCTGCTCCAGGGCGCGCTCCCGCCCGGTGAGGGTGTACGCCTCGCCCCAGCCGTGGATACCGGCATCCGTGGCGACCTTGAGAAATAGGCAGATCTTCCCGTGCTCTGGCTGCACCAGCCAGGTGTTGATTCCCGTTAC
>CALBSQ010000140.1 GCA_937967325.1 uncultured Chloroflexota bacterium
GCCAATTACCTCGCCTCAACCGCCTCCTGGCGCTCAAGGATCTCGGCCTCTCGCTCGAGCAGATGGCCCCGTTCCTCGATGCCGACCTCTCGCCCGACCAACTGCGCGCGCTGCTCCTGATCAAGCAGGCCGAAACCCACCAACGCCTGGAGGAGGAAGGTGCGCGACTAGGGCGCATCGAGGCGCGCCTGCGCCAGTTGGAGGGGGATGACGGGCCAGCCTACGACGTAGTCGTGAAGCGGAGCGAGGCCCAGCGGGTCGCCTCGCTCCGCGGGACACTCTCCAGCCGCGGCGCCATCGGCGAGCTGTTCCGCCGGCTGGGAGCCTACCGGGAGCGGAACGGGCTGGCCGCGACCTCCTGGCTGGCCATCTGGCACGACCCGGACTATCGCGAGGCGGGCATCGACGCCGAGGCCGCCTTCGCCACGGTGGACCCGCTCCCGCCCGACGCCGTGGTCCGGGCGCGCGAGCTGCCGGCGGTGGCGTCGATGGCCTGCGTCGTCCACCAGGGCCCCCCGGAGACGACCGGTCGCGCCTGCATGGCGCTGCTTGGCTGGATCGAGACGAATGGCTACGGGGTCGCGGGTCCCGAGCGGGTGCGCCTGATCGAGCGCGCGGAGCGCGCGGGGCAGGACAGCGTCGTCGAGTTACAGGTCCCGGTCGCCAAGGCTGGGGCCGGGGCGAACGCCGGCGACGCCCCGAACGAATAGGAGAAGGAGCTACACGATGGACCGGGGACACACCGAACAAGAGGCAGCGCGACTCGCGGACGTTTGGATCGCCGCCGAGCGGGGCGGAGATGTCGCCTTCCTCGATCGGACGCTCGCGGACGACTTCGTGGCGGTCGGGCCGCTCGGCTTCACGCTGACCAAGAAAGCGTGGATCGGGCGACACCAGTCCGGCAACTTTCGGTACGACTCGCTCGACTGGGACGAGGCCACGGTGCGCCTCTACAACGGGGCCGCCGTCGTGATCGGGCGTCAGACGCAGGACGCTGTCGTTGGCGGCAACAGCGTCAAGGGCCAACTGCGCACCACGGTGATGCTGGTCCACCAAGGAGGACAGTGGCAACTGGCAGGTGTTCACATGAGCCCCATCGGCCAGCCACCGAGTTTCGCCCGGCCCTAGCCCGAGCCCGCGCGGCTATCGAGGATGCGATGCAGTGAGATGGAGAGAGCATGAATACCGAAGCAACCCGCGAGCCAGTCACCGCTAACCCGGCCCGCCTGCTGGAGAGCAAGGTCGCCATCATCACCGGCGCCAGCCGCGGGATCGGCGCCGTCGCGGCCCGGGCCTTCGCCGCGGCCGGGGCGGTCGTCGTGCTGGCGGCGCGCGACGAAGGCGCCCTGGCCGCGGTGGCGGAGCAGATCACCGCTGGCGGCGGCCGGGCGCTCGCCCTGCCCACCGACGTAGGGGATCCCGGCGCGGTCGAGCGCATGGTGCACCGGACGACCGAGACTTTTGGACGCCTGGACGCAGCGTTCAACAACGCGGGGTCCGGCCACATGCCCAAGCCGCTCGCCGACGTCGCCGTCGACGAGTTCGACAGCACCGTGCGGGCACACCTTCGTGGCGTGTTCCTCTGCATGAAGTACGAGATCCCCGCCATGCTGGCGAATGGTGGTGGCGCTATCGTCAACATGTCGTCCGGCGCCGGCCTGCGCGGCGTGCCGGGTATCGGCGCCTACGTCGCCAGCAAGCACGGTATCATCGGCCTCACCAAGTCGGTGGCGCTCGACTACGCGGAGCGGGGCATCCGCGTCAACGCCGTGGCGCCCGGACCGATCGGCACGGAGCGGCTCGGCGGCCTGTCCGATGAGCAGCGCGCGCCGATCGCCCGCGCCGTCCCCTTGCGGCGGGTCGGCCGCCCGGAGGAAGTCGCCGCCGCCGCCATCTGGCTATGCTCCGACCAGGCGTCCTTCATCACCGGCGCGACCATCCCCATCGACGGCGGAAAGCTGGCGGCCGGCGCGTAGATTGAGCCGGAAGGGCCGGGACAAGGATGGAGGAAGCGCCGGTGGCTATTTTCAGCGCATGACGGGACACTATCCCGAGTACGAGGCGCCAATGCAGTTTACTCGTACACGACCATGCGATGAAAGGCTTGCGACGATGAACGGATCATGCCCGGCAGCGGAGGCGCCGTTCGACGATATCCTGATCCTCACCTCGTCGACCGGCGCCGGCCATGACGCCGTCGCCATCGCCCTTCAGGAAGCCGTACACGAGCTCGCTCCGGAGGTACGCGTGCGCATCTTCGACGCTCTCGCCGGCAAGAACGACGGTGGGCCGCTCTCGCCTGGGCATTGGTATGACGCGACGACCGAGTATGCGCCGTGGCTGTGGCGTCTGTTCTATCGCGCGACGAACACCGAAGGGGCCGTCCGGCTCGGCATGGCCGCCGGGGGGCTGCTGTGGGCGCGCCGGCTGAGCACTGCTCTACGCACTGGGCGGCCGAGGATGGTGGTGTCGGTTCACCCGTTGGGTACGCGCCTCGCCGCTGGGATCCTACGCACCATGCCGGACGCCCCACCGTTGCATTGCGTGGTCACCGATCTGGTCACGATCCATCGGTGCTGGGTCTGTGATGAGGTGGCCGCGTTCTATGTCGCGACGCCCGACGCGTCCGACGCCATCGCCGCCCTGGGCGTCCCGCGCGAGCGCATCCACGTCACCGGTCTGCCATTACGGACCTCCTTCGCGCTGCCGCCACAGGCGCCGCCCGAAGATGCCAACGCCCGCGTGCTGCTGCTTGGCGGCGGGCGGGCGTCGCGTCGCATCGCACACGTCGCGCGCGCACTCGTGGCGTCAGACCTGCCCCCGCGCCTCGTCGTCGTGTGCGGCCGCAACGCGCGCCTCCAGCGACGTCTCGCCCGCGCTCTGGGCGCGCGAGCGACGGTACTCGGCTGGCGCGACGATATCGCCGCGCTCATGCGCTGGAGCGATGTTGTAGTCACCAAAGGGGGGCCGACCACGGTTGCGGAGGCGCTGAGCCAGGCGCGGCCGGTGGTCATCTATCAGGTACTGGAAGACCAGGAAACCGGCAACGTCGCGCTGGCTGAGCGCACCGGCTCCGGCTGCTATGTTCCGGGTGTCGACGCCCTCGTGCCTGCCATCGCGGCATGGTCGCGAGCATGTCCAACGGGCGATACGGCCCAGGCGCTCTGGCTGGGGTGTGCCGCGCAGCGCGTGGCCGGTCGCATCGTGACGGCGCTCAGAGCATCTCCGGTGGCGGCGGGAGCCTCCGCTTCCCCGGCGGGCCTCGAGGAAGGTCCCGAGCTACCGGGGCCCGTGATCGACAACCCGATCAGCGGTGAGCGGATCATCATTCGCCAGAGCGGCGAACAGACCGATGGCCGGCTGCTCTCCTTCGATCACTATCTCCCGCCCGGAGGTCACGTTCCCGCCCGTCACGTCCACCCGAACCAGGAGGAGCGGTTCACCGTGCTCGAAGGGCAGATGCGTTTCCGTCTGGGCTGGCGGCGCGCCATCGTCGCGGGTCCGGGCGACACGGTCGTGGTGCCACGGGGCACGGCGCATTGGTTCGGCAACGCCGGCGAGGGCGTGTCGCATGCGCGTGTGGAAGTACGACCGGCCCTTCGTCTGCAGGAGGTATTCGAAAGGTCCGCGGCCATGGAGGTGGTGGAGCCCTTCCCGGGGACCCGCATACCCCGGCTCTCCGACCTCGCGCCCTTGATGATCGAATTCCAACGGGAGCTGGCCGTGCCGGACGTGCCCGCGTTCCTGGTCACGGCATTCCTGACCCCGTTCGCCTGGCTGGGACGGCGTCGCGGCCGGGATGCCAAGCACGGATCGGCCGGATGAGAGGGAAGCTGCCTCGCCTCGCCGCGCTGGGCGCCGGAGCCCTGGGCGCGTTGGCGCTGCCCGTCCTAGCGGAAATGCGGTTCACGAGCGCCGCGCGACCGCTGACGGACCAATGGCAGCGCCTGCCCCTTGCGCCTCGTCGCTCGACGCTGCTCGGCATCAGCTTTCGCCCGCTGCAAGCCGGCGCGACGGGATTGGACGCTCGCGCGACCTTGGAGACCCTGCTCGGCTATCCCTTTCCGCTCGTCCGCTTGGCAGCCCACTGGGAGCGCATGGAACCCGAGCCGGGCCGGTTTTGTCCCGCTGCGCTCGACTGGCAGGTCGATGCCGCCGAGCGAGCGGGGAAGCAGGTCATCCTCTGCGTCGGCGCCGTGAAGTCGTTCGGCTACCCGGAGTTCTTCGTGCCGGCGCACCAGCTGCGGCATCCCCTGCGCGAAGGCGCTCTGGTCGAGCCGGCCGCTCAGCGGCCGCTGCTCATCGCTGCCACCTCATTCATCAGGCGCGTCGTCGAGCGGTACCGCGATCGGCGGGCCATCGTCGGCTGGCAGGTCGAGCACGAGGCCGTCGACCCACTCGGCATGGAACACTCCTGGCGTCTGGCCGCCGCCTTTGTCCAAGCGGAGGTCGAGACAGTCCGAGCAACCGACCCGACGCGGCCGATCCTGATGAACGGCTTCTTGCCCACCTCCTTGCTGGTGGGCGCGCAGCAGTGGTGGCGCACGCGAGACCAGGGCGACTCCTTGACGCTAGCACAGCGGCTGGCCGATATCGTCGGCGTCGACTACTATCCGCGCCACGCCCTGGTGAGCATCGGCGCGAGGACGCTCTACCTGGACGGCAGCAGGAGCCCCTGGCAGCAGCGACGACGGCGGCGATTGTTGGCGTGGGCTCACGCGCAGGGCCGCCCGCTGATGATCGCCGAAGGACAGGCGGAGCCGTGGGAGACGGTGACGACTCCGCCCAATCCACCCGCCCGGGGGGTGTACAGTTGCCTGCCGGAGCAGGTGATAGAGAACTACAACGAGTGCATGGGCTGGAGCGGTCCCGAGGACTTCCACCTGTACGCGTATCTCTTCTGGGGAGCCGAGTATTGGGTGCTGCGACAGCGATGCGGAGATGAGCGCTACCTCCGGGCGTTTGCTCGCGTCGTCGAGCATGATTGAGGTCGAGCGCCTCGTCAAACGCTACCGCGGAGCGGCGCGCAACGCCGTCGACGACGTCAGCTTCACGGTCGGCCCAGGCGAGTTCTTCGCCCTCCTCGGGCCCAACGGGGCCGGCAAGACAACTGCCATCTCGATCCTCACCACGACGCTGGCGCCAACATCCGGCAGCGTGCGGATCGCCGGGGTGGACCTGGGCCGGGATTCAGCGGTCCTGCGCCGGCAGATCGGGATCATCTTCCAGAACTCGAGCCTCGACATGAACCTATCTGGCGAGGAGAACATCCGGCTCCACGCCATCCTCTATGGTCTGTATCCGTACCGGCCCGCCTATCGGCTGATGCCGGCGGCGTACCGCCGGCAGGTTTCCGAGATGGCGGAGGTGCTGGCCATGGAGTCCGACCTGTTCCGGCCCGTGCGGGCGCTGTCGGGCGGGATGCGCCGGAAGCTCGAGATCATCCGCGGCCTGATGCACCGGCCGCGGGTGCTCTTCCTCGACGAGCCCACGGCCGGCCTGGATGCCGCCAGCCGGCGCAGCCTGTGGGCCTACCTGGCTGAGATCCGCCGGCGCCTGGAGACCACGATCGTCCTGACCACCCACTATCTCGAGGAGGCGGAAGACACCGACCACATCCTGATCCTCAATAACGGACGGGTGGTGGCGCAGGGATCACCCGAGGCCATCAAGGTTGAGCTGGGCGGCGAGTCGCTGGAGATCGACGCCGAGGACCGCGCAGCGCTGCGGCGCGAGCTGCGCCGGCTCGGGGCGCACTTCGAGGAGAACGCGCGTTTCCTGGTCTCCCTGGATGGCCGGTCAGCCTACGAGCTCGTGCGCGCGCTCAGCACGCCACTCACCGTGATGCAGACGCGCCAGGTCAGCCTTGAGGACGTGTACCTGCGGATCCTCCGGCGATGAACGAGCTTAGTGCGATCGCGGCGATCGCCGCCCGCGACCTCGTCAAGTTCCTGCGCGATCGCAGCCGGCTCGTCCTGTCCTTTCTTGTCCCGTTTCTGCTCATGTTCCTGTTGGGCAACACGGTGGAGATCAACCTCGGTCAAGCGGCCGGCTTCAACTTCGTCGAGTTCACCTTCACCGGCGTGCTGGGCATGACCGTCTTCCAGTCGTCCATGCAGGGAATCGCCTCACTGCTCGACGACCGGCAGAACGACTTCGCGCAGGAGATCTTCGTGGCGCCGGTCTCTCGCTACTCGATCGTCCTCGGGAAGAACCTCGGCGAGACGATAGTCGCGCTGGCGCAGGCGGTCCCGGTCGTCGTCCTCGCGCTCGCGCTGGGCGTGCCGATATCGCCTGGGCGATTGCTGCTCCTGGCGCTCGTGGCGCTCGTGGCCTGTCTGCTCGGCGGGTCGTTCGGGCTGGTCAGCATGGCGCTGATCAACAATCAGCAGGCGGCGAACCAGATGTTCAACTTCCTGCTGCTGCCGCAGCTCTTCCTGGCGGGTGTGTTCAATCCGATCAAGGTGTTGCCCTGGTACCTGGCGATCCTCTCGCGCCTGTCTCCCCTGCGCTATGTCGTCGACCTCCTCCGCGACGCGATGTACGCCGGCCGGCCGGAGTACGACCGGGTCGTGCTTCTGGGTCCGGTGGCAAATCTGGCGACCATTGCCGTGATGTTCGCGGCATTCATGCTCGCCGGTACCGCAGTGTTCGTGCGACGAGAAACAAATCGCTGACGAACGGTGATCCGGCGCCGTGGAAGCAGGCGGAGCAGGCCCCGGTGAGGATAGAGAGGCTCTCATTGAGCGGGACATCCGAGACGCACGATGGCTAGCACACGTTTTGCCGCGTTCCTCTTACAAACCTACAATGCTGACTTGCTGTTGCTCGCCGCTCCAGCGTGTGTTCAGGAGGAGAGCGCATGCTCCGTACGCGAGCAACGCCGCGAGCGATAGGGCTGTTGAAGCGGCTTCTGACCGTCCTCGTCACCTGCACTCTCCTGGTGTCCTGCTCCCCACCGCTCTCGTTTGGCCCGTGGGCAACGGCCAGCGTCCGGGTCGGGCCGGTCCACCGTGTCACCCAGGCGTCCTACGCTTACGAGCCGGATATCGCCGTCGACCCAAGGACTCCAGCCATCTGGTAGCAATCGCCATCAGTCCTAGCACCACCAACTGCGACCCGTTCGCGAACGCGGCAAACTGCGAGATCAGCCTGGTGCTGGAAAACTCTGCGGACGGCGGTGCGAGCTGGCAGGAGCAGCCGCTTACGCGGACCCTCGCGGCCGCGGATGGGACGGTCGCCTTCGCACCGGACGGCACCCTCTACCAGGCAGGCCTCGTGTCGTTCCTCGGCGTTTTCCTACATCGGGGGGTTCCGGACCGCGCCCTCGGCGCCGCCGACGTCACTCTCCTCTCAGGTAGCGGCGTGGACAAGCCCTGGCTCAGCATCGACGGCCGCACGGGCACAGCGTATGTGGCGTATACCGGGCCGACCGCGGGCGGTCACGATGGCATCCTACTCTGGCGCTCGGCGGATAGCGGGTCCACCTCGTCTGAGACCACTGTCGTTGCGGGGCCCGTCCTGTCCGACGCCAGCGGCAAGCAGGTCGAAACCGGGCCCTTCGGGGCGCAGACGCTGATCGGCACTGGCGGTGCGCTCGCGGTCACTTGGATTGAGTCGGCCCAGCCGGGCGTCTTGACGGGCGATCTCGGTGTGAGCGTGCGCGTAGCGAGCTCGACCGATGACGGACGAACCTTCAGCGCGCCGAAGACGGTTGGTCAGGGCTGGGGGTACATCGCCGCGGCCGCCCAAGACGGCATCTATTACATCGTCTCGCGGCGCGGGCAAGAGCAGGATCAGCGGTTGACAGTGGCAACCTCCCGCGACGCTGGCCGGACCTGGGCGACGGCACCGATTGGCGATGGGCGGCGGCTGTACTTCGACCATAGTCCGGCACCGGGTGTGGGGGTCGCGCCGGACGGCACTATCGACGTGGCCTACTACACTGCCGAGCGCCAGTGCCTCGACCCCACCGTGCTGGCACGGGCGCTCCAACAACGCCAGCCGTGGACCGTCCCCTGCACGTACGATGTGTATTACACCTACAGCAAGGATGGCGCGAAGACGTGGGCCGCGCCGAAGCGGCTGAACGCCTCGCCCATCGCCGGCAAGGACTTTGTCCGCATCCAGGGCGACTCCCGCCCCGGCGAGTACATCGGTGTGGCCTCGACCGACCACGCCGCCTTTCCAATCTGGATCGACGGCACGCGCGCCGACACCGTCCGCGTCGAGCGCTGAGCAGGATCGGCCCGCTGACAAGCATAGCGGGCAGGACGAGCGGTACGCCTAACGGCCAAGCGCCAGCCGCACGTCGTCTTCCCCGTAGCCCGGCATTGGAAAGCCCTGAGTGAGCCGGAATTGCAGATCGCCCCATCGGAACAACTGGCTGCGCCAGTTGGGCAGCATCGCCAGCCAGTCGAGCAGCATGGCGGCGCGGACGCTGAGTTGGGGAAGCGGGCTAGGGCCGGGGAGCACGACGATGCCACCGTGTGCCCAGCCTTGCTGCCGAAACGTCTGGTGCCACCTTTGAAAATGCCGCCAGTTATGGGAGAGCAGTACCAGGTCGTGCTCGGCGGCAAAGAGAAGCTGGCGTTCGTCGTCGGCGCCAAGGAGGCGCTGCTCGAGCGCGGTCGTCACGGCAAATCCGCGCCGCCGCAGGGCAGGAGCCAGCGCGTGATCGACGCACTCGTCGAGGTACACCGAGGGCCGCGGCATCAGCCCTCGTCATTCATCGCATTCTCGGCGATGTAGCGCTCAATTTCCTCCTGATTGGCATGATAAAAGGCGAGCGCCTCCACGATGTCTTCACTGGAGAGCATGGGAAAGGCGACGCGAAGGCGAGCGATGTCGGGATACAAGCGATGCGTGAGGACGATAGCCCGAACAGGGACACGGGTGCCCTGCACCGTAGGCTCGCCGCCCAGAACCTTGCTGGACCGGACGATATGCCTGGAGGAGCGCTGTTGGAGTGTTGCCTTGCTTACCACGTGCCGCCCCTCTCCGTTGCCGTCTGATTATCGCATGCCTCCCGAGTCCCGCCCGGTGCCGTGAACACCGCTGCACGCGTCGGTGGCCCGCACCCCTTGACTCTCCCCTAACGGGAGGGCCTATGGTTAGGGCGAAGGGTGACGATGGGGAGGCGCGGCAGGATGTACCGGATCGGCGACCTCCCCCGGCTGGCGCAGGGCACGGTCAAGCCGCGGCAGGCGCCTCGGAAAACAAAGGAGCGACATCATGGTTAGAGTCTCTTCACCCGACAGGATTCCGGCAGCGGCAAGCGGACTGGTCTTGCGGAGCGCGGGAGGTATGCGATGAAGGCGAGCGCCGGCGTGGGGACGCCGCCCCGGATCGCGATCGTGACCGCTGGCCTGATGCTGGTGGAAGCCGTGACTCTGGCGGTCGCCTCCATCATCCATTTCGGCGTGGCGATCCCACTCGGCCTCGTCACCTTGTATGATCCCTTTGAGGGCGCGAGGATCCCAGAGGCGATCCTCGCGGTCGCCGTCGCGGCCGGGGCAGTCAGCCTGCTGACGCGTTGGGCGGGAGCCCGCTGGTTGGCGCTTGCCGCGACGCTGTTGGCGATTGTCGGCGTCCTAGTCGGCGCGGGGTTCGTCCTCAATGGTACGGAGTCCCGTCCCTGGGACCTGGTGTATCACGCCAGCCTCCTGGTCGCGCTGCTGGTGACCGTGACCCTGCTGCCGTGGCCCTGGACCCGACGTGGCCTGTAGGCGCGTGATGCGCATTAGGGTTTCCAGAGGCTTCGATCGTGGCGCGCTACACTTGCCGGACAGCGAGATGGGTAGACGGACCACTGCCATGAGCGAAGGCGCAAGTCACCAGGCGCAGGTCGAGGCGTATCTGGCGCGGATGCGACGCACCGAGCAGGTGCGGCAGTGCGAGGTGATTGGCCGGGGCATTTCCGGCGCCCGCACCTATCTCGTCAGCCTTGCCGGCGAGGATGTTGTCCTGAAGGTCACCAAAGCGAGCAGCACGGCGTATATATTTGGAGCGCGCCCGGCGGGAGCGGGCGTTCTACCAAGAATTGGCTGGCCACATCCCCTTGCGCGTCCCCCGTCTCCTGGCCACGCACGACGACAGCGACGCGATCTGCCTACTCCTGGCGGCCTACCAGCCCTCTCCGCCGGCACGATTGTGGCAAGCATACCGCTACCTCGAGGTCGCCGAGCAGCTCGCGCGTCTGCACGCGGCCTTCTGGAATCAGACCGATCGGCTATCACGCTACCCCTGGCTACGCCGGCCAGGGCAGGAGACGCTCGCCGCAGATGTGCAGCAGGCCGGCGGCTATTGGCGAGCGCTGCGGGAGCAGCCGCGCTTCCTGGCCATCCTTACCGAACAGGACTACCGGCGGATCAACGCCCTGGTGTCCCGTATGGCCGCTGTCGCCGCGGTACTGGAATCGCTCCCTTTGACCCTCTGCCACGGCGACTGCAACACCGGGAATCTGCTGCGGGACGCGGACGGCAACTGGCTCTGGGCGGACTGGCAAGAGGTGGGCCTGGGTCGTGGCCCGGAGGACCTGACCTTCCTCTTCCAGCGAGCTTCGTTCGACGGTGGCATCGTCCCGTACGCGGAGGCCATCGCCGCCTACCAGGAGCGTCTGGAAGCCGCAACCGGTGAGCGCATCCCGGTCGCCACGGTCCAGCGCGTGCTCGACGCGGCGGAGCTGTGGACACGGCTGCTGCATTGGCCGCCGCATCTGACACAGGCGTCGGAAGAACAACTCGCCGCCATGCTGCGGCGTATCAACTGCCTGGCCGAGCGACTGCTGCTCGCGCCGTGAGCCGCGGCACGACCGGACCGACGAGCCAGGCGGTGTGCCCGAACGCCTACGATCGCAAGGCGCCTGCCGGCGCGGTATCCTACGTCGTCACACGCTCGCCAATTCCCACACGGAAGGGCCCGCCCGATGGTCAGCGTCAATGTAGAAGAGTTACAGAGGTCTCTTGGCCGCTATCTCGAGCACGTGAAGGCCGGTCAGGAAGTGGTGGTTACCGCTCATGGCCGTGCAGTTGCGCGCCTAGTACCGTACGGCCAGCATCCCTCCATCGACGCTGAAGATGAGGGCCTAGTAGCGGCACAGGTTCTCCGCCCGTGACAGCGGGAACTCCCGCCGGACTTCTGGAGCCAACCGAGGGTTCCCGATCCGAACGGCCTATTCCGTCGAGCGGTTCTGGAGGAGCGAGAACAGAGCTGGTGAGATTCTGGGGACGGGACCACCCACCGGCTTTGCTCGCGCATTCAAGCGATATGCTGCTGAAACAGCGCATGGAGTAATCGGCACAGCGAAGACGGGAGGGGCGATATGGTCACGGCGCAGCGCGCCTATACGCTCGCGGACCTGCCGGAGTTGCCGGACGACGACCGGATCTATGACATCTTGGGGGGGAAGCTCGTCGTGCGCAATGTGCCGGATGATAACCACGCTGAGCTGCTCACTTCGCTGTTTGGCCCGCTGTATACCGCGCAGGAGGCCAGCTATGGCCGCGTGTTCACGAGCACGCGCGCCGTGGCGCTGGACTTCCCCCGAAGGGGAGACGCCGCGGAGGATGTTACGCACCCTGACCTGTTCTTCGTGCGGGAAGAACGCGCCGAGCCCTTGCGTGGACCTCGGGCCTTTCAAGGGGTCCCGGACCTGGTCATCGAGATCCTCTCCCGAACGACGCGCGACGAGCACCGGCCCTGCGGCGACCTCTGGCGGGCCTACGAGCGCAACGGACTTCCCCACTATTGGCTGGTCGATCCGGTGCGCCGGACCATCTCCCAGCACACGCTCATCGGAGAGACCTACGTGGGCGGCCGCTACGAGAGGCCGGACGTATTGCGGGAAGGCGATATCCTGACCAGCCCTCTGTTCCCATCCATCTCAGCGCCCATCGGCCGTGTCTTTCGCCACGTGCGCGATCGGGAGTGACCGGCGGTCACGCCACGGGAGTCGACCGCTGCCCTGACGCGTGTTTCCGACGCCCCTACGCTTGCCCCCCTCGCTCGTCCAGGAGCCGTCGCAGCCGTTCCAACTCTTCTCTCATCCGGGCACGTTCCGCCTCGATCTCGCCCTCGCGCAGCATGCGCCGCCCGCCACGAGTGTAGACGGCGGCCAGCGTCCCTTCGAGGGCGATCGCCAGCTCCAGCTCCCGGCTCTGCCATCGTCCCTGCTCGTCGGCTTGCCACGGAAGGTACCCCCCATCCGCCAGGCGCCAGGCGCGCACGCCATCGGGCAGGTAGTGGCCGGTCGGGTCGATCGTCAGGTACTCGCGCACCCCGGCCTGGGCGTAGCTGTAGCCCTTGCCCTGCTCCAGGTCGAGATCCGAGTCATAGGTCGCGTCGCTGAGCACCTCCACGATCAGGGCGGGCGGGCCGTCGAGCGCGAGCGCCAGCGAGCCCCGCTGCTGATCGATGGGATGACGATACACAAAGACATCGGGGAACGTCGTGTAGCGGGAGCCATCGGGGCGCGAGAAGCCGCTGACCATGATCTGACCGAGCGCTTGCCAGGGTACGGGGCCGCCCGGCGCCGTCAGCGTGCGCGCCACCTCGTTGATGCCCAGGCGCAGGTTCGTGATCGTCATCTGGTGGAAGTCGGTGCCCACCACGCTCTCCTCGGTATCGTCGGGCGGCCACGGCTCCGCCACGAGCAGGGTGCGCCGCGAGATCTGGGTCGCGCTTACCATCGTCGTACCTCCTCGGCCCATTGTATGTGGTTTTCGGGCCGGGCAACGATCAGCGCTGGAAGATGCGCACTTCCGGCGTGAAGCTGACGTCCAGGTCGAGCGGGAAGATGGGACGCTTACAGACCGTGTGGCCGAGGTAGGCCAGGTTGGCGCTGGTCGAGCCGGGCGCGTCCACATTGATCAGTTGGGCGCACCAGTCCTGATACATATAGGGCTTGCAGTGGGGCGATTTCACCACCACGAGGTCGAACTCGCGCGGGTCCTGGCCATGGGCCAGGTAGAGCGAACGGTCGTGCAGGCCCACCGTCCGGCTGGCCAGCACCAGGGTGTAGTTCTGCGCCTTGAGCACCGCGGTGGGGCCGGAGTTGCCCTGGCCGCCGCTGAACTCGGTGGTGAAGCGGCCCTCGGCCAGCAGGTGGACCCGACCTTCCAACTCCACCGACGGGAAGCGGGCCGGGTCGAAGACGCCACCCACCGGCGTGCGCACGGTATTGCCGACACCAGCGGCGAAGCAGGCCGCCGCCGCGCGCGGGTCGATGATCGGCATGAGCGCGCGGCCCTGGTAGCCGCCGTCGAGACAGGCGCGCAGGATGGCATTGCTGTCCCCTGAGGCGCCGGAGGTCGTCGCGTCGGCCGCGTCCATCATCACCACCGTGCCGCTGGGGACCTGCTTGGCCAGCTGCACCGCCTCGGCCATCGGCGTCAGGTCCTCGTGCAGCGACTCGCGCACCGCCCAGAACTCCTCGGCCAGCCGCCGCGCTGCCCGCGCCGACCGCTCGGCATCGGTGGTGATGACCACGCTATTGGAGCGGAGCTCGGGGACGTCGGTGAAGGGGTTGCCGATGAACATCCCGGCCGCCAGGCCATCGGGACCGGTCTCGATGGCCTGGCACTCGCGGATGAGGCGGCCGAAGAGGCCCGTCGCCGTGATCAGCTCCTTGCCGCGCACCAGCGCCGGGATCTTCACCAGGGCGGTAGCCGGTCGCAGCCCCTGGTCGATGATGCGCAGGAGCAGCCGCGCCGCTCGGGCTCCCGTGTCGAACATGTCCTCGTGCGGATAGGTGTGATAGACGGTGAGCCCGTTGACGTGCTCCAGCATGCGCTCGGTGAGGATGCCGTGCAGGTCGAGGGAGACCACGATGGGGATGCGCTCGCCCACGAGCTTGCGCGTCTCGGCCAGCAGGTAGCCTTCCGGGTCGCCCTCATCCTCCGCCCCCATGGCCCCGTGGAGCGACATGTAGGCGGCATCGACCGGTCCGGCGGCGCGCACCGCGCGCAGGAACTCCTCCGCGATCCAATGCCAGTCGGCCGCGGCCAGCGTCCCGCCGGACCCCGCCCACGCGCTGATGGTCGGGACGAGGGTGACATCCTTCCTGGCATCGAAGACGCTCACCGCCCCGGCCATCGTGCCCCGGCCGCGCCGCCTCATGACATCCTCGCCGTAGGAGAAACCGAAGTCCTCCTTGTGGCTGAGCCTCGGGTTGAACGAGGAGATCTCCTGCGCGCACCCCGCCACCAGAATCCGTGTCATCGGTTGCCTTCCAATGTCCGGCCGCCACGACCGCGGCCAATAGCGTGTGCCGGAGCCTGCCAGTGCAGCCGCTCCTGGCGGCTACTGTACTACCGCGCTCTGAACAGGGAAAGCTCCCCACCGTGCCGCTGGGACCGCCGCTTCGAGCATCCGCAGAGTTCGCCGGCCCGGCGGGAAAATCGCACGGTAAGGAGCCGACTTGCCACTCCGCCAATGGGACGTCCTCCGCCGGCATCGGGAGCTCCTCAAGCTCTGGTCCGGCCAGACCATCTCCTCCTTCAGCTCGGCCATCACCACGCTCGCCCTCCCGCTCACGGCCGCACGGGAACTGAAGGCAGCGCCGGTGCAGATGGGAATCCTCGGGGCGGTGGGCTACTTGCCGCACCTCGCGCTGGGGTTGCCGGCAGGCGTCTGGGTGGACCGCTGGCCGCGCCGCCCCATCCTCATCGCGACCGACCTCGGGCGCGTGAACGCGAGCCGGCGCTTCCTGGTCTTCGGCGTCATCCCCCTCGGCTCCCTCGCCGGCGGCGCGCTCGGCCAGGCGCTCGGCCTACGCCCCGCGCTATTTGCTCGGCGTGGCCTGGCAGGCGCTCTCCCTGGCCTGGCCGGCCCTCTCGCCGGTGCGCACCCTGCGCGAGACGCCACCGTCCCTCGCCAGCGCGCCGGCGACTCCGTGACCGATCCGTCAATAGTGAAATCGCGCCTGGACCAAGGTGATCCGGTCCGCGTACACCCGATAGACGAGCCGGTGCTGCTGATCGATCCGCCACGACCACGTGTCCGGCCCCCAATGTCTCAATGGCTCAGGCTTACCGATGCCCGCGTAGGGGTCGCGTAGCCAAGCGGCGGCGCGCCGTCGCCGGGTGATGCAGATAGGCATCGCCGTTGTTGTCCCTTGGGCAGAGCCGCATGCCTGGCGGCGCATTTACCCAGCTTCGCGCCGCTGGCGGTGCCAGCGGCGCATCACCCCGAAATCGCGCTGCCCCGGCCGCGTCACCAGCGGGGCGAGCCGCTGCCAGCCTGGCACAGGGCGTCATTGGAGCATCTTCCTGCCTGCACCTCATGGGGCTATGCTGCCGATGTGGCATCAATGCGAAGCGGCCGGAGGAGGAGCGGATGGCGACGTTCGGGGAGGTGCTGGCGGCGACCCGCCGGGCAGCGGGCGTGTCCCAGCGCGCCCTGGCTCAGGCGGCCGGGGTGGACGCCAGCTACGTCAACCGCCTGGAGCGCGGCGAGCGCCAGGCGCCCGAGGCCGACCTGGTCCGCCGCTTTGCCGTCGCGCTCCACCTCGACGAGCAGGGTACCGACGCGCTCGTTGTCGCCGGCGGCGGTTTGCCGGCGGCGCTGGACCGGCTCGGTCCGCTCGACCCGACCGTGCTGCTGCTGGCCGACGTGCTGAGCGACAGCGCCATCCCCGAGCAGGAGCGCGCCGACCTCCGCCGGATCGTGGCGCTACTGGCCCGCCGCTGGCGGCCGGACCTTGCTGCCAACTAGCAGAGCGAGGGAGGTGGCTATGACTCGCAGGAGCGGACGCTCGGCCTATCGCCACGACGAGCATGAGACAGTGTGGGACGCCCGATGATTATTGCCGTTTCGCAGTGGAGGGGACGATGAGCGAGCACGACAGTTACCGGCTGAGCGTCCGCTTCGGCGAGGAGATCCTCGCCCGGGGACACACGGCCATCCCCAACCTGGTGCTCAACTACTACGTCCGCCTGGGCCTGACCGGACCGGAGCTGCTCTTCACCATCCACGTCTGGCAGCACTGGTGGTCGGAGCGCGATCCGTATCCCTCGCTGCGCACGATCGCCGGCCGCATGGGCATCTCCGTCCGGCAGGCCAAGCGCTACGTGGAGTCGCTGGAGCAGAAAGGCTTCCTGCGCGTCATCGAGCGCTTCCTACCCGACGGCAGCCAGACCACCAACGAGTTCGACTACTCAGCGCTGATCCGCGCCGTCGTTGCCGCCGCGCGCGCCGATGGCGCCCTGGGACCAGCCTCCAGCCCCTCCATCATCCGCCGCACGCGGGAGCGGGGGTCCCCCCGTGACATTTCTGACACCCTTACCCCGGACATGGCTGTCACTCCCCCCCACGACAGCGCGGACACTCCGTCCCAACCCTCCGTTGCCACCGGGCCACTAGCAGCTACGTCACCCAAAGAAGACCACATGCATGCAGACCAAACGTCGAAAGACCCAGCGGATGAATTGGCCGGGGCGCCGATCACCGCCGAGGAAGCGGAGGTGCTCGAGCTTTTCTCCGAAGCCAAGGGGCAAACGGCTTCGGCACGAGAACGAGCGGCCCTGCTCCAGCTCATGCAGCGCTACGCCAACCGGGCGGCGCAGGCCAAACCGACGGCGACGAGCGCCGAGTGGGTAGCCGCCGCCATCGCCGAGGCCAGCCAGCACCCCAATGGCGCGGTCACGCCGGCGGCCTTGCAACCCTACCTGGAGCGCTGGGCATCCGGCCATATAGCGGGGCCAATGCCGGCCCAAGCGCCTGCCGTGGCGACCGGTCCGGCGCTGGCGGAGGTCTGGGCGTTGGCGCTGGCGGAGCTGCGCGAGCAGGTCGTCGCCACCAATTACACGCGCTGGCTCTCCCGCGCCCAGCTCCTCAGCCGGGCGCCGGGCCAGGCAGTGGTCGGCGTGCCTGATCGCATCTGCGCCGACCAGCTCTCCCGCCGGCTGGATCCGCTGGTCCGTCGCGCGCTATCCGAAGCCTGTGGCGAGCAGCTCACCATCAGCTACCAGGTCTGCTCCTGACGCCGCGGCCAGATCACGGAGCTTCGGTATACTCGCTGAGACGCTGCAATTCCAATGCTCGAAGGAGAGCATGCCATGCCGGACGATGAGTTGATTGCGCGCTACATTGAGCTCGATCCGCGGCACCGCTGGCCGGGTGGTGCTCGCCTGCGCGACTCGGGAGTACACGTCTGGGCCTTGGTCGGCCACTGGCGCTACGCCACAGATGGCAATGCCGCGGCCGTGGCGCACGATTACGACCTGCCGGAGGAGGCGGTTCGAGCAGCACTGGCCTACTATGAGCGCCACAAAGGGGCTATTGACGCCCGGCTGGACGAGAACGCTCCGGTCGCTGTCGCCTGAAGCCCGGTGGCAGCCGTCTATCTCGACCGGGATGTCGCAAGCGATGTCGTGCGATTGCTCCGCCAGGCCGGCCACGACGTGGCGACGGCGCGCGAGCTCGGCACGACGAGGGATGGCGACGAGCGACATGTGCTCGCGGCCCCGGCCCGGGGCGTGAAATTGGCCATTAAGTATGATGGTGTCTTGTGCGTGCAGAGCAAGGAGTGCGTCGTGGTAACGAAGGTCGAGCGGCCCACACCCGAGGACGAGATCGCGACTGATCCGCGCCGGCGCGCCGAGGCCGTCCGGCAGTTGCTGGCCGGGTGGCTGGCCGACGAGTCTGGGTATGATGAGCGAGTCTGGCCGGAACTGAAACGTGGCCTGGAAGAGAGTCGAACGACATCCTGCCCGCCCTGCCGCGAATAGGTCGGCGCCGCTGGATAGCGGCCCATTAGGTATGTTTGAGCATCCGCACCGCGACCTCGCGCCTAGGGGCAGCCGTACGGGATGAAGCCGAATCGCTTGAAGTGGCGCTTGTCGAGCGTCACGACCTTATTCATTCGCAGCGCTCTCGCCAGGACCGCATGGTAGCAATCGACGAAGTCCGTCCTGGTCACCACGTACAGGTCGAATATCTCGGGGAAGTGGCCCTTGTGATCGAGGTGCATCTTTTCCAGTTGAATCAGCGGCAGGATGGTAGACCGAATAGTGGTGCGAGGAATACCATACCGCCTCGGGCTTTGCAGCGTGTAGACGATCTCCGCCACTCCGGCCGCGGTGATGTAGCCGTCGCGCTGCTCCGTGGCGATCTCATTGATGACCTGGGTTGCCAATGATGATCGGATAGGATCGTCTGCCGTGACGTGGCGAATGAAGATGTTCGGCTCGATGAGATCGGTCATTCGCGCGCATCGCCGCTTTCATGGTCGTCGACCTCATCATCTTTGCTCCGTTCTACCCGATACTGCCTCCCTTCATCCATGATCTGCTCGATTGATACCGGTTCTGAAGTCTTCAGTCGAAACACCCCCATGGTGGCCCGTACGACTGGATGGAGGTCCGCCAAGTCCGTGGTTGGAGGCGCTTGCTTCGTTGACGGTATTGGCTCCAGATTATTTGCCTCGGTACCGGTCAGGGCAAGCACTAGTCCTTCCTCATCAAGTCCGCTGTCCTCACGGACACGCTGTACCGCTTCGCCTAGCTCCTCGAAAGCACGTCGCATCTCGCTGTCGTTGGGGTCCCAACCGGGCGCCGCCGGTAGGAAGTAGCCAATCATCTTGCCGTTGTGCATGACCTTCACGGGCCTCTGGGTGGTCAGGTGCTCGACTCCAGCCACCTTGGTCCTCGAGCGCGCCATGATTGATCTCCCTTTCGCTGCCGGGACAGACGACAACCACCGCTCGGAACGTACCTAACACCGGCCGAGGACCGACGCGACGCGCGTGCCAGTGTCACGGTCGTTGACTGCATTATCCCATCCATCGACCACAAGTGCCGATCACCCTGCCCTTGCCTTGGGCGGGACTGGAGCGGCCGGTGCCGATGGCTTGGTGAACGTCGATCGTGTTCATTCGAAGCTCCCTCGCTGAATCATCGCTCCCGCCATTGGAACCGGCGCGCGGCGAGGAACAGCAAGGCCACGCCTCAGATCCCGTCGCGCTCATCACGCTATGGGGCATCGTCCAGCGGGACGGGGAAGCGCCGACGCCGCTCGTAGCGGACCAGCTCGGTGTAGCCGGCCGCCCGCACCAGGGCCCGTGCAGCCGCGAAGTGCCGGGTGAGCCGCCCGGTCGCGTGCGCATCGGCGCTGATGAGGACGGGGATGCCGCGCCGGTGTACGGCGCGGAGGAGCTCCGGCGACGGATAGGCCTCCCGGGCCGGCTTGCCCCAGCCGGCGGTGTTGATCTCGATGGCAATGCCGGCCCGGGCGATCGCCGCCAGCGCCGCGTCGGCCGCCGCCGTCAGGTCGACCGTTGGCCGGTAGCCGAACTTCTTCGGCAAATCAAGATGTCCGACGACATCGCAGACGCCGCTCTCGGCGAGCCCACGGATGCGCCGCCAGTATTGGCGCCAGACCTCGTCGCGCTCGGCAGCCGAGAGGCAGGCCCAATCCCTGGCATCCTCGTCGATAGGGAAGTGGTCGATGAAGTGGACGGAGCCGATGACGTAGTCGAACGGCTGGGCAGCAAGCCGGACGCCCAGCTCGCCCACGGTCTCGGGGAAGAAGTCCGCCTCTACCCCCAGGCGCAGCGCGGGATCTTGGCTCCCCTCGGCAGCGGCGCGAACGTCGTCGACGTATGCCTGCAACGCGTCAGGCGGCATGCTCCAGGCCGGGGCGGCGCCGTAGGGGGACAGCGTGTAGTGGTCGGAGACGCCCAGCTCGTCGACGCCCATCCGCCGGGCCATCTCGATGTAGGCAGTGAGGGTATCGACGCCGTCGCTCCAGCGCGTGTGGTTGTGGTAGGACAGCAGCATCCGAGCCCTTTCGGGTAGGGCGAACCGGCGTCGTTGCCGGAGGCCCAGGGGCCACGGCGATCAACGGCCTGCCGCGGCTGCCAGCGCCGGCCGGTCGCCATGTATACTGTAGCTGATGCCGTGGGGCGCCGCGCTTTTGGAGGAGCAAGCGTGCAAGGAGACGCCG
This sequence comes from uncultured Chloroflexota bacterium, assembly GCA_937967325.1. Classification (GTDB taxonomy): domain Bacteria; phylum Chloroflexota; class UBA4733; order UBA4733; family UBA4733; genus UBA4733. The sequence continues at coordinate 19,945 of CALBSQ010000140.1, forward strand.
CGCCGGCATGGCCACCGGTAGCCGACTACGTCGACGTCTTCCCGCTGGCTGAGAGGGACACGCTTCCCACCTTCGACATGACCTACCGGCGACCGCCCAACCGGGTCTCCCGCATCCCGATGCGGATCCTGAGTATGGAGCACACCTCGGCCTGCTGGCTGAGCGAGCTTGCCCCCAAGGAGCCGATTCGCTTCGACGACGAGGTCGTGCTCGACCGCGGCGGCTGGGCCGTCTGGTTCGTCGGTAACGGGGCGAGCCACGACCTGGGGAAGGTCTACCGCCCCGATGGCCGCCACACCGGCTACTACGTCGACGTCCTCGAGCCCGTTCGCTGGCAAGGCGACGACATCGCCACGATCGATCCCGTGATCGACCTGTTTCTGGACCTCTGGATCGCGCCCGACGGCCGCTGGCAGGTCCTCGACGAGCCGGAGTTCCAGGAGGCCGAGGAGAAAGGGTGGATCACGACGGAGCAGGCCGCGCACGCGCGACGCACCCTGGCGCACCTGATCGAGCTGGCGCAGGCCGGCGCGCTCGTTACCCCCGAGGCCCGTGCCTTCGAGCTCCGGTTCTGACCGCGTCCCGCGGCGTCGTACCATCGTCCGCGATCGCCCCCCTGGCAGCGACGGTCGTAGTCACCGCCAGCAACACATAAGAAAGGGCAACCGGAACGATGGATCCCGAGCAGCACGCCTTGTTCACGGCAGGAAACGGCGGCTACCACACCTACCGCATCCCCGCCCTCGCGATCAGCAGCGCCGGTACCATCCTCGCCTTCTGCGAGGGGCGGCGCTTCAATAGCCGCGACGCCGGCCAGATCGACCTCTTGCTTCGTCGCAGCCGCGACCACGGCCGGACGTTCGGGCCGGTGCAGGTGGTCGCCACGCGGCCGGGCTGGACCCGCGGCAACCCGGCGCCGGTGGTCGACCGGCAGACGGGCGCCATCTGGTTGCCGTTCTGCATGAACCCCGAGGACGGCAGTGAGGAGCGCGTCTGCCAGGGCAAGGCGCCGCGCACGGTGTGGGTCACGCACAGCGACGACGACGGCATCACCTGGAGCACCCCGCGCGAGATCACGGCGGCCGTGAAGCCCGCGGCCTGGTCGTCCTACGCCACCGGCCCCGGCCACGGCATCCAGCTCCGCTCCGGCCGCTTGCTCATCCCCTGCGACCACATCGTCTTCCAGGACTACACCCTGGACGATCCCTACCACTCGCACGTGATCTACAGCGACGATCAGGGCGCCACCTGGGAACTGGGGGGCAGCGTGGACGAAGGGACGAACGAGTCGACCGCGGTCGAGACCGCGGATGGCTGGCTCTACCTCAACTGCCGGAACAAGCGCCCGCTGGCCGGCGGCCGCAACTTCCGCGCCGTGGCCTGGAGCCGCGATGGCGGGCAAACGTTCTCGCCTGTAGTCCACGACGCGGCCCTGCCCGAGTCGATCTGCCAGGCCAGCGTCTGCCGCTACCCGGCAGAGCGGGCCGGCGGGGCATCCCTGGTGCTGTACTCCGGACCGGCAGCAACGACCGCGGCCCATAGCGGCCGCAACCACCTGACGCTGCGGCTCAGTCGCGACGACTGCCGGACCTGGCCCGAGGCGCGGGTGCTCTGGGAGGGCCCCGCGGCCTACTCCGATCTGGCGGTGGCGCGCGATGGCAGTATCTGCTGCCTCTACGAGCAGGGCGAGGAGCATCCCTACGAGCGGCTCACCCTTGCGCGGCTGGATCTCGCCTGGCTGACCGGCGCATAATCCTCCCGGCCGCGCCACCGTTGGTCAGGCCCATTCCAATCTGCCGGCGCCAAGGGCGGCCGCGAGCACGGCGTATCGATAGCGCTCGTAGGCGCCACGGGCGATAGCTCGGGATGGCGCATCCGGGAAGCGCGTCAGGTCCGAGAGCTGGACGGGGCCGCCGTACTCTCTGGCGAGCCAGGCGTCGTAGGGCAGCGGCGACTCGAACCCCGCGGGGGCGTGCTCCAGCGCGGCGATGCGCGCGTCGATGAGCGCGCCAGCGCGGATGGGGGCATAGTTGGTCCACTCCACACTGGCGTTGATGAGGCGCAGGTCCGGGGCGAGCGGCGAGTGGAGGTGCCCGTGGACGTTCAGGCGTCGTGAACCCGGCGGGTCGACCAGCTCGAGGTGTGGGGCATGGCTGAAGGAGACCGTCCAGCCGCCGCGCGGCAGGGTGAACGGCGGGATGGTCCCGATGCCCAGCCGGTCATACGGTTCCGGCTCCGGGCGGTCGTGATTTCCGATCAGCAACAGGAGGCGACCGGGCAGCTCCGACACCAGCGGCGCGATGCAGTCGGGGTGCAGCAGCGTGAGGTCCCCGAGGTGCACGACGACATCCTCGTCCGCGACGAGCGAGCGCCAGCTCGCCAGGATGCGCTCCTCCGCGCCGGCGGGGCGGCCGGTGTAGCCGTTGATGTCGGGGTCGCCGAAGTGCGTGTCGGCGATGATCCAGAAGTCGGGCGGCACGCCGCACGCCTCCGCCGTCGCCAGTTCGTGCATGCCCAGACGGGTGGACCAGTCATTGATGGTGAGACCTCTCTTGCCGCCCAAAATGCGCCCCTCCCGAATGGCCGCCGCAAACGCGGTGACCCGCTACAATCCCAGACGAGCGGTTATTGCCTCACGACTCCGGGCTCGGCCGCGGCCGTCGCCGGGGTGCTCGCCAGCTAGCCAGAGCTGGTTGCCACCCTGATTATGACCTATAACCGTGGGACCGTGGCGGCAATAGCGGCGTCATGGCGCCCCCGCGACCCCAGACCAGCGGCGTTCCAGGTCGGCGAGATGGTGGTCGGGGCGGAGGACGAAGGCGCCGGCGCGTGCAGGTGCGCGGTGCAGCGTAGCGGCGCGGCTTGGATGATCATCGGCCCTCGGCCTCTCCGCCCCGGCAGTCGGAAGAACGGCTCCAAGCGCCGCCATGTCGCATAGGCGTACCTCGCCGGGAACAGCTGCAGGCGCAGGCCATCCCACTCGCCGGCGCCGACCCCGATATCACCGAGGACGACCTGGCTCCCCTCCTGGAGCGCCTGGCCGGGGCCTGGCTGATCGGACTGGGCGAGGCGACGCACGGCGACCACGAGTCGTTCGCCTTCAAGCAACGGCTGATCCAATCCCTCGTGCGCCGAGGCCAATGCGACGTCGTCATCTTCGAGCGAGGCGTGGCCGAGATGGACGCCTACGACCGTTACGTCACTGGGCAGACGGACACGTTGACCATCGGCGGCCAGCTCTACCCGTGGGTGACGGAAGAAGTGCGCGACCTGCTGCGCTGGCTGCGCGCCTGGAATGCTGACGGCGGCTGGGTGTGGTTCGCCGGCATGGACATGCAGAGTCCACAGGGCTTGTCGCTCGCGTTACGCTTGCTGGACGAGCTGGGCATCGTCGCACCAATCGCTTGGCCAATGCTCGAACAAGAAGTGAGCGAGCCGGGACTGACGACCGACTGGTACGCCGGCGCGCTGGAGCGGTGGCGGGAGACCGCGCCGCCGTCCCTCGATCTCCGCGAGGAACACTGCCGTTGGATCACGCTGCTTGCCGACACCTTCCGGCAGTGGCTGGAGGTGCGGCTCCTGGCAGGGCAACCCGACAGTCGGCCCTGGATGCTCCGCGACCAGTTCATGGCCGGGAACGCGCTCGCCCAGTTGGCACGTTTTGGTCCGGACACAAAAGGCGTGATCTGGGCACACAACGGTCACGTGGGGATGTTCGGGTGAGTAGAGGGTGGTCACCCTTCAGACGGTGCGCTGCCGCGGCGGTTGGTCGGGAACAGCTACCGAGCGGTCGGTTTTGCCTTTGGGCGCGGCCAGTTCCGGGCTGCCTCGCCGGGCGACGGCAGCCAGACCGACTGGACGCTGCGGGTCCATGCCGCCCATCTGCCGCCAACGGACTCGGTCGAGGCGCTCTTCGGTCAGCTCGAACTGGATTGCTTTGCGCTCGAACCCGCACTCGTGCCAGCGTGTCGCCAAACGTTGCGGCTGCGAGAGATCAGCGCCGTCTCGTCCGCCGACTGGGAGCAGTTCAAGATTAAAGCGACGCCCGCCGATGTCTACGACCTTCTGGTCTACTTCCGCGCGGTCCAGCCCTCGTGGCTGCTCGAAACACCGGCGTGAGGCCTGGATGAGGACACGCGCTATGAACCAGGAGTTGCGCGATCTGTTGGAGCAGAGTCAAGCCGACCGTCAGGGCGGGATGCATTCTGGCTCAGGCGCTGGGCTCCGCCGGTGGATGCCAGCCGGCGGATACCCAGTACGAGCGAGCGCGCACCAGCAAGGCGCGGTTCAGCGCGAGTGCCTCGACGGTGGCCCGCCCCGTCGGTGTGGTTCCCTGGATGCGCAGTCCCCCGTCGATCCAGATGAAGTGATCCGACCAGCGTTCGCCGCGGGGGTTGAAGAGCGGCGTCAGGGCTGCCGTCTCAGGATCAGGGGCCGCGATGTGATCGCTCTTGAGCAGATTACAGTACCGGCAGACCGCCCACAGGTTCGCCCGGCGCGTCGGTCCGCCGCGCGCCCGTGGCACGATGTGTTCGATTTCCAGGGGAGTGCCGGTGATCTCCTCGCTCAGGCGGCAGTAGCCGCAGCGTCCGCCCGCATCCTGCAGAACCTGGGTGCGCAGGCGCTGGCCGATGCGCGCCGTACTCATGCCTTGGCAACACGCTCCGACACATCGATGCCCCGCGCGTGCAGCAGGGCGACCGCCTTGGCGCGGAGGACCATCACGCGGTCGTGCCGCTCACCGATATCCGCGAGCCACTCCTCCTCAGCAGGTGTCAGCCCACGTCGCGTGCGCTTGTCCACAAGGGCCTGCAGGAGGATGCCATCCTCAACCGTGGGTTGACTATGACTCACCTGCCAGAGCGTGTCGTCGTCGAGGGTGCTCAGGGTACCGAGCACCCGCTCAAGATCGTCCGGCATCGCGGGCGGTGTCTTGATGGCGGTAGCCAGCGCGAGACTGGCCTCCTCCTCCACTTGACGTCGGTGAGACTGGGCCCGCCGCAGCAACTGGTCGTAAACGTCAGGGGCGAGATCGAGGGTGACGGTTGCTCCGGACATGACGTGGTCCTTCTCCTTAGCGCCTCATTCTACCGCCGGTGCGTGGCGAGATGGCCCAGCCGTGGCGCCTTCGTTACGGTCACCGAAAACAACTCGCCCGGTACTTTTGCAAAGCCAGCGTCACGCGCCGCCAGCTTCAGCGCGGTGGACTTGGAGAGCGCGAAGGGGCTGGGGCCACGGAGCGGCGCGGGCGCTGGCCGGCAAGGCGCGCGACAAGGGCCGATGTCGACCGTGGGCAAAAAGTGCGCCACACGTTTTCGCGCCGGCCAGTTGGTCCGAGGCGGTAGGATAGCC
>CALBSQ010000141.1 GCA_937967325.1 uncultured Chloroflexota bacterium
GCGGCAATCGTGGAGAGCTCGGATACGTCGCGGAGTATGGTAGCAAGCTATCGCCACGCGCGGCATGCGACGGAGCGCGGGCGTCCCGCCCGCCCCGGTGCGGTCGCGGGAGCAGGCGCCCCACGCGCTCAGCCGATGCCGCCCCACCGGTCGCCACCGGGCGGGCGGGACGCCCGCGCTCCGTAGTACACCGTCAGGTCGATGCCATCCTTTGTGGCGCAACCGTGGAGCGCCCACCGTCGTTGACCCTCCGGCGTCACCTGGTTACAATTGTGCGGCTACGCGGGATCGCCGCGGCGGAGGCGAGGCGGTGGCGGAGCTCGGTCGGCAACTCCAGGCGGCGCGCGAGGCCCGCGGCTACAGCGTCGTTGAGGCGGCGCAGGGCACGCACATTCGCGCGACCTATATTGCCGCTATGGAACAGGACCGCTTCGAGGACTTGCCCGCGCCCGTCTATGCCCGTGGCTTCTTGCGGAACTACGCCACCTTCCTGGGGCTCGATGCCGAAGACCTGGTCGCGACGCTGGACCACGCCTTGGGAACGGAGCACAAGCCCCGTCGCAGCCGAAATTCCCCGGAGATCGCCGGGCCGGTGTGGCCGGGTCCTCGACCGCGGGCCATTGCCGGCGCGGTCGTCCTGGTCCTCATCTTCGCCTTCGTCGCCTATCTCTTCCACCAGTACAGCGACTTCGTGGCGACGAGTTCGCAGGGTGTGTTCGCCGCTACTCCGTCCCCCACCGCGATGGCCATAGCGCCGGCCATCCCCATCGCAACGGTGACGCCCATCCCGACGTTGCCGCCTTCCCCGGTCGCCGCGGCTAGCCCGAGTGCGGCGCCTACACGGCCGCCGCCGCCGACGCCGCCGCCGACGGCAACGGTAGCGCCGGCGGCGTCACCGACGCCGCAGCCCACCGCGACGCAGTCGGCCCGTCTAGCGCTGGCGATGCAGTTCACCGGGCCTTGCTGGCTTCGGGTGACCGTGGACGGCAAACAGGTGTTTGAAGGTACACTGCAAGCGGGAACGTCGAAGACCTGGGATGGCTCCCAGTTCATCACGATCCGCGTCGGCAACGCCGGCGGTGCAATGGTGACTTTCAACGGCAGGTCGGAAGGCTTGCTGGGGGCCTCGGGCCAGGTGGTGGAGAAAACGTATCATTGAAGAGGCCGTATGCCAGCTGAATACTCGTTCGACGTCGTCTCGCAATTTGAGCGTCAGGAGTTGGTGAACGCTCTCGACCAGACACGCCGCGAGCTTGGTACCCGCTTCGACTTCAAGAATAGTCCTTTCGAGATCCAGCTCGAGCCGCAAGAGATCGTCATCCTGGCCGAGAATGAGATGAAGCTCGCGGCTATCAAGGATGTAATTCAGGGTCGCCTGGTTCGGCGCAATCTGCAGTTGAAGATCCTGCGCTGGGAGAAGCCGGAAGACGCTGCTCGCGGCACGCTGCGCCAGCACGTGAAGCTCGTCCAGGGCATTTCCTCGGACCTGGCGCGACAGATCACGAAGCTGATTCGCGACCAGCACCCCAAGGTTAAGTCGCAGATCCAGGGTGACGCCGTCCGCGTCGTCGGCAAGAACAAGGACGACCTCCAGGCCGTGATCCAGACCCTGCGCGGCAAGGACTACGAGGTCGCCTTGCAATTCATCAACTATCGCTAGTTGGGAACCGGCATGATCTCTGCCACGAGCTATCGCCGCGCGCATTACCGGTCCGTCGCCACGAGACCCGGAGCGTAGACCGGTGCGTTTTTACATCGACACGCGCGGCTGCGCGAAGAACACCGTCGATTCGGAAGCGCTAAATTCGGCGCTTCGTCAGGCCGGCCACGTGCCGGTGGATACGCCAGCTTCGGCGGACGTGATGATCGTCAACACCTGCGGCTTCATCGATGTCGCGAAGCGAGAATCCGTCGATCGCTTGACCGAGTTGGGTCGCCTCAAGCGACCGGGTCAACGCCTGATTGCCGCGGGCTGCCTCTCCCAGCGCTACTCGGAGGAAGTGGCGCGCGACCTGCCGGCGGTCGATACTCTCGTCGGCGTCGACGCCTGGCGTACTCTACCGGGGTTGCTCGATCTCGATCACAGTGAGCCGGTACCCGCAATCGAGCCGACGCCCATGGGGTCGCTCAAGAAGCTGCCGCCATCGCTGCCGGTGCTCAACCAGTGGCCCTCGCTGCCGCGCCGCAGGAGCGGACCAAGCGCTTATGTAAAGGTATCGGAAGGGTGCAACTACGGTTGCACCTTCTGCGCCATCCCGATCATGAAGGGCCTCTACCGCAGCAAGCCATTGACACGAATCGTGGAAGAGGCGCGCCAGCTCGCCGGAGCCGGCGTGAAAGAGCTGGTGCTCGTCTCCCAAGATTCCACCGCCTATGGCATGGACCTGCGCAACGGCACATCCCTGGGGGAATTGCTGGAGACCCTGGCCGAGCGCGCGCCGGAAATCCCCTGGGTACGCGTGCTCTACCTGCACCCTGACCGGCTGACGGCCAAGATGATCGATCGCCTCGCGGCCGTGCCGAACTTCTGTCCGTATGTGGACATCCCCATGCAGCACGCCCACCCCGCCGTGCTCAAGCGCATGGCACGGGGGCACCTGATCGAGCGCACCGAGGATCTGATCGCTCGCTTCCGTCAACAGATACCCGGCATTGCCGTGCGCACGACCTTCATCGTCGGTTTCCCCGGCGAGAGCAGCGAGGAGTTTGACTTCCTGGTGCATTGGGTCGAGAAGATGCGCTTCGACCGCGCCGGCGTATTTGCCTACTCTCCCGAGGAGAACACACCGGGGGCCACAATGGCGCAGCAAATCCCCGAGCGCACGCGCGCGCGTCGCCGGCAGCGGCTGATGACGGTACAAGAAGCCATCTCCAGCCAGCTCCAGGCGTCATTCGTCGGACAGACCATCCCCGTCTTGATCGAGGCGCAAACGACCGCGGCCCGAAGGGGACACTCCGACGGTTCCGAGGTGAGCATCGGGCGGTCCTACCGCGACGCCCCCGAGGTGGACGGCGTGGTCGTGGTCCGCGGCCGCCACGCGCCGGGGTCGATGCTGCGCGTGCGCATTACCGGAAGCACCGCCCACGACCTCATCGGTGACGTGGCGTGAATCTGCCTAACGCGCTGAGCGTCTCGCGCTTCCTGCTGCTCCCGCTCATCTTGCTGTTCCTCGTCGCCGGCCAGGCTGCGCTGAAATATCGGTTGGTCGCCGCCGGCGTGTTTGTCGGGGCGGCCGGCACGGACTTCCTGGACGGCTACATCGCCCGCCGACAAAACCTCAACTCCGACCTCGGCGTCTTCCTCGACCTGACCGCCGATAAGGCGCTGGTGTCCACGTTGCTGATCAGCCTCGTTGCCCTTCAGCGTCTGGGGGCTTGGGTGGCGGTGGTCGTCGTGTTGCGCGAGTTCATTGTGACGGGGCTGCGCAGTTACGCGGCAGCACGCGGCGTGGTCATCCCCGCCGGGCCGGGCGGCAAGCTCAAGACGCTGGTGACGCTGGCGGCGCTGGTCGGAATTATCGCGGGGATCGAGCCGGTCACCATGATTGCCACCTGGCTCATGTGGTTGGCAGTACTATTGACCGTGGTCTCCGGCGTACAGTATTGCGTGCAGGCATTTCCGGCGCTGCTGAGCCGGCCCGGGACAGGAGGGGAAGCGTCGCGTGGACTTCCTACGTAGGGCCCGCGGCGAGCGTTTCAAGACGCTCGACAAACATTCCCCCGACGCCTTGCCGGACGGACTGTGGGAAAAGTGTCACGGCTGTCGTGAGCTGATCTATGCCAAGGACCTGGCGGCCAACCTCGGCGTCTGCCCGCGCTGCGCCTACCATCACCCGCTCACCGTCGCGCAGCGGATTGACATGCTGGCGGACGCCGCCTCCTTCGAGGAAACTGACCACGACCTCCGACCAGTCGATGCCTTAGGCTTTACCATACGCGGCACATCCTACCAGGACCGGCTGAAATACTACGAGGAGTCCGCCGGGGTACCGGAAGCGGTCATCTCGGGAAGGGCGACCATCGACGGCGTGCCTATCGTCCTCGCTGCCATGGCGACGGAGTTTCTGGGCGGGTCCACCGGGTCGGTGGCCGGCGAGAAGATCGCCCGCGCCACCGAGCGCGCCTGCGACGAGCGGCGCGGCCTGGTGATCGTCTCAGGTTCGGGCGGCATGCGAATGCAAGAGGGCTTACTCTCGCTGATGCAGATGGCCAAGACCAGCGCCGCCGTGGCGCGGCTCAACCGGGCGCGCCTCCCCTTCATCTCTGTGCTCGCTCGTTGGGTCTTCGGCGGCGCCACCGCCAGTTGGGTCGCACTGGGCGACGTGATCCTGGCTGAGCCGGGTACCCAGGTGGGTTTCAGCGGCCCCCGTGTGCTCCAGGTGCTCAAGGTGAAGCTGCCCGAGGAGACGCAGCGGGCGGAGTTCATGTTGGAACACGGTATGATCGACATGGTCGTGCCGCGGAAGGAGCTGCGATCGACGGTCGCGACACTGCTGCGCCACTATGGCCGCCACATTGGCCCCTGCAAGTGCGGCCGGAGCTGACGGCGTGATGAACCGCGCCGTCACGGAGCTCGACTTCGAGAAACCACTGACCGACATCCGATCGGCCATCGACCGGTTACAAAAGGCGGCTCCCAGAAAGGTCCCCGATGCCGCTGCTCAGGTGGCCAAGCTGGAAGCGGAATATGATTCCACGCTGGCGGAGCTCTATAGCCACCTGACCCCCTGGCACCAGGTGCTCATCAGTCGCCACCCGCAGCGCCCGCGCTTTCTCGACTACGTCCGCAGCCTATGTAGCGACATGCTGGAGCTGCACGGCGATCGCCGCTTCGGCGACGACGGCGCTATCGTCGGCGGGCCCGCCACCTTCGCGGAGAAGTCGGTCATGGTAATCGGCGAGCAAAAGGGCCGCTCAACCAAAGAGAACGTCGCCCGCAACTTTGGCTCGCCGCATCCGGAAGGGTATCGCAAAGCCGAGCGTCTCATGCTCCAGGCCGACAAGTTCGGTCTGCCGATCTTCACGTTTGTCGACACGAGCGGCGCCAGTCCGTTCCAGGCGGACGAGGAGCGCGGCCAGTCCTGGGCTATTGCCGAGAGCCTGCGGACCATGTCCGAGCTGCGCGTGCCGGTGCTCACCGTCGTGCTGGGCGAAGGCGGCAGCGGCGGCGCACTAGCCATCGGCATGGGCAATCGCGTCCTCATGCTGGAGCACGCCATCTACTCCGTGATTGCTCCCGAGGCCTGCGCGGCCATCTCCTGGCGCGACATCAGCGCCGCGCCGGAAGCGGCGGCGGCGATGCAGGTCTCAGCCCCCCAGCTCCTCGACCTTGGCTTGATCGACCGCATCGTTCCCGAGCCATTGGGCGGCGCCCACCGCGACCCCGCCGCGGCGGCGTCCTACCTGAGCGCGGTCCTACAGGAGGAGTTCGCCCGAATGCCGGTCGGAGACATCGACTGGTCAGAGCGCCGCTACGCCCGCTACCGAGCATTTGGGCGATTTCAGACGGCGACAGCGTAGTTGCACTGGCGCGGTATACTTCGACCCGTAGGAGCAACATGTGCCGAAAACCATCGCCATAGGTGATCTTGAGCGACAACTTCGATCTGTCATTGACGATGTTGTTCGCCAGCATTCCGCATACGTGGTGGCCATTGTGGTAGGCCAGGAATTGCCGCGGCGATGTCCGACGTCACCGGTGGTGTAGGGGCTGGCCTTGTGCCTGCCCTGGTACCCCCGCCCGGCGGTAATCCCTGCCGGCATGCGACGCGACGGCAGCGAGCCATGGGTGGCCGACGTTGGTGCGGAGACCAGGGGCAGGCACAAGGCCAGCCCCTACACCGCTCCACCTGAAGCGCCGGCATGAACACGGAAGCTTCGCCAGCCGATGGGCGCGACGAGAATCGACCAGGATCTCCTGCACGCTCCCTACGGCAACCCAAGCCCCGACAACTCCGCTGGCCGGTCGGCAACGGCGGGCCATGCCTGTAGTCGCGCCCGCAGGCGCGTGTTCCGCGCCTCGGGATCGCTGGTCGCCACCG
>CALBSQ010000142.1 GCA_937967325.1 uncultured Chloroflexota bacterium
CCTGCCGCAGGACTACATCGAGATCGACTACCCGCCGACGCAGGCGAACCCGTTCTGGCAGGTGGAGGTGCGGCTGTACGGGACGCTGAAGCTGTACCTGCCGATCATCCAGGGGGCGCTGTACGGGGTGAATAACAACTAGCCATCAGCTATCAGCCGTCAGCTATCAGGTCCACTGCCGATGGCTGACGGCTCCCTTGCTGATTGCTGATAGCTGAAAGCCGATAGCTCGAATGCGACTGATTACGGACGATCGGATGGCCGGGTTGGAAACGCCGGATGGGCGGACGTTCAAGCCGGATGGGCGGGGGATCATCACGCTGCCGGAGGAGCTCGACGGCTATGGCCGGGAGGCGGCGCGGGTGTGCCCGCTGTTTCACCGGTATCGACGGCAGTACACGGGGTTTGACGCGGAGGCGCTGGAACAGCGGTACGCCGCGTGGGCGCGCCGGGGAACCTCACCCCCACCCCTCTCCAGTCCTCACCCGTTTATCCATACCGAGGAGAGGGGGAACACGGCAGGGGGGATCGATGCGGGCTTGGTGAGGGACGAACGCGCCAAGGCGCGAGGGAGGTGATGCATGGCAGCGACGAAGCCGGTGCCGCGGGATGCTAATGGTGTGGTGTCGCCGTTCGCGGACGGCACGGGCGCGGCAGCGGCGGTGACGCTGGATGGCAGCGGCAACGTGCCGGTTGTCCAGATACAGCGGTATGCGGAGGACGTGCTGTTCAACAGCGTGGCGATCACGGACACCAGCAGCCATGCCAGCACGGACAACAATCTGGCGGGGCTGCTAGGAGCGCCGGCCGATTGCCGGGGGTTTCGGGGCAAGACGATCATCTTCAATACGACGCTGAACCAGGCGGTGACGGTCTACGTGGATGTGAGTCGGGATGGGACGAACTGGGTCACCACGGGCAACTCGGGGTCGCAGCCCGCCAATGCTGGGTATCAGGCGATGATGGAGTCGAAGACGGGGGCGCAGCCGGGCAACACGATCTTCTGCGCCGGGTTGGATGAGTATTGGCCCTATCTGCGCGTGCATGCCATCTGCGGGGCGGCGCCGACGAGCGGGGCGCTGTCGGTGTGGCTGGAGAAAGCAGCGGTGTGAGGGGCGGGGAGCGGGGAGCGGGGGAGATGATGAGGCGGATCGCACGTGGTGGCATCACGCAAGACCACGGCATCGCCGGACCGTGCATGAGTTAGACGGCGAATGATGGACGGGCGTGCTGCCGTGAGTCCACCTGCCCATAAATGGGCAGGCTACGATTACAAAGCCTGCTAAAGCAGGCTGGGCTACGCTTACGAGGGGTCGCGTGGCACCGCTTATGGATGAATACCTCACATGAAGGGGGTCCAGACGGCTTTGCCCGGCTTTGTACGGTTGGCCTGCCCCTTGAAGGGGCAGATGCAATGGCGGATGCTTCGCAATGAGGGATCAGCGACGTGGCCGAGACCGGTGTCATTGTGCTGGACGATTTCGCTGATGGCGGGACGAAATGGGGCTTTGTCGGGGATGCCGGCACCGCGATCAGTGTGGGCAGGTCGGTGACGCGGGCGGGGACGGCGTTGGGGAATACGGCGGGCAGGGCGACGCTGGGCTATGCGTTCAGCCTGCCGGCGGGGAAGGGCGACGCCTCGCTGCTGTTGACGCTGCCGGCGCCGGTGGATGTGAGCTCGGCGTCGCTGCTGTGCCTGGACCTATTTGTCGAGCCGGGGATGGCGGCGAATGTGACGCGACTGGCCTGGAGCGTGCGGACGGCGACGGGCAATACCAGCAATGCCGGACCTTCCTCCGTGTACGACGGGGGCTGGGCCTACTTCCGGCAGCCGCTGGCGAGCTTCACGCTGGGGTCGGGGACGGCGCTGGATTGGACGCGGGTGACGGGCCTGGCGCTAACGCTGCAGGTGGCAGCAGGGACACGGGGCACGGTGGAGGTCGACACGATCCGCGCTTGCAGCTACGTGTACGGCGACGACGATTTCCGCTATTACGGGCGGGACCCGGGCGCCGCGACGCCGGGGACGATTGAGGCGGCGTTGCCGGCGGTGCAGGAATACCTGTTCGGCAGCACGACCGCGACGGCGATGTCCGCGGGCGGCTACCAGACCGATCCGGCCCAGCCGATCTACGGGGCGGTGACGGGCTGGAACCAGTGGACGGGCCAGCCGGCGGAGATCGGGCTGGGCAACGACAGCGACGCCTCCTTCACGAGCGGGCTGGCGTTGGTCGGGTTGGCAAACCTCTATCGAATGACGGCCAACGCGGCCTATCTGACGCAGGCGTCCTTCGTCGTGCAGCAGTATTTCGAGCGCTGGTACAGCACGGAGCCGAACGGCAGCGTTGGCTTTTTGCCGTACTGGGTGAACCGGCAAGGGGTGCGGGACAACCAGACCAGCACCGATCAATACCTGGCGGCGACCTGGGGATTGCTGGAGTACTTCATCGTCACGGGGCGGTCGGACCAGCGTATCGTCCAGATGCTGCGGGATTTTCAGAGCTGGTGGAATTCGTCGGGACATCTGGCTTTCGACGGGAGTGGCCCGGCCAACCAGGGCGCCAAGAGCTCGCTGACGGACGCCGCGGTTGCCTTCGCGACCAGTGGCGACAGCACGAGCGCGGACACCAACCTGGGGAGTGACGTCTCGGGGCCAAGCTATCAGGCCGGCGCGTACCCATACCAGACGAGCTGGCTGGGAAGCGGGAATAGCTTCTTCGGCACATATAGCGTCTTCGGCTGGGCGATCGACCTGCTGCGCAACCGGCTGCGCCGGAGCAAAGTGAGCTTTCCCATTGGGGCGGTGCAGACCATCCTGCAGCAGAACCTGCTGTTCGCGCTGGGCTTCGGGAGCAACAACTATTACGCCACCGACCTGCCGGGCGACTTCGGCAAGCGGCCGCTGGGCTGGACGCCGACGGAGAACGCGGCGAGCTGGAATGGCACGACCAAGACGCTGATCGTGACGGCAAGCGGTCCGAACGATGCGATGGCGTTCGACGTGGGGATGGCCGCGTACGCGGGGCCGGTGCTGCTGGAGAACGGCGGCGACGTGACGGGGCTGATCGCGGCAGGGTCGAGCACGAGCCAGACGGCGCTGGGCGTCGTGCAGGCGGTGCTGGGGCTGGCGGTAAAGAACGCGATTAGTGCGCCGGGGAGCCCGGCCAACGGGGCGATTCCGGCGGCGGCGCTGGGCCCGTGGCAGGTCTATCACAACCAGTTGTTCAGCTCGCTCATGGCGCGGCGGGGCATCCTGATCGACGAGCAGACGAACCATCCGTTCCTGGCCGCCTATGCCTACTGGTTTCTGCTGACGCGGTTCGGCGGGCTGTGGCCGAGCGGCGGCTACGACCGCGTGCTGGACTGGGCCTATCAGCCGGCGACCGGCACGCTACGACTGACGGCGAACGGCACGGTTGGAGACCTGGTGACGATCCCGATCACCGGAATGCAGGCGGGCCAGCAGTATCTGTTGCACAACCTGACCGTGGGCAGCCAGACGCTGGCAGTTGGGGGCGGGGTCTACCAGCTCTCATGGACGCTGCGCCACTTCGAGGAGAGCTGGCTGATCGGCAACGTCGTGCAGCCGCCGGATGTGACCTTTGTGTCGCCGGTGGGCAAGGTGCTGGCGTCGCCGTGGGCTGGCGGGGTGGTGGGGAACGCGGTGATGACGCGATTTGGGTGAACCTCACCCCCTAGCCCCCTCTCCTGCCAGGAGAGGGGGAACACAGACGGAGGTGCTGTTGGGCATGGGCGAGCTTGGGCTGGTGCGGGTGTGGCCCCCCCGGCCCCCCAGAATTGGGGGGCCGGGGGGGCCACACCCGCACCAGCCGGGGCCACAGATCGCTCACTGCCCGCACGTCGCGCGCCGACGAGGACAGAGATACCAGGGGGAGCAATAGATGCCGATCGTGTCGCAGTTGGAGCTGCCGGGGTCGCCGACGGAGCAGGCGAGCTGGGGCAGCACGACCTATTA
>CALBSQ010000143.1 GCA_937967325.1 uncultured Chloroflexota bacterium
CCCGCAGAGCCATCTTCTGGTTGCGATGTAGAATTCATCGTGGCTTCGGTATAGTCGCCCCCTCGCCCCGGCGCGTCACCCGGCGGCTCGCCGCTGTTTCATCACGAGGTCGGCCGCGGCCTTGAGGGTGCCTAGTCCGAGCGTGGCGCAGCGGGCGCGAGTGATCACCACCTCGCGGCCCATGTGGTCGATGAACGACTCGAAGTCCATGTCCTGGACTTCATTGAGGGACTTGCCGATCGCCATGTCGGTGAGCATCGAGGCCCCGGCCTGGCTGATGGTGCAGCCCGTACCCTCAAAGCTAACGTCCGTGACGTGGCCGCCGTCGTCCACGCGCAGATACATGGTGACGATGTCACCGCAACCGGGGTTGCCGCCCTCTGCTTTGGCGTCGGCCGGATCGAGCTTGCCTTTGTGGCGGGGGCTCTGATAGTGATCGAGGATGTCCTCGACGTATGCTTCGCGATCAATTGACACAGATGAGACTCCAAGAACGAGCTGTCAGCTATCAGCCGTCAGCTATCAGCTAACCTACTTTTCGATTGGCGCATTGACGAGGGAGCCCCACTCGGTCCAGGACCCGTCGTAGTTCTTGACGTCCGGGTAGCCCAACAGATAGTGCAGCACGAACCAGGTGTGCGATGAACGCTCGCCGATACGGCAGTAGGCAATGGTAGATCCGCCCGGCCGGATGCCCTTGCCCTCATAGAGGGCCTTCAACTCGTCCGCCGACTTGAAGGTACCATCGGCGTTGGCCGCTTGCGACCAGGGAATGCTCTTGGCGGTGGGAACGTGGCCGCCGCGCTGGGCTCCTTCCTGCGGGTAGTTGGCCATGTGGAGCATCTCACCGGTGTACTCGGCGGGGGAGCGCACGTCGATGATGTTCTTGCCCCCGCTGTTGACGGCAGCGAGCACCTCGTCGCGGAAGGCGCGCACGCTGGGATCAGGGTCCTTAGCGTGATACGTTGCAGCGGCGTTGGAGGGCGCGTCCTTAGTGTACTGGCGCCCCTCCGCTTCCCACTTCTGGCGACCGCCATCCATTACTTTGAGCTTGCTCTCGTCGTGACCGTAATAGCGGAAGAGCCAGAGGCTGTAGGTCGCGTACCAGTTGTTCCGGTCGCCGTAGAATACGACCGTAGTGTCGTTGCCGATGCCGCGCTCAGCGCACAGCTTCTCGAAGCCGGCCTTGTCGACGAAGTCGCGCCGCACGGGATGCTGCAAATCCGTGTGCCAGTCGACCTTCACGGCGCCAGGAACGTGTCCGACCTCGTACAGCAAAACGTCCTCGTCGGACTCGACCAGCCGCACGCTGGGGTCGTTCAAGTGTTGCGCGACCCAATCCGTGCTCACCAGCATTTCCGGATGAGCGTATCCAGCCAAGACCAATCCTCCTTCAAAAAGCGCCTGCCCAGAAGACAGACACACGTCTCCGCACCCGAGCCTTGCCACAATAGTCTAACACGCGGCCAAAGGCAAAGTGTACTTGCATAACCGAATCGGTCAACTTTGCTTCACCCAAGCGGTGCTCCAGGCCGCGGTGCGCTATCGTCGCTCCCTTCAGATAGCGAAGGGCGCCGCCGCTGGTGGACCGGAGCGCGGGCGTCCCGCCCGCCCCGGCCACACAATCTCGCTCGCCATCGGCCTATGAGGAACACGCCGCCGTGGCAGGTGCGCACACCGGGGCGGGCGGGACGCCCGCGCTCCGTTGACGAAAGCCCCTGGCCCTGCGTTGGCCCGCGCCCTTACACTTTGGTCCACGTTCGCGTCCGCGATGACACGGTCGCGGCGTGGATAACCGCCTGGCAGCGGAGGCCGTCCTCGACCGTCGGCGAGAGCTCGCGGCCGGTCTGGATCGCCTCCAAGAACGTGCGCATGATGCGCTCGGCGCCGCGGGCCAGAAACTCCGCGTGATCCATCCCTGCTGGTGGCTCGTCCCCGGGCAGCACGTCGAAGGAATGATCGGGGCGGTACAGCCGCCCCTCGCCATTCGCGTAGGCAAGGCCGGCGGCGCTGCCGTCGATCAGGAGCTGTCGATGGCCAATAGGATAGTCGGAGTAGGCGGCGCCAAGGCGGCTGAGGGCCATGGTCCCCTCGACGCCACTGCGCAGGCGCAGCAGGAGATTGACGTCGTCGTCCAGCGTGGCCGGATGGGCCTCGCCGGTCTGCCGGTCATAGAGCGTGGGCACGCAGGTGCGCAGGCTGGCGCAGACCTCGTCGATCGGACCTAGCAGAAAGTGGATAAGGTCGATGGCGTGCGCTCCCAGGTCGCCCAAGATGCCGACGCCGGTTCGCTGCTGATCGGTCCGCCAGCTGAAGCGCGGACGCGAGCCGAGCAGGCCAGCGTTAAAGTTCTGCGAGTGTACGTGGTAGACGGTACCGAGGGCGCCGCTGTCAACGAGCTCGCGCACCCTCAGGAAGACCGGATTCCAACGATTGCTGAAGCCCATGACGCTGCGCACGCTGGCCTTCTGGACGGCCTCGACCATGGATTGGGCATCGGCCAGGCTCGTCGCGAGCGGCTTCTCGCAAAAGATGTGCTTGCCATAGCGAGCGGCGGCCAGCGTGAGCGGCGCGTGGACGTCGTCCGGCGTGTCTATGATGACGGCATCCACGTTCGGGAGTCGGAGCAGCTCGTCGGCATCCGTAGTCACCACGGGGATGTCGAAGCGCGTTGCGAAAGCCCGTGCCCGTTCCAAGTGGGGGCCGCAGACGGCCCGCACGGCGAACTCCGGGATCCGGCGCAGCCCTTCCATGTGCGCGCCGGCGATGAATCCATAGCCAAACAAGCCAATGCCGATGGACATCGGGCGCCCCTCTCGACCGTTCGCACAACCTCCGCGGGACAAGTCGCGTCCATTAAACGGTACGCTTGGCCGGGACGCAAACTATACTGGGTTGACGGTACTAGTGCGACAAGGAATCGACGCTCGTGTGTGCTCCCCGGGTCCTACCGCGGGTGGTCCCTTTGCGCCCCTGCTCCCCGGTCCCCCTGCCCACTGGTTCACTGGCGACTGAGGCGGCGGATCACCGTGAGGACAACGCCATAGATTGACAGGTGCCGGACCACGATCGGCTCACCACCTGGTTGGGCCGACAGCAGCCGGACGTGGTCGTCGGCAGGCGCATACCGACGTACTGTTGCAAATGCGCCGTCGAGCAGAGCCACCACCGTCTGACCCGCCTCGGCCAGTGCGCTCGGCCGCAGGACCAGTAGATCACCCTCGAGCAGTCCCTCGGATGCCAGTCCGTAGCCGCGAACGCGCAGTAGCACGTTGGCGGCTGACCAGCCTGCGAGGTCCGCATTGACGAGTACCTGTTCATACGGGCTATCAGCGGCCGCGATCGGCTCCGCTGCGCTCAGTGCGCCGATCACCGGCAACGCCAGGGCGGACTCCCTTGCCAAATGCTCGGCTGGGGACTTCAGCAGCTTGACGGAAGGTCGCTGATTCGCCTGGTGGCGCAGATAGCCCTTCCGTTCCAGCGCCGCGAGATGCTTGAACACCGTGGGATCGGCGATGCCGCCAAGCTCGGCGCCGATCTCGCGGAGCGTCGGCTCCCGTCCGGTGCGATCGACGGCGCGCGCGATAACGGTGAGGATCTGACTCTGGCGCGCAGTGAGTGCTTGCGGGCGGTCGACCATGGTTGGTAGGCTTACGGCAGCGGCGGCAGCGTCCATCGCGACTCCCCTTTGGCCGCCAGCATACCGCGACGGTCGACCAGCGAAAAGGGCGAGACAAACGGACATGGGCGTCGCCACGGTCGATTGAGAAGGTGACACCGTCAGAGCCATGGGAGCTGATCGCCGTACGGCTGAAGGCTTTCTCCTCGACGTGCCCGGCGTACTGCTGCGCCTCACGCCCACTCCGTTGGAGCGTTTCGCTTATGCAGCGGCTACACGCGGTCTGACCTTCCCATCCGCCCGCCTTGCCGCGGCGCTCGTCGTCGCCGACCGTTGGTGGGGAAATCCCAGCCGGCGAAGGCCGGGCACGGCGCTGAGGGAGTGGGAGGACTGGGTGTGCTACGTCGGACTTGCCTTGCAAGAGCTCGGCATCGACCCAGAGGAGGTGATAGTCGAGGAGGTCGCCGCCAAGGTAAGGGCCGACCGTTGGCTGACGCCGGCGCCGGGGGCAGAACAGTCGCTCATCGCCGTGGCGCAGCGTGGTCCGGTGGGCGTGCTCAGCAACGCCCTCCCCTCGACGCGCGAGGCCCTCGATAGGCATGGCCTGCTGCAGCCGCTTACCTGCTGCTTATTCTCGGCCGAACGCGGACGGCAACTACCGGACGCCGCGGAATACGTCTTCGGCGCAGCGACACTCGGACTCTCGGCGATGCAAGTGACCTACGTGACCGCCGAGGCGTCACTCGCCTTGGGCGCCCGCAAGGTAGGGATGCAGGCCCTCCTAGTACACGGAGTGCAGGCGCTCGCCGAAACGCTCGGTGTCGACACGGCGCCTTGATTCACGTCTGGTTAGCTGTCGCGGCGAGGTGACACCTCAACGCTCTAGAAATCAGCCTGCGTCAGTAGTAAAGGCGTGCGAAAACGCCTCCCACAGCATCACGGATACGTATCCCAGGGTGCCCTTTCGCAAATGCTCCATCCGCGGGCGCTCCTTGCCTCCCCGACGGGTGGGTTGGGTGTGCCGGCCCTCTGGCAGCAGCCGTCCGCAGCCTTCGCAAATGCGCGGCCACTCGGCGCAGAAAACGCATTTGCGAAAAGATGCGCGTCGCGGGGTCCCGGCGGCCTTGTCAACCGAGCAGACAATACGCTACAATGCCCTCAGACGACGTGACTGTGGGCCCGGGGCGTCATCCGTGGACGGCGGCGACAAGACAGACCTGCGGATTCAGGCACTTCGACCCGTGGGAGGGTATTGAAACG
>CALBSQ010000144.1 GCA_937967325.1 uncultured Chloroflexota bacterium
CGCTCAGATGCGCTCCACGGTATGGCCGCTCTGCTGGAGGAGCGTCTCCACGCGGTCGGCCCACGGCCCGTCGGCGAGCAGCAGCCAGCGATGGGGCTCTTCTAGGAAGCGCAGGGCCGCGACTTCGCGTTGCACACGGTCCAGCCAGCGCTCGGGGTCGTGGGCCCAGCGCTCGTCGCCCAGGCCCTCGTCGCCGGACCTCAGCACCTCGTCGGGATGGACCAGGCCGTACTCTGGGCTCAGGATGAGGCTCACGCTGGCTTCTTTGGTAGCCCGCTCCCATTGCTCGGCGAATCCCGACTCGCGGCGGCACATCAAATAGGCAGGCCCCGCCTCCTGAAGCGGGGGCGGGGTGCAGCCAACCAGTGCGAGCGTTGCCACATCAATCCCTCCAACCAGACGGACAAAGAGGACATTTTGCGGGCCAATTGCCTGGCGACCGGGCGCTCGTCGCCACCGCGCAAGGATAGCTGGCCACCGCCGCGCCTGCTGCCGCCTCTCGCTTGCCTGATGGCCACCATGGGAGCAGCTTCTTGGCGTCCTGTCCAGCCGGCGGTATCTTTGGGCTAGTGAAGGGCGATGCCGCTCTCGTGGGCGAACTGTGCCGTGCGGTAACTGACGTCGTCTTGCAACTGAGCGGTCAGGCCACCATCGACGACGAGCGCGTGGCCGGTTACGAATGACGCTTCGTCGCTGGCCAGATAGAGCGCCGCGTTGGCGATGTCGTCGGGATGACCGTACCGGCGCACCGGATAGATCTCGGCGCTCAGGCGTGCCCGTTCCGGGTGTTCGGCCATGCGCGGCTCGCTCTTCTCGGTCACGATCAGGCCCGGGCAGATGCAGTTCGCTCGGATGCCATGCGGGCCGTAATCGCAGGCGACTTGCTTCATGAGGAGGATGAGGCCGCCTTTGGCGGCCTCGTAGGCGGCGGAGCGGCGCGCCGCCAGCAGCCCGTGTACGGAAGAGATTGAGATGATCGATCCGCCGCCGGACTCGATCATCCACGGAATGGCGCATTTGCAGCCGTAGTAGGCGGCGTCAAGGATTGAAGCGCGGCCAACCTCCCAATCGGCGATGGTCATCTCGGTCACGGTACCGCCCCGCCAAGCGGCGGCGTTGTTGACGAGTATGTCAAGTCGACCGTAGGCCTGCTGCGCAGCATCAACCAGAGCCTGAAACTCGTCGAACTTGGTGACGTCGCAAGGCTGGCAGCGCGCGATGCCGGACGCCGCCTCGATTTCTTGCACCGTCGACTGGCCACCGCCGTCCTTGACGTCGCCAATCACGACGCTGGCGCCTTCGCGAGCGAACGTGAGGGCGATCCTGCGTCCTATGCCTTGCGATCCTCCGGTGACGATCGCCACTTTCCCTTGCAGCCGCATCGTTTCTTCTCCAGCCTGGCCGTCAATCAGTTGACGGAGTGTAGTGCATTCTGGCCCGTGGGCACGCGATGGGCGCCTTAGGAGCGATGCGCGCCGATACGGGTGCGCGACAGCCACTCCGGCAGCTCCATAAAGCCGAGCCTCACCGCCAGTTCCTGCCGGCGGACCGACAATAGGCCGCGGAAGTTGGTCGAGTCCAGTCGGTCGGTCCACATGACGTAGGCGTCTTCGCCGTTGTCACTGTAGTACTTCGGGCGCATGCCGACCTGACGGAAGCCGTACTTCCGATACAGGTTCTGCGCGACGATGTTGGAGACGCGCACCTCAAGCGTGAGCCAGTGCGCCCGAATTTCGTAGGCGACGTCGAC
Source organism: uncultured Chloroflexota bacterium (assembly GCA_937967325.1). GTDB lineage: Bacteria > Chloroflexota > UBA4733 > UBA4733 > UBA4733 > UBA4733. The sequence continues at coordinate 1,751 of CALBSQ010000144.1, forward strand.
AAGGCCCACGAGCAGGAGCTCGCCGATTCCCTGACCGCGATAGGCCGGACGAACGGCGATCGTGGTGACGTGGGCTTCGTCTTCAACCCGCCAGATGCCGCCATGGCCGACAACAGGGTCGCGAGGGACCGCCGGCTGGCGCTCCAGCGACGGCAATGGCAGGAGCGACAACGGGAATGGTCGCCTCTCTCGTTCGGGCGCGGCTACGGGAGTCGACGGCAGCTCGCCAAGACGGGTAACGATGTAGTGGGCCGCCTTGTTCTCCCGCAACTCCTTGCGGTAGGCGCTTGACGGCCAAGGCAGGCTATATGCTTCCCGTTCGACGGTTGCTACTTCGTCTAGGTCCGAAAGGCGCATCTGATCGAGATAAACGGACGGCACCTTGGTCCTCTTCGAGGCGCAAACCGCCATGTGACACCCACAACTCTCACGCCGCGCGCCGCAACCGGCAAACAACCACCATGAAAGTATAGGAAGGGGCGGGCGGACACGTCAATTTGGCGAAGGGCGCG
>CALBSQ010000145.1 GCA_937967325.1 uncultured Chloroflexota bacterium
GTGGGAAGTCGCCGACAGTTACGACGATCGGGTGCTGCTGCACCTGGAATTGCAGGCTGATGCCGATCCGGAGCTGGGGGAACGGCTGGCGGAGTACGCCATCCGGCTGTGGCGGCGGGACCATCTGCCGGTCCGCTCCGTGGTCGTGGCGCTGCGCGAGCAGGGGCCGCTGACGGACGGGCGCTTCCTGATGGGCCGCGGGGAGCGGGAGCCGGGGTTACACTACATCTACGAGGTACTCCGACTGTGGCAACTGCCGGCGGCGCAGGTGCTGGCGCTGCCGGACGAGCGGCTCTGGCCGCTGGCTGCGCTGATGGCGGGGGACGCCGCGACGGTGACGCTGGCAGCGGCGGAGGGGATCGCCGGGGCGGCGTTGCCGCGCGCGGAGCGCAGCGAGCTGGCGGGGTTGCTGACCGTGCTCGCCGGATTGCGGCTGGCGCCCGCGGCGGTGGCGGACCTGATGAGGAGGAGCCCGATGATCCAGGAGCTGATCGAGGCCTCGAGCTTCACCCGCCTGATGCGCGAGCAGGGAGAGGCGAAGGGCCGGCAGGAGGGCCGGCAGGAGGGCCGGCAGGAGGGCCGGCAGGAGGGCCGGCAGGAGGGGCAGCGCGAGATGGCGCAGACCATCCTGGCCGCCCGGTTCGGCCCGCTGGCGCCCGACGAGCTGGCGGCGCTCCAGCGGGCCGACGTGGCGGCGCTCGGCGCCCTGGCGGCGCACGTGGCGACGGATTCGCGCGAGCAGGTGCGCGCCCGGCTGGGCTTGCCGGCGGCCCAGGCCGCCGATCGCGGCTAGCGCGACCAGGCGCCTCGACCAGGGCCGCGCCGCGGCGGGCGCGCCGGCCCTGGTCGCCGTACCGTGAATGCGGAACAGGCCGCCGCTCACGGGGGTTGACTTCGACATAGCCGATACCCCGGACTTCCCAGGCGTCGATGTCGACCGTCGCATCGCCGAGCGCCTGCCGCACGGGCCCCAGCAGCGCGGCTCGGTCGAGGCCGCATTGCCGTACAGGACGCCGCGATGGTCAGACCATTTCGGCGGATCGCCGAAGAAGCGCGTGGACATCCGGGCCAGCGGTCCGGATATGCCGTCGGCGTCGGAATCTGCCGGGACACAGCCGGTCCTGTCGTCGGCATAGCCATCGCTCGTGCTCCCTGTCGGTGCAGCGGCTATCTCGCCTGCTATCCACTCTAGGCCGGCGGTCCGCGCCTGCCTACGACGAGCGCAGGCAGGCGCGGACCGCAGTGCCGCCTCAAGGGTGCGCCGAGCCGGCGGCCGCAGCCGCTTGCTCCGGCGTGGGGATCGCGCCCAGCTGCTGCAACACGCCCAGGTTGTCATAGCCCCACCAGAGCTCGCTGATCTTGCCGCTCGCAAGGCGGTAGAGGACAAGCCCGGTCACGGTGATCGACTTGCCCGTCGGAGGAATGCCCTGGTATTCGCCCGTCTGCGTGCAATGATGGGTGAACCGGATCACGACCTGCTCGCCCTCCCCGATCAGCTCATCGATCGTGGTGTGCTGATCCGGGAACGCCCGCACGTGCTCGGCCCAGAACCGTTTGAGCTCGTCCCGTGTCTGCACGGTGGGCGCGCCGGGCTCGTGATTCACAAAGCCCTCCGCCAGCAGGTCATCGAAGGTGGCTTGGTCGTTCGGGTTCCAGCCGTCCTTCATCATGCGACGGACGATAGCCTTGTTCTCTTCGATGGTCATGACTCTTCTCCTTCTAAATGCCAAAACACTACGTGATTGCCATCACTGGGCATCCCGGCGCTCGGCGTCGGCGCCGCTCGTCCATTACGGGTCGCTCTCCCTCGGCGCCACCTCCTCCCGATCGGTTCCAAGCAGGCTAGGACCAGTACGGTTCAGCAAAGGCGCCCCCTCACCGACCTTCGTGATCGACTAGCCGATCCATCTCAGGACGGCCCCGGCAACTGGCCCATCAGCCGCTCGGCCTGTTGCATGATCGGGCGAAGTCGCGGAACGGTCTCCCGAAATCGCCGGCGACCCTGGTCGGTCATCTTGGCGAGTATGACGTAGACTGGCATTGGTATTGGTCCTTTCTCCGGGTGGAGCACCGGCGGGCGCCCGAGGGCAGTCGGGTCGCACTCGCCGCGCCGCTACGCTCTACCTGCCGTCCACGGTACGCCAAAGGTCTGGGGTTGAACACACGGAATACGCAGTTGCATGCACGGTTTCGCGATTCCGTGTGTCGCTCCGTGCGTCGGCCGCGGTGACGGATGTTTGGGGAGGGCGTCCGCGACGGCGCCCCGACACTGAACCATCGGGCTAACCGGACCAACCCTGCTGAAGCAGGCTGAGGACGAAGGGAGTCGCCGACGGTAACCCTAGCCGCCTTCAGGCGGGTTGAAACTGTGAGCCTGCTGGTTCAGCAGCGGGCGCCCGTCGCGGACAGCGCCCCCTGATGGTGGCCAGCCGTGACCCTATTCTGCGCGAGCCGTTCCCCCGGATCACGAGGACGCCATTCGCCGCCCTACCCGCTGGGCGAGGCAGGATCGCCCTCCTCCAACGCGTAGGCGACGGCCTGCTCCAGCGACATCGCCTGCCCCTCCCCGCGCGCTGCCGCGCCGGCATCCGTGTCGAGAGCGGCGCGCATGGCAGCCTCGTCGCGCGGCCGTTCCACGCGCCCGGAGGCGGTCAGCGGCACGCCCATGGCGGCGCAGGAGGCTTCCACGGCGCCGAACAAGCGCGCCGCGCGCTCTAGCTGGCCTTGGATGGCGGCGACCCGTGCCAGCCCGCGCAGCGTGCGCGTGAGTAGCGGCTTGTCCCCAAGCTCGCGGAAAACGGTGACCGCGGCATGGTAGAGCGACGTAGCGCGCGGCTCGTCCCCTTGCCCGTGGGCCACGTCCGCCAGCAACATCATGTGCGGACCGACTCCGGCCTGTGGGTCCAGTTGCCGGGCGAGGGCAAGGCTTTCTTCATAGTGGGCTTGGGCACGGGAGTCGTCGCCTTCCTCAAACGCAACGGCGCCCAAATGTATAAGCATGAACGCGACGCGCCGCCGCCCCCCAAGTTCCCGGTAGAGGGCGAGACTCTCCTCATACAGCGTCCGCGCGCGCGGCAGGTCGCGCAGATTCTGATGCGAGTGCCCCAGCGCATAGAGCGAACGGGCGATGCCCCAGGTGTTCCCGGCCTGCCGCTGCAAGGCCAGGCTCTCGTCGTGCAATGCCTGCGCCCGCCGATGCTGACCCTGGAGGTCGAGCGTCAGGCCCAGGCCGCTCAGCACCTCAGCCAGCGCCACTGCCGAACCCACATGCCGGGAGCGGTCCAGGCCCTCCTCGAACCGGTGTTGCGCCTCGGCGTAGTTGCCGCGTCCAGACTCCAGCGCGCCGAGGTTGCTCAACTGCGCGGCAACGCCCGCTTCGTCTCCCAGCGTCCGGTACAGGATGAGGCTCTCGTCGTAGAGCACTCGTGCCCTCTCGTACTCGCCGAGATACCACTCCAGGGTACCGGCGCGCCCCAAGGCCCTGGCCCGCTGCCCGGGTGGTGTCGTGCCCGCCTCAGCCAGCGCGCGTTCCAGCCACCGTCGGCCTTCTGCCAGGTAGCCGCGACGCTCCCAGAAAGAGCCGAGGGCGGCGGCGAGCTGCACGCCCAGCGCCCGGCTACCCTCCTGCTGGAGACCCCAGGCGAGCGCCGCGCGCAGGTTGTCGTGCTCCCGTTCCAGGACCGCCAGCCAGGCCACTTGCTCCGGCCCTTGCAGCCCCGGCTCCGCTGTTTCGGCCAGGATGAGGCACCATGCCAGATGGCGCTCCCGCATGGCCGCTACCTCCCCGGCCGCGGCCAGCTTCTCCTCGGCGTACTGGCGCAAGGTCTCCAGCAGCCGGTAGCGCTCCGAGCCGCCCGGCTGCTCTTCCGCCACGACCAGCGACTTGTCGACTAAATGCGCCAGTAGGTCCAGCACGGGCTCGGGGTCGGGGGCCAGGGGTTGGGTGCCAGGGGCTGGGAAACGTGGTGGATTACCCTCTGCCTTCGAGGGCAACCCCAACGGGCTCGGCCACGAAGGCAACATGTAC
>CALBSQ010000146.1 GCA_937967325.1 uncultured Chloroflexota bacterium
CTGGTGCTGCCGCGCCACCGCGACCAGGATGTCCGCCGCATCGTCGAGCGGCTCCGCGAGCAAGGGCTGGAACAGTATCTCTAGGGGGTTAGGGGCTAGGGGTTGGTACCCCGGCGGGAGCGTTCGTTGGCCAATAGGCTGGAGCCAATCCGCCACGAAGGCCATTGGGCTGCCACTTCGTCCCCCAACCCCTAGCTCCTAACCCCCAACCCCTAGGTCAAACACCTGCTCCATCAGCGCCCACCACTCGCCGGCTCCTGCTTCCGGCACTTGCTCCTGCATTGTCCGCATCAGGATGTCCCATTCCTGGGATCTGGGGGCCTCGTTGATGCGGGCAAAGTCGCGCGACGGCTCGAAATGGTCTTCCGCCTCGATGTACATGAAGAGGCGGCGGCCGAGCAGGAAGATCCGCATCGCCCTGATGCCAACCTCCTTGATGCGCGCCGTCACCTCAGGCCACACCTGGCGGTGATATTCCTTGTAGCGCTCAATGGCAGTGGCGTCATCGCGTAACAGCAGGGTGAGGCCGTAGATCCGCATTCGTTGTCCTTTCTCGATCGCCACCCGGAGATAATACCGAGACGGACGGGCGCCGAATGCTGAAGCGTCCGGCGCGTCGTCAGTCCACGCCCGTGCTATACTCGCGGCTCACGATTGGACAGGGGGCGGGATGGCCGGCGCTGATGACCGGTTGATTGTCGGCGTCGATCTTGGCGGCACCAACGTGCGCGCCTGCGTCGCTACTGCCCAGGACAGAATCATCGCGCACGTGCGGAAGCCCACCCCAGCGGAGGACGGTCCAGAGGCCGTAGTCGACCGCGTCGCCGAGTCCGTGCGCGAGGTGGTGGCCACGGTCGGCGGTGACCTCAAGCAGGTCCGGGGTGTCGGCGTCGGCGCGCCTGGACCGCTGGACATGACAACCGGCGTGGTCTTTAGCCCGCCCAACCTGGCCCGCTGGAAGAACGTTCCTTTGGCGAAGCTGCTGGAGAAGCGGCTCGGGATACCAGTATCGGTAGCGAACGACGCCAACCTTGCTGCCGTCGGGGAGCATCGCTTTGGCGGCGGGCGCGGTGTCGACGACCTGGTCTACATAACGGTAAGCACCGGCGTTGGTGGTGGGGTAATCGTCGGCGGCAAGCTTTTCGTCGGGGTGTCGGGCACGGCTGGTGAGATCGGCCATATGATCGTCGATTTGAACGGCCCTCGCTGCAAGTGCGGCAGTTACGGCTGCCTGGAGGCCATGGCGGCCGGTCCCTACATTGCCCGCGCCGGTCAACTGGCGGCACGGCAAGCCCCGGCGAGCTTGTTGGCGACCTGGACAACGGGCGACTCCGACCGCGTCACGACGGCGATGGTAGTGGAGGCGGCCCAGGCCGGCGATGCCACGGCGGGGACCGTCTTCGAGCGCGCCGCGATCGCCGTCGGAGCAGGCTGTGTCAACTTGATCCACCTGTTCAATCCGCGCCGCATCATCATCGGCGGCGGCGTTTCCCAGGCTGGGACGCTCCTCTTCGATCCGATCCGCCGCCTGGTCGGTCAACGCGCCCTTGCCATTCCTCGGGATGCCTGTGAAATCGTGCCGGCAGAGCTGGGCGACGATGTTGGGCTCTACGGAGCCGTCGCGCTGGTCGCGCAGGGTGTCGAGACGCTGGTCTGAGGCGGTGGTTCTCCCGCGGGGAGGCTGTTACCGTTTCGTCGGCTTATGTACCCTTGTCACTCGCCGCCGGAAACGTTAGGCTTGCCGTCGTCGTAACGACCCCTTACGGCATTGGAGGTTCTGTACCTATGCAACAGCCGTGGCGCGGCATCTTTACCATCCCTTGCACACCGTTCACCGACACCGGCGCGCTGGACGTGGAGAGCCTCCGGCGCGAGGTGGAGTTCTGTGTCGCGGCCGGCGCGCATGGCATCGTGGCGCCCGTCAATGCGTCCGAGTTCTGGACGCTGTCCGACGACGAGCGACGAACCGTCGCCGAAGTCATTGTCAAAGTAGTGGACCAACGCGCGCCAACGGTGATTGGCGTCGCCGCCGGCGCGGCGTCGGTTGCCGTCGGCTTCGCTCGGCACGCGCAGCAGATCGGGGCGGACGCCGTCATTGCTATGCCGCCGCACGTGCGGGTGGCCCCGCCGGCTGCCGTCTTCGACTACTACCGCGCCCTATCGCAGGCGATCAGCATTCCCATTTTCGTCCAGAATCACGACGCGCCGGCCGGCACGCGCATGAGTCCGGAGTTCGTGGCACGGCTGGTTAAGGAGCTGGAGCACGTCGAGTACGTCAAGGAGGAGACCTTTCCGGCCGGTCACGCCATTGAGGCCGAAATCGCACTCTGCGGCCCGAGGCTGAAAGGCGTGATGGGCGGCATCGCCGGGCGCTACTTGATGGATGAGTACCGCCGCGGCGCTTGCGGCACGATGCCGGCTTGCGAGGCCACCGACGTTCACGTCCAGGTCTGGGACGCCCTCGATTCCGGTCAGCGCCGGCTGGCCCGCGACCTCTTCATCAGGTTGCTACCGTTGCTCAACTACGAAGGTCTCATGCCCGGCGTCTACAAGGCCGTGCTGAAGCGACGCGGCGTCATCGCCTCCGACTACCTGCGCAGCCACGCCGGCAATCCGCTGGACGCAGGGGACCACCAGGAGCTGACCGCCATCTTCGACGACATGCGCGACCTGTTCCGGCTGGCGCCGCCGACCTGAGGCGTGGCGGAAGCGTGTTAGCACAGGCGGATCGCTTGAGGGGCCCCCGGCGCCACGGCGCCTTCTGCTGAACCAGCAGGCTAACAGTTTCAGCCCGCCTGATGGAGTTTGAGAAACCAAGCGGCGGTTTCGGCATCGGGGGCGCCCCAAGGCGGGCGGGACGCCCGCGCTCCGAAGACCGCTGGAGACGGCGGACGCCGAGACTCGTCTGCTTATATTCTCAAACTCTATCACCGTCGGGTGGACTAATTAGCCCGCGCTCCTTCGCCAGCGCGCGCACGCGGTCGAGCAACCGATCGGCTACCTCCCGCTTGGGGAGCAGCGGCAATGCCAACGGCTCCGCCGTTCGCGACAGGATGGTCACCTGGTTGGTCTCGGCGCCGAAGCCGCTGCCCGGCGCCGAGACGTCGTTGAGCACGTTGAGGTCGAGGTTCTTGCGCTCTAGCTTGCGCTGCGCGTTCTCCATCAGGTTGCTGGTCTCTGCCGCGAAGCCGACCAGGATAGGATGCTCCGGCAGCGCGCCGATCTCGGCGATGACATCCGGATTTTCGACGAGGCGGACGGTGAGGTCGCTGCCCTCGCGCTTGATCTTGTCCGCCGCCGGGTGCTCGACACGGTAGTCGCTCACCGCGGCCGCCTGGATAATAACGTCGGCCTCGGCCAGGTGAGCGTGCAAGGCATCACGCAACTGGCGGACTGTCTGGATGTCCACCCGCGTCACGCCGGGCGGGGTGGTCAGCGCCGTCGGGGCCGACACCAGGATGACGGTTGCTCCACGCTCGGCGGCGGCCTCGGCGATGGCGTAGCCCATCTTGCCGGAGCTGCGATTGGTCAGGAACCTGACCGGGTCCAGCGGCTCCTGCGTGCCACCCGCCGTGACGACGACCCGAAGTCCGGCCAAATCGGACCGTCTGGTCAGTATCCTCGCCATGGCCTCAAGGATTGCCTCCGGCTCGGCCAACCGTCCCAGCCCGGTGAGGCCCGAGGCAAGGCGGCCGGGCTCGGGCCCGACCACGCTACAGCCACGCTGACGCAGGAGCCGCAGGTTCGCCTGAGTTGCCGGGTGCTCGAACATGCCACCGTCCATCGCCGGCGCCAGCAGGACCGGCGCGCGCGTCGCGAGTGCTGTCAGCGTCACGGCATCGCCGGCCAGCCCGTGGGCCAGTCCGGCCAGGGTGTGCGCGGTCGCGGGCGCGACAAGCAACAGATCAATCGCTTCGGCGATAGCGATATGCCCGATCTCTCCCTGCTCGGTCATGGCCCAGGGATCGGTGTGGACAGGCCGGTGTGTCAGCGCCTGGAAGCTCAGTGGCGCCACGAACCGCGGGGCCGCCTCCGTCATCAGCACGTCGACGGTTGCTCCTGACTGGACCAGGCGGCTAGCCACGGTGAGCACCTTGTAGGCCGCGATGCCTCCGCACACGCCGACGGCGACCCGGCGCTGCGCCAACGCCGCGCTCATCGGCCGACCCGGCCCGCTTCCGTAGCCATGACGCGCTCAAAGACCAAACGCAAGCCATCCAGCGTGAGCGCCGGGCAGACCCGGTCCAACGCCGGACAGGCGGGCGCCAGCGTGGTTGCCCAACCGCCGGTGGCGATGGACAGCGCGCTCCCGCCCAGCTCGCGCCGCATGCGCTCGATCATTCCTTCCACCAGGGCGGCGTAGCCGAGCACGATCCCCGACTGCATGTTCGTTACCGTGGTCTTGCCGATGGCGGCCGGCGGCGCGCTCAGCTCGATTCGCGGGAGCAACGCGGCATGGCTGAACAGCGCCTCGGCGGCGATGCCAAGCCCCGGCGCGATAGCGCCGCCCAGAAAGGCTCCGGCAGCCGACACCGCGTCAAACGTCGTGGCGGTACCAAAGTCCACAATGATAAGCGGCCCGGGCGCCATCGCCCGCGCCGCCAGCACATTAATCAGTCGATCCACGCCCACCGCGTCCGGCTCATCCACTTCCAGCGGGATCTCCGGCAAATGCCGGCGACGCACCACCAGCGTTGTGCAGCGCAGATGCCGCTGCAGCGCCGCCTCCAGCGCCGGAGTCACCGGCGGCACCACACTGGCAATGACGGCGCTCTCCACGACATCGCGATTGAATTCGGCGCTGGCGAGCAGGCCCAAGATCAAGACGCCCCATTCGTCGGCTTGACGATGCCAATCAGTATGCAGCCGCCACTGCTCCAAGAGGGTATCGCCGGAGAAAAGACCGAACACGGCGTTGGAATTGCCCACATCGGCGGCAAGCAGCATGCCGGGCGTCTCCTCGAAGCTACGCGGCCGGCAGATATGATCCCCGGCCCCATGAACCGCCGGCAATCAGTCTAGCAGGCACGTTGCAATCGGCCGATACTTCGCCGGGGACGACGACCGCTAGGGGCGGCGCGGGCTGGTGCGGACAGAGGCCCCCCCGGCCCGCGACACCATCAAAGGCAACCGATCCGCCGCCTTATACTTCCCCCGATGAAGCTGCTCTCCGCTCCAGCGCCGGAGCTGTCCCCCGTAACGATCGCCGGCGCCTCCCAGCGCTGGCGCTGGTCGCGGCACGCGGAGATCGCCGCTATCACGGCCCTCTTGCTCCTGTCCGCCGTGCTCCGGCTGGCGGAGCTCAACCAGATACAGTACCGCTACGACGACGACGCCCTGTACAACATCGTGATGCGCATGGTCCGCACGGGACAGGCGCCGCTGGCCGGGCTGTCCTCGACGATCGGCCTGGCCAATGGGCCGTTCCAGGCCTACCTGCTCGCGCCGTTCGGCTGGATAGGCGCGCCGCCGCTCATGACGGCCGGCGTGGCCTTCCTCAACATTCTGGCAGTGGCTATCGTCTACGGTTTCACTCGCGACTTCTTCGGCCGCGGGACGGCGCTCCTGGCGCTGCTGTTCGTCGGGCTGAATCCCTGGGCGGTGGTGCTGTCGCGCCGGCTCCTCGGCAACGAAATGGTCGCGCCCTTCGCGGCATTGTCGCTGTGGATGCTGGCTCGTTGGCTGTTCCGCCGCGATGAGCGCGCCATTCTCGTGGCCGGCGCCGCGCTCGCTGTCGTCTGCCAGGTCTACGTCATTGGCCTGGAGTGCCTGGCGACCGCCGCGGTTGCCCTGCTACTCGCCGGTCGCCGCCTGTGGCGCTGGAACGTGGCAGCGGCCATCGCGCTGTTCGCCACGCTCATGGCGCCCTACATCTGGACCCAGGCCATCCCGCACCTGGACACCTTGTTCTACATCTACGGCAAGCCCGGCAACGCCGCGGGCTTCGACTTCAGCGCCGCCCACTTTGCGCTGGACCTGGCCTCCAACGAGGGCTACCAAGCGTTCGCCGCGCAGGGCGGCGCCCACCTCGACGCGACGAGCGGTCTGCCGGGCGCGCTCGGGCTCGCCGCTCGCGGACTCTACCTGATTGGCCTGGCAACCGGCCTCTGGGTCGTCTTCCGAGGCGGCGGGCGCTGGCGAGAACAGAGTCGCGGTATCCATCTCTTGATGCTGACGGGGGCGCTCGTACCGGTCGTGGTCCTGTTTCGTCCCACCGTGCTGGTGCGGCTCTTATACCTGGTGACTACCTTCCCCATGCCCTACGTGTACAGCGCGCTGGCAGTGCAGCGCCTCTGGTGCCGGAGCGCGCCGTTCGGGTGGCAGCTCCGTGTCCTCGCTCGCACCGTTCTGGCTGCGATCGTCGGGTCGTCGGCGCTCGTTCAGCTCGCGCTCGCCGCCGTCTTTCTAAGCGTCATCGGCCAGTATTGGACGCGCAGCGACTACGGGATTCCCTGGGCAATGAACGACCGGCTCGGTCAAGAGGCGCTGCAGCTGCAACGCCAGCACGGGGCCGCCCGCATCCTGGTCTTGGACGACGCCAATGACTTCAATCAGGTGGAATGGGTGATGGCCGAACACGGCATGCCGGTAGGTGAATTCGACGACACCCGCCTGCTCGTGCTGCCCGGCCAGCCGACCGTATATCTCGCCCCCGGCGCTGGGCCGGCGCAGCAGGAGCTGCTCACTAGCTACCGGCGGTATCTGCTGCGCGAAGATCGCCTTCCCGGCGACGGAACGATGGTCCGCTTCTATCTGCTCCCACCGATTGCGGCAACGGCGCCGCTCCCCGCTGGGGCGACACCCCTCAACTGGCTCGCGACCGGCTTCGCCGGCGTACAGCTCCGTCTTGACGGTGTTACGCTGCCACGCCGGCTGCAACCAGGCCAGTCCGTCGACGTGACCACGTTCACGACCGTGCTGAGCGATCCGCCTTCAGGGGCGCCAGACTTCAGTATCTTCGTGCATCTGCTCAGCGCCGATGGCCGGGTAGTGGCCGGACGCGACGACACCATCTGGCCAACGCACTTCTGGCGGAAGGGCGATCGCGTGAAGCAGACATTGCGCCTCAGCGTGCCGGCGGGCGCCGCGCCCGGCGTGCTCCGCCTCTCCCTTGGCCTGTACGCCGCGACCGGCGTTCAGCCGGTCACGATACGCGCCATGGCACTGGCGGACAATCAAGGCCGGAGCCTGGGAGCTTCGGGCACGTTCCCGGCCGCGCTCATCCCGCCGCCGCTGCCTGCCCCGCCCGAAAAGTCGCTGCCGGTGCAATTTGCGCAGGGTATCAACCTGGACGGCTTTGACACGCACCAAGATGGCAGCCGGCTGACCGTGACCCCGCATTGGTCCGCCCAAGGAACGGCTTCCGTGGACTACACCGCGTTCGTCCACCTCCTTGACCCTGCCGGCCACGTGGTTGCCCAGAGCGACGGGCAGCCAGTCGGCGGGACGATGCCAACCACCTTCTGGCAGCCGGGAGACCGGATCGCCGATGCGCACACGATCACGCTGCCGTCTGGTCTGCACGCCGGCGCCTTCCGCTTAGAGTTCGGTCTCTATGACCTCCATACTTTGCAGCGCCTGCCAGTCGTCTCCGGCCAGCCGGAAGCTGCCATCATTCTCGCGGCTACTCGCTAAACGGCATTTTCCGATCGCCCAGGCGGACCCTCGCCCCCGGCCCCTCTCCCGCTCGGCGGGCGAGGGGTGCCTGGCAGGTGACGCCGTCGGCCATGGGGGCGGTCGGGCTGGTGCGGTGGCCAGGGCGTATGCCATACGCCCCTACCACCATCGGACGCAACGGTAGGGGCGCATGGCATACGCCCTGACCTTTCCGTCGGCGCCATCACCGCGAACCGCCAACGGCGCCGCCGCGGAGGATGGCCGCCCACGTCGCCCGCCGAGCGGGAGAGGGGCCGGGGGCGAGGGTCCCACCCCCGCTACTTCCTGGTGAGGGTGTAGTCGAGCGGCGCGCCGGGCGCGCTGTTG
>CALBSQ010000147.1 GCA_937967325.1 uncultured Chloroflexota bacterium
GAAAAGCCCCTCTCCAGCTTGCTGGGGAGGGGCCGTTTCGGGCCAGCCCATTGGAGACGGTCACGAAGGCAAAGTGCGCCGCACGTCGTCCCCCGACACCCGACACCCGATACCCGACACCCGCTACAACCGATTGATCCGATACGCCATCCCCGTCTGCTGCACCAGCACCTGGCCGACGCGGCCGGCAAGGTCGGAGAGGTCGCGCTCGCTCAACAGGTAGTTGCCGCTAATGTTGACGACGATTCCGTCGCCGGCACGCGGTCGCCCCGGCGCCAGCAGCCCGCCATCCGGCAATGGCCGCACCTGCGCTCCGCTTGGCAGGCTCACCAGCTCCGGTCCTTGCTCCCCTACCACGGCCAGACCACCCGGCGCGAAGTCCGTACCAGACGCGAAGCCGGGGATGCTGGGGATCTGGATGCTCGGCAGGCTCGGCATGTCCACGCTGAAGCCCGCCGCCGACAGGTGGAACGGCCCGACGTTGACGTTGACCCCGGCAATAGCGTCGGAGAGGGCGCTCGTCAACGCCGAAGCCAGTCCGGCCAGCCCGCTCACGATGCCGTCGACGATCTGCTGGCCGATCTGCTGCACGGAAGTCCCGGCTTGTTGAGCGAAGTCGTCGAAGAAGCCCAACACCGCCTGCAGCCCGTTCTGCGTCGCCTGCCCGATCGCCTCCAGCGTCGCGCCCGACGTCTCGCTCACGGCGCTCCACAGGATCGTCCAGCCCTGACTCAGCGAGGCTCCAAACACGTCGAATCCCTGCCCCATTGCCGACAGGTCGGTCTGGAGCGTGCCGCCAAGCGCGTCGAACTCTCCACCGACTACCTGCGCGACCTGTAAGCTGGTCGCTTGCAGCGCGCTGAAGGCCTGGCCGGCCTCCGCCAGCCGCTCCTGCACCGTCGCCGCGAACTGGCCAAAGTCGTCCGCCGCCCGCTGCGCCAGCGCATCGCTGCTGTCGCTCAACCCGCCGAAGAAGGCGTCCGCCTGCTGCTGATAGCTCGTCAGCGAGCCAATCCCGGCGATAAGGCCGCCTACCGCGCCCGCCACCGCCTCGATGCCCAGCGCCACCCCGCCGGTCAGCGCGCCCAGCGCCTCGAGCGGATCCAGCACGCCGCCAATGCCGGCCGCCACAGTGCCGAGATCCCCAACGATTGGCTCGAGCGCCGCTGCCAGATTGAGCGTCGCCCCGGCCAGGATCGCCCCCGCCTGCTCGCTCACCGCTGCCAGGTTCTCCAACTGCCCGGCGACCGCCCCCAGCGCCTCCAGCCCGGTCGCCTGCACGTCCAGGGCCAGCAGCAAACGTAGCTCATCATCCATCCCCTTGTGACCTACCTCTCTGCCCGCCGCGCCTCCGCCGCCAGCCGCATATTCCTGTACACCATCCAGTACGCCACAATTGCCGCCGGCGTAGCCTGCAGCTCCTGCCATGTCCAGCCGAAGTCCAGGCACAGCAGATACTCGCGCAAATAGGGCAGCCCCTCGCCGCTGCCGTCTGCCCGAAAGAAGAGAGCAGCGGCCAGCATCAGTCCTGCCGGGCCGCCCGATCTGCCAGCGGGTTGGTCAGCCCGCGCACCACTCCCAGCAGTGCATTGCTGTGCGCCTCGGCCAGCCCGCGAATGCTCTCCAGCTCGATCGGCAACACGTTGCCCGTCTCATCATCGACATTCCAGCGCTTGATGGCGTAAAGCAGCACCTGATCGGTGTACTCCCGCTGGTGGAAACGCGCCCGCAGCGCCTCGGCGTTCAGCGGCCCCTCCAGCTCCCCACCCAGTAGGACGCGCCGGCACTCGTCGTCCTCCGCCTTCGTCAGCGGCGCCACCTCCGCCCAATACCCCTGCCCGAGCTCCACCTTCCGCACGCCGAACACCGTCGCCCGATATCCCATAACACCTCCTGAGCTATCAGCCGTCAGCCATCAGCTATCAGCGGACCACGTTCGGCCGCCGCCGATCGTTCGTTCGCCCGCACGTCAACGCGATGTACTCGTCACCAACCAGCCGTACCGCTGACGGCTGATAGCTGATAGCTGACAGCTACACCACCGGCAAATACACCGCCGGACTCGTCAACTGCCCGCTGATGCTATTGGCGCTGGTCGCGCTATACGTCGCCTGGAACTCCGCGTCGTACAGCAGCAGGTCGCCCACTTTCAGCGGCACGCCCAGCTTGGTAATCACACACAGCGGCAGCGTGATCGCCAGCGAGCTCGCGCCCTGCGCGAACGTCAGCACAAACGGCCCCATCGTCCCCGCCGCCATGTTGTTGTAGTAGGCCATGCTCTGCACGACGTTGGTAAATTTCCCCGTCACCTTGCGCTCCACCGGCACGATCAGCGCCGGCAGGTTGGCGCCAGTGAACGTCCAGTAGTTCTTGGCCCCGTTATCCACCTCCAGGTCGAACGTCGCCACGCTGGTGTCCGCGGCGCCGTACAGCGACACCGCGAAGTTCGGCAGCGCCAGCGGCGCGCTGCTCCCGAACGACGGCGTCGACCCCGTGATCTGCGCGTCGCCCATCGCCATGAGCGTGCAGGTCAGCTTGGCCGCCTCCTTGGCGGTCAGCTTCAGCGCCGCCTTGGCGACCACCGCGCCCGCGTACTGCAGCGAGGTCAGCCCGCCCAGATTCTTCTCCACCGTCAGTGTCTTCCAAGTAGCCGGCGACGGCTGGTCCGGCAGCAGCGCGTGGACGTACGGCCCCGCCTGCGCGTTCCAGGCGCTGCCCCCGGCGCTGTAGGCGTACCTCGTCAGCTCGCTGCCGATGCCGATCGTGTACGGCCCGCTCCCGCTGATACTGGCGACCTTGTGGATCTCCGACAAGTTCGTCGCGCTCGGGTTGGCGCTGGAGGTCTGGTGCAGCTCCAGGAAGCCGCCCACCGCCAGCCCGCTCGGCAGCGCCGCGATGCTGAAGCTGCCCACGCCCGTCGCAATCCCCGACCCGCCGATTGCCTGGCTGCTGCTCGCCGTCGTCGAGTACTGGTAGAGGTCTACGCCGATCGCCGCTGCCAGCAGCCCGATCCCCTGATCCACGTATAAGGGCAAGCTGACCGTGCCCTCGATCTTCTGCTCGCCCAGCGCCGGTGTGAAGGCGACGTCCCGCGTCTGCCGCAGCAGCTTCTCCAGGATAATGCCCGGATCGCGCTGCAGCGACTCCTCCAGGATCGGTACCCAGAACGTCGCACCCACCGGCGTCCCGACGGCCGCCTCCACCGCCGCGCCGACAAAGCCCCGATTCGCCAAGTACTGTATCAATGCCGGCATACGTGCCCCTCTCGTCGCGCTATCAGCTATCAGCTATCAGCCGTCAGCAAAGGCCTTCGTTTCTTACGTGCGTCAACTTGCCAATCCATAGGGCATAGCAGCGAATGACCCGGCAATCGCCGGCCGTAACTTCGGTAGCTGATAGCTGACGGCTGATAGCTAGCCTGCTACGTGTTCCGTCACCGCGAGCTGCTTCTGTGCCGAGAACACCACCATCCCCTGCAGCGACTCGTCCAGCAGCGGCTCTTCTACCGTCGTGTCGATCTCCTCGCCGATCCAGACGATCACGCTCTGCCCGCCGCTGTCCGGGTCGCTGACGTTCGCCGGGATCACCACGGCGCGGAAGATGCCGTCGATCTGCTCCAACAGACTATCGAAGGCCTGCCCTCCCGCCTGCGCGTCGGCCGCGACCCGATGCTCGATCTGCTTCCGTCCGAAGCCGCGGTTCAGCGTGTAGCGCCGCTCCTTCGACTCCGGCACATTGACCACAATGACCGCCTGCTCACCGACCTCGATCTCCTTCGGGCGCTGGGTCAACACCGCGCACGGCGCCGGAACGTCCAGCAATGCCATCTGTTGTCGGCAGTAGGCCTTGATGGCAAACCTGCTCATGGCCCTATTATCAATCGGATCATCCCTTGCCCATGCTCCTGCAATAACGCCCGCAGCGCCGGCTGTACATCCCGGACCGCGCGCCGCGGAAAGGGGTTCGCCTTCGTCCCCGGGTGGCTCACCCGCCGTGCGAACACCAGCGTGCCCCCGCGCTCGAACACCAGGTACCGCCCGCGCTTTGGCCTGATCTCGTGCGGATGTGTCCCTTCGACCAGCAGCTTGCCGTAGGCCAGCCCCCACAGACCGGCCCCACTCCCGCTACTCCGCATCACCATCGACTGTCGCAAGCGCCCCGTCCGCACCGGCGCCTCGGCCTTCAGCTTCTGGAGCACGATGGTCGCGCCGGTCCTGACTATGTCACCCTCGACAACCGCTCGCGCGGCGTCGCCCCCTGCTCTCAGTCCCTGCACAGCTTGCTCGATCTGGTCGAACCGCACCGTAATCTGTGGTAGCTCCATTGTTGCTACCCTCCCTTGCCGCCAACCGCCCTCACACCACCCGCCGGTACGGATCCAACAGGTACTGCGCCTCCAACGGCATCTCCTCCATCGCCGCCTTGCCCGTCTGCGCCGTCCCGCTGATGCCGCCCGTTCGCCCCATCACCAACGCCGTGCTGCCCCGCTGCTCCACCAGGAACTTACAGATCAGGAGCACCGCCTGCTTCACATCCGCCGGCAGTGCCGACACGCTCACGTCGTAGGGCTGTTGGGGCGGCGTCGTGGGACGAAAGTAGGGCGTGTGCGCGAACTGCGTTCCCGCCGCCAGCGCCACACTCGCCGGACCAGGCGCCGGCAGCCACGTGCTGGCGACCGTCACCTGCTCCGTATTTCCCTGATCGAAGATCGTCAGCCTTGCCCCCGCCATGATTCCCGTCGCGTCCACCACGGGCAGGCCCGTCGCCCCGCCGGCCACGCTCGCCGTTAATAAGGTGTTGGGCCAGCCATTCAGATAGGTGGCCTGCACCCGCACTGGCGGCGTGTTGCGCCGGTCCAGCCAGGCCGGATAGACGATGCTCGACCGCTTCATGATCAGGTCGCTCAGCGTCGCCACCGTCCACGCCGTCCCGCCGAGCGCCGGATAGCCATATTGGAAGACCGACACGCTCAATACCGGCCAGTTGTTCGTGTGCAACCAGAGGTAGCCATTGTTGTCGATCCCCGCTTTGGCGCTGTCCGTCCAGCCTTCTTCGCTGTCCTGCGTCGCCCCCAAGGTCTGGTGGCAGTAGAGGTCGGCCATGGCCGAGGCGCGCAGGATGACGTTCGTCAGCTCCTCGTACGTCTGCTGCCCGATCACGCCGCCCGGTCCGGTGCTTCCCGTTGCCGGAATGCTCCTCAGCTCCAGCCCAAGCGGGGCGCCCAGCAGCTCCGCCACCGTCAGATATTGACTCGGCACAGTCATCTCCAGCCATCAGCTATCAGGTATCAGCTATCAGCACGAACCGCCGTCTGCAACTTTCGCTCCCTCTCTGGGCAACACAGGATCCCCGTGGCCCGGTCGCTGATAGCTGATACCTGATAGCTGATACCTCGTTCACACCACACACCGAATCCGAAAAAACCGCGCCGGAGTATGCCCACCGGACGCTGCCACCGACAACTGCACCCGATACTCGTACCCCGGCGTCAACATGCCGGCCGCCACGGTAAGTCCCACCTGCCCGGCATTGCCGCCCGTCCCCAGGAACGGCGACCCCGCCGCCAGCACCGCCGTCGTCACGTCCGTCACATCGTTCGGATAGGTCGGGTCGTACTTCAGCACCTTCGCCGCCGGACTGGAGATCGTCTCCCCTACCGCCAGGTCATTGGCCGGATTCCAGTAATAGGTCGTGCTGCCCCAGCTCGCCTGCTCCGTCGGCGACCCCGGCAGCTCCA
>CALBSQ010000148.1 GCA_937967325.1 uncultured Chloroflexota bacterium
AGATCGTCGGCAGCGTCAGATGTGTATAAGAGACAGGCGGATAGGAGGTGCTGATGGCGAGAGTTGCTTCGTACGGGCCGGGGACGGCGCAACGTGCCGGCGGCCAGTCTCGCGCCACGACTCGACAGGCAAGGCGCATCAAGGGCTTCATCGGCCGAGTTGCCCTCCTGCTCACGCTCACCGCTGCTGGGATCGTCTTCGTGATCCCTTTTGTCTGGATGATCACTACGTCCCTGAAGAAGACAGGTGACGAGTTCCAGTACCCACCGGTCTGGTGGCCGCACCCCATTGTCTGGCAGAATTACGCGGACACCTGGCATCTACTGCCTTTCGCCACCTGGTTCTGGAACACGCTGGTCATCGTGGCGCTCAGCATGGCCGGCTCGGTCCTCACCTCGTCGATGGCAGGCTACGGATTCGCTCGCTTGCGCTTCCCTGGGCGCGGGCCGCTATTCACCGTCTGCCTAGCCACACTGATGTTGCCGAGCATTGTCAGCTTGATCCCCAGGTTCATCCTCTTCAAGGAGCTCGGCTGGGTCGGCACGAACCTGCCGCTGTGGGTGCCGGCCTGGTTCGGCGGCAGCGCCTTCTTCATCTTCCTTTGCCGGCAGTTCTTCCTTGGCATTCCTTACGAGCTGGACGAGGCCGCGCGCATCGACGGCGCCGGCTCCTGGCGCATCTACTGGCAGATCTTGCTGCCGTTGTCCAAGCCGGTGCTGGCCGCCATGGCCATCTTCGCCTTCCAGTCCGGCTGGAACGACTTCCTGGAGCCGCTCATCTACCTGCCCGATCGCGACACCATGACGCTGGCCGTCGGGCTGCGCACGATGCTCGGCCTCTACCAAACCAACTGGAATTACTTGATGGCCGCGGCGACGCTCATGACCGTGCCCATCGTCGTCATCTTTTTCCTGGCTCAGCGCTATTTCATCCGCGGCATCGTCACCAGCGGCCTCACCGGCCGCTGAGGCTGCGTCAACCGGTACGCACCGGACAAGGGAGGGACCGCTGCCGACCGTTCCTGGCAATCGAGCGCGGCAAGTCTGTTTGCCGTGCCCTTGCATCAGTGCTCCCCGCCGCCGCGGGGACGAAGGAAGGAGAACCACACCATGCACCGTTCTGCCAAGCTGACCCGGCGCCACGTCCTCGGAGGGATCGCGCTGCTCCTGCCAGCGGCGCTCTCCCTGGCCGCTTGCGGCTCCGGCGCGAGCGCGCCGGCGACCACGGCCTCCACGGCCGCCGCGCAGTCGGCCGCGGCGTCCGCCTCCGCTCCGGCGTCCAGTGCGGCGGCCGCTTCAGCTACTTCCGCGTCGCAGGCGGCGCAGCAGGCGCCTGCAGGGCCGGGCGTCGAGCTGGTGGAGAGCTCCTGGGCCACCGATACCTACGGCCTGTCTCGCGAGCAGGCCCGTGTCGACCTCTTCAAGAAGACCTATCCGACCTCGCCCGTCACCGTCAAGCTGCGCAACATTGGTCAGAACTACAACCAGCAGATCCTCACCCAGCTCGCCGGTGGAGTGGGTCCGGACGTCTTCCGACTGGGCTGGGCGGACGTCTTCCCCTTCAAGGAGCAAGGGGCGATCCCAGCGCTGGACGACCGTTTCGGCCGGATGGGGAAGGACAACTGGCTGGCCGGCACGGACGTCAAGAAGGATATCTTCGACGGCGCGCGCTACCAGGGCAAGCTCTATGGCGTGCCCATGGGCGGCGACATGAGCAATGTGCAGATCAACAAGTCGCTCTTCAAAGCGCCGGGGGTCAAAGCGCCCCCGCTGACCTATGACGACTCCCTGTGGAGCTTCGACGACCTCCTGCAGGCTGCGACGTCGCTGACCAAGCGTGCCGGAGATGGGACGCCGCTCCAGTTCGGCCTCCAGTCCTCGTCCACCTTCGGCGGCTCCGGGAACCCTTTCAGCATCGTCGAGTCCTGGGGCGGTCAGACGCTGAGCGACGACTGGTCCAAGTTCCTGTGGGGGCAGCAGCCGGGGCCCAGCGCCTTTGACTGGATAGCCGACCTGGTGCGCAAGTACAAGGTGGCCGCCTCGCAGGCGGAGTCGGCGGCGGGCGCCTTCAGCTACAACAATGGGAAGCTGGCGATGATGCCCAGCTACGTCTCCCAGCTCAGCTATCACACTGAAGATGTCAAGGACAAGTTCGACTGGGATCAGGCGCCCTTCCCGAAGCAGGGGACCAATCCGGTCAGGGTGATGTTCTGGTACAGCGCCTGGGTGATGAACGCCCACGGCAAGCATCTGGACGAATCGTTCCAGCTCTTGCAGTTCGTCTCCGGCCCCATCGGGACCACCCCGGGTGTCCAATTGGGCTGGGAGCTCCCGCTTTTCAAGAGCCTGGACTCCAAGTACAACAGCACGCTCGTGGGGCTGGGAAAGAATATCAAGCCGGCGCTGGACGGGTTCAACCACCGTATCCAGCGTCACTACTACCATCAGCCGCGCTGGAGCGAGGCCTGGACCAAGTTCATCAGTCCGGCGCTGGATAAGATCTTCGCGGGGAAAGAGAGCGGCACGCAGGCGCTGAACGAGATCACCCCGCAAGTCAACACGCTGCTGCAAGAGGGCGCCAAGCTCATGGGCACGGCTTGAGCGGTGCGTGTGCCAGGTTTCGGGCGCGCTAGGCGGCGGTGGACGCCCGGCGAATAAATTCGCGGGCTACGACCTACGAAGTCCGCCTTCGCGGACTCTCAGGGCCACTCTCACGCCGTAAGTGCCGGGCTCAGCCCGCGACTTACGGAGTTTCAGCATTTGTTCCGGCGTTTCCGGTGGGGTGGTGTAGGGGCTGGCCTTGTGCCTGCCCTGGCGTCCGTCCCAACAGGCCGTTCCGGTCGGTGCGCAAACAGGGCAGGCACAAGGCCAGCCCCTACACCACCCCACCGGAAACGCCGTATTATTTTCTGAACGTCCATCAGTCGCCGTCGGCCCTGGCCGGCGCCTTAGCCTCCTCGTCCAGTATCTTGTTGCACAGCCGGATGCACTCGTTGCAGATGTATACGTTGGGGCCGGCAATGAGGCGGCGAACTTGCTCCGTCCCTTTTCCGCAGAATGAACAGTAGTAGCCTGCACGCCCCTTGCGTCGCCAAGGCAGCTTGCCGCCGGATTCCCCCGCCGACTCGGGCTGCGGGACTTGCTGGAGCCGCGATTGATCGCGCACAAACTCGCGGAGCGCGTGCTCCGAGATCTTCCAGCCCCCGCCGAACTGATGCGCCTTCAGCGAGCCGGCCCGGATGTACTCGCCTACCGTGCGCGGATGGACGTCGAGGATCTCCGCTACCTCAGCGGCCGTGAGGAGCTGACCGCCGACGAGCTCCTGCTTGAGCGCTTCGATGCGCTTCCGGCGCTCACGGCGTACCGTCTCGCCTTCTGACCAGGATTCGTTCTCTTCGCCTCCAGTGGAATCGGCGCTGGCCGAGCCGGCATCTGGTACCTCGGGCGTGTCCTCGGACAATCCAGACATGGTCCCTCTCCTAACATTCTGAACGATGGCCAATCGATCTGCCGTAGCATACCGCACGTACTGGCATTTTTGCGATGATGATGTATTTACAGGTATTTTCGCGTAGAATCATGTCTGTCGCCGCGTCTGGGACAAGCTCAGAACGTGCTGCCGAGTGCGAAAGGTGCCTATAGATGGCGCAACAGCATACGCTAGGGTCCCTTCGCGCTCACGTCCAATCGGCTGTGCGCTTGAGCGGGCTGGCGTTGCGGCTGGCCTGGCAGGCCAGTCCGCGCTTGCTGGTTGGGATCGTGCTATTCATGTCGCTGCAGGCCCTGTTGCGCCCGCTGCAACTGGCCCTATCGCGTATCGTCATCGACCGAGCGGCCCTCGATCTGGGGGTTGCTACCCAGCCTGATCTGCTGGCGACCGAGCTGCCGCTCCTGGCCTGGATCGTTGCGTCAGCGACTGCCCTGGCCGTCGGGCAGCTCTTGCAGTCCGCGGCTACTAGTTTTCAAGACATGGCCGGCGACCGGCTGACCGGCTACGTGTCCGAGCACGTCATTCGAGCCGTCAACCGCTGGCGGGGCCTGGGGCGCTTCGAGGACCCGAGCTTCGCCGACGACCTGGAGCGCGTGCGCAGCCACGCGGCGCTGAGCGGCCTCACCCTCCTGCTGTTCGGCGGGCGGCTGGTCACGCTGGTCGTCGCGGCGAGCAGTACCGGCATCATCCTGGTGGGGCTGCATCCCCTTTGTCCCTTCCTGCTGCTGCTGGCGACCTTGCCCCAAATGGCGAGGAATTGGGAATATCGTCACCGCACCACCTCACACCTGTACGCCGAGGCGGCGGAGGCACGGCGTTTGCAGTACAGCCGCGCGGCGCTGCTCGATCCGGAGCCGGCCAAGGACGTGCGCCTCTATGGCCTTGGCCCGTTCTTTCGACAACAGTACGACGAGATCTTTGAGCGGACGATGGGGCCGCTGAACCTCTTGCGCCGGCGATTGGTCGCCCAAGTGGCGCTGGCCGGCTCCCTGGCCGCCGGCGCCTCCGGCGCGGTCTATTTGGCCGTGGTCTGGTCGATCATGCAGGGCACGCGGACATTGGGTGATCTGGCGCTGTACGGTGGCGCGGCCACGCTGCTGTCCGCTACCTTGCTCGGCCTGGCCTCGGAGAGTAGCGTCGTCGCCGAGCAGTTTGCCTTCCTGCCCAGCCTGTTCCGCGTGCTGGATGCGCCGCCGGATCTCCCCGCCGCCGGCCGTGGCCGATCGCACTCGGCGCCACGACCCTTCCGGCACGGCATCACCTTCGAGCACGTGGCCTTCGCGTACCCTGATCGTGCCAAGCCGGTGTTGCGCGACATCTCCTTCCATCTGGCGCCCGGCGAGTGCCTGGCCCTGGTCGGCCACAACGGGGCCGGCAAGACGACGCTGGTCAAGCTGTTGCTGCGACTCTACGACCCTACGGAAGGGCGCATCCTGGTAGATGGGCTCGATCTCCGCGATTACGACCTGGACGACCTCCGGGGGCAAGTCGGTGTGATCTTCCAGGACTTCGTCCGGTATGAGCTAACCGTGGCGGAAAATGTCGGCGTCGGACGCGTCGATACCCTGGAGGACCGGGCTCGCTTGGTGGAGGCGGCACGGCGAGCCGGCGCCTCGACGCTGATCGACCAAATGGAGCGAGGATGGGACACTCAGCTTGGCCGCCAGTTCGGTGGACGCGGCCTGTCCGGTGGGGAGTGGCAGAAGCTGGCGCTCGCTCGCGCTTTTCTGCGTGACTCCCAGTTGCTGGTGCTGGACGAGCCGACAGCGGCACTGGACGTGCAGACGGAGTATGAGGTGTACACACGGTTCCGTGAGCTGACCGCCGGCCACATGACGCTGCTCATCAGCCACCGCTTCTCCACCGTGCGCATGGCCGATCGCATCCTCTACCTAGCAGACGGGATCGTCCAGGAGGAAGGGAGCCATGTGGAGCTGCTCGCCCGCGATGGGGACTATGCCCGGCTGTACCGGCTGCAGGCAAGCCAGTTTACCGAACCGGGACTAGGGATTGAGGACCAGAGAAAATGACCGCCCATGACGGACCTGCCGGATGGGGAATCCGGGGAGCGCGGGCGTCCCGCCCGCCGGGGTATTGCCCGCTCCTCGGGACCGAGCGTTCTGAGTACCGTTCCATCCAAGGGCGACCAATCGGGCGGGCGGGACGCCCGCGCTCCGGGCGATGACCTCTGCCTCTCGTGTGCTCTGGCGCGGACTCAACCTGCTGATGGCCGGGGCGCGACTGGCGTCCACCATCTACCTGGTGCTTATTGTCGTGGTGAGCCTGCTGCCGGTGGGACAGGTCTGGCTGGGAAAGCTTGTGGTGGATGGCCTCGCCGGGCCCGGCCCTGGCGCGGGGCGGTTGGCCGGACCGATAAGCGGCCGTTCCTTGGATCTTGTTGCCGCGACAGCCTTAGGGCCGGCGCTGCTCTACGTGCTGACGCTCGTTGCCGCGGCGGGCCTCGGTCCGGTGGTAGACATGCTGTCGACCTGGCTACGCGATCACGCGGTCGCCGAGATCGACCGGCAGCTGATGTCGGCAGGCGCGCGGATGGTCGATCTCTCCCTTGTTGAGCGCTCCGCCTTCCGGGATGAGCTGCGTATGGTCGACGAGATCACGGCGCACGCGCCAACGTTCTTCCGCTTCCTGCAAAATGGGTTGGGTACCGTCATCACGCTGGCCGGGCTGTTGGCGCTGTTGGGACGGTTGCATCCCCTGCTGCCGGTGGCGCTGGCCGTATTGAGCGTGCCCCACGTCCTGGTAATCCAGCGCATGAGTCTGTTGCGCTACCGGGCAATGATCCGGCGGTCACGCGCGGCGCGCGAGATGGATTACTGCCTGCGCGTCGTTACGGAGCCGGCCGCCGCCAAGGAGGTGCGCGTCTTCGGGCTCGGCGGCTTCTTCCTGCAGCGCTTTCAGGAGCGGTTCGCTGCCGCGCTACGAGAAATGACGAGCCTGCGCGCCGGCGAGCTGCGCGTTGCCGTCGCGTTCGCCGGCCTGTACGCGCTGGCCCTGGCCGGCGGCTTCTGGTACGTGGCGGCGCAAGTCGGGGCGGGCCGGCTGACGCTGGGCGAGGTTGCCCTCTATCTGGGCGCTGTGGCGCAGGCGGAGGGCCGGCTGCTCTTTCTCTCCACGGCGTTCGGGACGATGCATCAGGTAGTGCTCCAGTTGCCGCGGCTCTTTACCCTCCTCGACGCTGCTCGCCCGGCCATCGCCGTGGCGCCTGGCGAATCGGGACTGCCCGCCCCCGTCGCGCTGCACTCTGGCGTCGCGTTCGATCGGGTGCGCTTCCGCTATCCCGAAGGAAAGTGGGATACGCTCGACGAGGTGACCGTCTTGCTCCCGGCCGGGAAAGTCACCGCGCTCGTGGGTGCGAACGGCACCGGCAAGAGCACGCTGGTGAAGCTGCTGACGCGCATGTACGACCCCGGCAGCGGCGTGATCTCACTCGACGGCCTGCCGCTGGCGAGTTACGACCTCGAGTCGCTGCGCCGCCGGATTGCCGTGGTCTATCAGGACTTCGCCCGCTTCGCGCTGACCATGCGCGACAACATTGTCATCGGCGCATCCTCGGATGTTGCCGCGGCACGCGATGCGGCCGAGGGCGGCGCCGCTGCGCAGATGGCGCGTGCAGTACAGTGGGCCGGGGCGGAGGAGGTCGCGGTCAAGCTGCCACACGGCTACGACACCATGCTGACGCGCCAATTTGCCGGCGGCGTCGAACTCTCTGGGGGGGAGTGGCAAAAGGTGGCGCTGGCCAGGGCCTTCGTGCGCGACGCGGCGCTGATCATCCTGGACGAGCCGGCGGCCGCGCTCGACGCCGATGCCGAGCACCGGCTGTTCCAGCAGTTCCGCGAGCTGGCGGCCGGCAAGACGGCGCTAGTGATCAGCCACCGCTTCTCCACCGTGCGCATGGCCGACCAGATCCTGGTGCTGGAAGATGGGCGGATCATCGAAGCAGGCAGCCACGACGAGCTGCTGGCGCTGGGTAGGCGCTATGCCGCGCTCTACGAGATGCAAGCCGGGCGGTACCGATAACGCTGCCGTCGCCGCGCGACCGCAGTCGCCCGGTCGGTTGGCCGCCGATCGCAATCGCGGCCCCGTCGACCGTTTCCAGCAGCGCAACCCTAGCAACTGAACCGTATTTAGATCACGACCGTGGCATGTCCAGGATGGCCTGGCAGATGGGCTGGGTCTTGGTCTCCATGGCGTTGTAGTTCTCTTTGGCGTCGAAGTACTGGGCGGTGGCCTTCGGCCAGGCGTCCAGCCATTCCTGGAAGTGCAGGTTATAGGGCTGGGGGAAGGGGTCGATGCCGGACTCGAACCAGGCCGCGCCCTCCTTGTCGATGGGGTACTTCGCCCAGAGCCGCGGGTCGAACCAGACCGAGTGGCGCGCAAAGGGGTTGGCGTAGCCCTCGTAGCCGGCCCAGAAGCCGATCTCTGGGCTGGTGAGCTGGTTGAGTAACTGAAACGCCTCGTCCGGGTGCTTCGTCTTCGCGCTCATCGCCTGCGTGTTGTAGGACAGGCAGGAGCCGCGGTAGCCGTGCGGCCCTTTAGGCCACAGCACCACCTTGGTCTCGAACTTGTCGGCGATGACGGTGTGATAGGACTGGGGACGTCCGATCTCGGCGGAGATGGCGATCATCTTGCCGGCGGTGAAGTAGTCGAAGCCCTTCGGCGGTGGCGGCGAATCGGATTTGGGCACGAAGCCGTCGCGCACCAGCTTCCAATACCAGTCCAGCGCCTCCTGCACCGGCGCCGAGGTCAACTGCTCCTTCTTGCCGTCCTTGGACAGCAGCCAGGCGTCCTCCGACCCCTTGTTGGGGTCGCTGCCCCAGCTACGGGTGAACTGCTGGACGTATAGCGGACTGCCCGGCCCAGCCATCTGGTAGCCCCAGAGACCCTGGGAGGGGTTGGCTGTCTTGCGGGCGATTTCGTCCAGCTGGGCGATGGTCCAGTCCGAGCTTGCCGGGGGCTCCACGCCCGCCCGCTTCAGCAAGTCCACGTTGAAGAGCACGATGGCATTGCCGCCCGGATGCACGATGGTGGGCAGCCAGTAGAGCTTGCCGTCGGTGCCGATGCCACGGGCGTCGGCGATGACGGAGGGGAAGAAGTCGTCGAACTTGATCTCCTGGCGGTGGACGTTGACCAGCGAGTCGATGTCGTAGGTCACGCCTTTGTAGGCCAGGGAAGGCATCCATTTGTTATGCCCCGAGAACACGTCGGCCAAGGTGTCGCCGGCTGCGAGGGTGAGGCACTTCTGGTACATGTCCGCATAGGGCACGTCCTCCGGTTGGACGACGATGTTGGCATTGGCCTTATTGAAGTCGTCGACAAACTTGACGTCCTGTTCCCAGCCGGAG
This sequence comes from uncultured Chloroflexota bacterium, assembly GCA_937967325.1. GTDB lineage: Bacteria > Chloroflexota > UBA4733 > UBA4733 > UBA4733 > UBA4733. The sequence continues at coordinate 8,853 of CALBSQ010000148.1, forward strand.
CCGGGGAAGCGCATGAAGCGCAGTATCACCTTGCCGGCCGATGGCGCCTGGCTGGCAGCCGGTGCGCTGGATGAGGCCGCTTGCGTGCTCGCGACTGCCTGTGACGTGGCCGCGGCGCTGGTTGAAGCCGCCGCTGAAGTCGTTGCAGCGGCCTGACTGGTCACAGCCGGCGCGCTGGCGCTGCTGGATTGGGCAGCGGGCGCCTGCGCTGCTGATGGGGCAGAGCCAGCGCCGCAGGCGGCCAGGAGTGGCACGCCGGCGACGAGGCCAAGTCCCAAGGTCAGGAACCGACGGCGAGTCTGCTGATCCGACATGGCGAGCTCCTCAGTGTGTTACACGTGACGACCGGACCTACCACTTTCTCAGAACTGGTATTGGGGGATGATAGCATTGATCTGCTGCTGGGCTTGCCCCAGCGTTGCCGTGGCGTCTTTCCCGGCGTAGATGTCGGCGATCGCCTTGTAGAGAATCGGGGTTGCCTGGTCGTAGTAGGGAATGTTGGGGATCGTGAACACCGGCTGTTTCACCACGTCGATGATCGTGCTGACATCCTTAGGGGCCTGGGAGCCCTGCTCCATCACCTTGAGGTAGGCCGGATAGGCGTCCACATTGCCCGGCGGCGAGCCGCTCCCCAGCGACAGGGCCTCGGCCTGGGACGAGCTGACGAAGCTGAGCAGCTCCCAGGCCTTGTCCTGCTGTTTCGTGGAGACGCCCATGCTCCAGGCTGAGCCAAAGCCGGTCACCGCCACTTTGCCGGTCGAGCCTTTGGGCATCGGCGCGATGTCCCAGTCGAAGCGCGTGCCGATCTGCATGCGCATGCTCTCGACCACCCACGACCCTTGCCTTGCCATAGCGACCAGGTTGCCGACGAAGCCGTTGGCGACGCCCTTCGGCAACTCCCCCGGGGCAGGGGCGACGTGCCACCTGCTCACCAGGTCGCGGAAGAACTCCAGGGTGGCGACGTTCTGGGGATCATTGACGAGCGCCTGCTTGAGATCGTCGGACACGATCTTGCCGCCGTTGGCCTCCAGGACGCCGAAGACGGCCTGGTAGTTCGGGAGCCCGTCGAACCCCCACTGCACCTGTTTCCCGTTCTCTGACTTGGAGAAGTGCTGGGCAGTCGTGAACAGGTCATTCCACGTCCAATCGCCGTCCTCCGGCGGTAGGGCAACGTTCGCGGTCTTGAACATGTCCTTGTTGAAGTACACCGCGTTGATTGACCAGTCGAACGGCAAGGCGTGTACCTTCCCTTGCCAGGTGCAGTTCGTCATTTCGGTACTGTTGAACTGCGCCAGGGAGAGGTGATCGCGGGCGATGAAGGTATCGAGCGGCACCATCATCCCCTTCGGGGCGCGAGGGGCGATCTCGTTGGTGAGGTTGAAAAAGACGTCGTACAGCGTCCCGCCGGCGGCCCAGGTGGGGATGACATCCTCATACTTGTCTGCGACAAAGTCGACCTGCACCTTCGTATCGGGGTGGGCGTCATTGAACTGCGTGGCCACGTTGTCCAGCAGCTTGGCACGGCCCTGGTCCATGTCGCCGAAGGCCCAGCGGAGATCCTTCCCCAGCGCCGGGGGCGCGGCCGTGGCCAGCGCCGACGCCGAGCTCGTGGCAGTCGCCGCGCGTGTTGACGTTGCCACCGCGGTCGTTGCCGCGGTCTTGGCGCCAGCCGACGTGGTAGCGGCTGCCACCGCCGACGCGCTCGTCGGCGCCGCCGTTGCCGTACTTTGCGTCGTGGCAGCGGTGCCGCTGCCGCACGCCGCCAGCGAGATCACGGCAACACTTCCACCGAGCAGCGCGAGAAACTGGCGGCGCGTGCCGACATCACGAACGGAGGGTACCGGTTGACGCATGCGTCCTCTCCTTGGTGACAACTACACGGTTTTCAGCGACAGCACGGTCTGTCAAGCGCACGAAGCCGGGCGATTCTAGCACGATTCGCGCGCCCCCATCGATGGTGCGCAGGCGTTCGCGCCGGCAGCGACGGTTGACAGTGCGTTGCCGGCTGCCTATGCTGCCCTCCGTCTATCGGGTGCGGGGAAGTCCGTCCGACGCCCGTGGAGGAGCGGGCGGCCCGATCTCCGACGCTCACCCCAAGGCTGGAAACTAGAGGAAAGAACGATGGCGACCGAGGGTTCTGAACGGGCAGGAGCGCGGGCCGAAGCTGCTGGCTGGCGAGCGGGCGCGGCCGAGGTGGACGTCACGCCGCCGATCGGCTCGGTGCTGGCCGGCTATGCCGGGCGCACGCAGCCTTCGACGCACGTGCTCGACCCGCTGCGCGCCCAATGCCTCGTGTTGGATGATGGTCGCGGCAGGCGCTGCGCCCTGATCACGATGGATCTGATCGGCATCGGGCACGATCTGGTGGTGGAGACGCGGTCGCTGATCACCGAGGCGACGGGGATTCCGTCGGACCACGCGCTGATCGCGGCCACGCACACCCACGCCGGGCCGCGCGGCTCGCACCCGGTGCAGGCGAGCGTGCCGGGCCTGGCGCAACGCCTGGCCGGCGCGGCGCGCGCGGCGGTACACGCGCTGCGACCGGCGCTGCTGTCGTTCGGCTCCGGCGATTGCGACTCGGTGCAGCTCAACCGTCGCGACGTGGCAGGGCCGATCGACCCCGAAGTTGCCGTGCTGCGTGTCCAGGACGCCGCCGATGGCCGGCTGATCGCGGCGCTGGTCAACTTCGCCTGCCATCCGACTATTCTGAGCCCCAACCAATTGGGCATTGCCGCCGACTACCCCGGCGCGCTGCGCGCCGCGGTGCGCGCGCTCTGTGGCGCGGACGCGGTTGTGCTGTTCGCCAACGGCGCCTGTGCCGACATCAACCCGACCAAGCTCACCCAGGACAGCGCCGAGACGCGGCGCGTCGGCACGATCGCCGGCGCCGAGGCTGCTCGCGTGCTGGAGGAGCTTCGTTCCCTGCACGGCGACCTGGTAGTCTCGACGCCGGCGGAAGAGCCGCCCGGTTCGGTCGGCGGCTGGGGCATGGCGCGCAAGGCGATCTCCAGCCGCTACCTGCGCCTGGATCAGCCCAGCATTGCCGCCGCTCTCCGGATGGTCAGCCTGCCGACCAGGGCGCTCCCGGAGCCGGCAGTGACGGAGGCGGAGATCGCCCGCGTGCGCGAAGCGCTGCCGTCGCTGCCCGTGGGCGATCCAGAGCGGCGGAGGCAGCGCTTCTTGCTGATGCGCTTGCAGATGGAGTACCGGCGCGGCCCGCGCGAGGCCGAAACACGGGAGGTTGAGGTCCAGGGGCTCTGCCTGGGCGGCCGGCTCGTCTTCGTCACCGCACCGGGTGAGCTCTTCGTGGAGATCGGCCTGCAGGCCAAGCGAGCGCTAACTGCTGCCGATGCCGTGCCGGTGGTGGTCGGCTATGCCAACGACTCGGCTGGCTATCTGCCCACCGACTCCGCCTTCGACTGGCACGGCTACGAGGTTTCGGTGAGCCCATATGATCGAGGCATGGAGAAAGCGCTGCTGGATGGGATGCTGGCTGTGGCTTCTGGTGCGCTCGGTCTCGCTGTCCATGCGGGCATATCATTGGCCGCCAGGTGAACAGGCGAGGACACAGAGGAGCAAGCCCATGTCAACGCCAGAGTTACGGCCGGCCTCGCTTCCTCTCCGTCCGCCCGGACCCGATACCGTGCCGAATTGCGAGCGGACGTCGGTCGGCTATGTACCGCTTCCCGACCTCGGCAGCGGGACCTACCAGGGGTGCGAGGGCGGACTGTACCCCGAAGGAGCAAACGAAGCCCCAGCCGACTATGTACGAGCAGGATCCGCTCACGCCCGGGCCATCCGGCCGCGCAACCAGGCCGGCGAGCCTGACCGTGCCGGCAAGATCGTCTTGTTATCCATCGGCATGTCCAATGCTACGATGGAGTTCTCCACATTTCAGCGCCACGTCGAACAGGACCCGGGCAAGCACCCTTCTCTGGTGCTCGTCGACGGTGCGCAAGGAGGACAGACCGCCGCGTCGATCAAAGAGCCCGACGCCGCGTTTTGGAACACCGTCGAGCGGCGCTTGAACGAGGCGGGAGCGAGCGCTCAGCAGGTGCAGTTGGCCTGGCTGAAGGAGGCCAACCCGCGACCCACTGAGCCGTTTCCCGTCGAGGCGCGGCGCTTGCAGCAGGATCTGCGCGGCATCGTCGAGGTCGCCCACCGACGCTATCCTCACCTGCACATCATCTTTCTGTCCAGCCGGACCTATGGTGGCTACGCCTCGACGCCGCTCAACCCCGAGCCGCACGCCTACGAGAGTGGCTTCGCCGTCAAGTGGTTGATTGAAGAGCGAATCCGGGGCGAGCTGTCTGGCCCGTGGCTTGCTTGGGGACCCTACCTCTGGACCGACGGCGCCAAAGGGCGCAGCGACGGGCTCGTCTGGACCTGCGACGATGTCGCCCGCGATGGAACGCATCCCTCTGTTAGCGGCATGCACAAGGTGGCCGGGTTATTGGTGGACTTCTTCACGACGGATGAGACGGCTAGGCGCTGGTTTGTGCGGTAGTGGGTCCGACTTCCCACGCCGGAAACTGCGCACTATCCTCTGCTTGCAGGATGCCATCGGACCCTCCGGGCCTTGTATCTTCAGCCTGCCTGGCTGCGTACCGCGCGGCTTGCCCGCCTGCACGGCGAGGACGGCAGGCGCGTCACCCAGGCCAGCAGGCAAGGGCGTCGTAGCAGGCTACGCGGGGCCATGGCTGGTGGAGGACGGGCTGCACCTATCGGGCGATGTGCGCGTCTCCCCTACTCGAACAGGGCAGCAATCGGAAAGGTGAAGCCAGGTATGACGTTCTCCCCATCGAGCATATCCCCGACCTCAAGGACTGTTGATGCGCGGTCTCCGGCGCGCCAGACGTCGACCTGCCGGCGATTCGGCCACACGACCCACACTAGGGCTGTCCCCCCGGCAAGGTACCGCGCTACCTTGGCCTCCATCTCTGGACGGTACTGCGTTGGCGATGCGACCTCGACGGCCAGATCAGGCGCGAAGGGATACGCCTTGTCAGGGTCCACCAACGCCTCACGCGAGGCCTTGTAGAAACCGATGTCAGGCAGCAGGCCCGTATCCTTCTGGCCGCCACTCGCCAAGTCATACACCTCATCCGGTGGCGTGACGGTCCCGAGATGGTGCGCCTGGACGTAGGCGGCGAGAGGGAACAGCAGGTTGCGGGTGACCCGCCCGGCTCTGGGTCTGGTTCCTGCCACGCGGACAAGCACCCCCTCCACTAGCTCATAGCGATAGCCCTCCTCGCCCCGATAGTCGAGAAACGCTGCCAGCGTCATGTGGGGCGGCGCGTCGGGCACGATCGCGGCCCAGGGCGCAATAGGCTTCGGTAGGTAGACGGGTGCCTCACGCATGAGGCCATTGTCCTCGGTTTACGGGCACACGTCAAGCTGGTAGCGTCGATCCGTCGAACCCAGCATCGCTGTTGCCCGCGCCGATCACGGCTACACCGATAGGACGCTCCGTTTGATTCCTCTCTCGGGAGTCCTGCCAAAACTGCCGTGTCGGGCCTCGTATCGTTCATTCATCAGAAAGGTCAGACGGTGACTGGCCGCCCAAGGAGCCTGGACGGCCGGTCACCAGTCGCGCAAGACCTCCTGCGCCGCGTTGTGCCCGGGCACGCCGCTCACTTCTCCGCCGGGATGCTGACCGGCGCCGCAGAGATACAGGCCCCGCAGCGGCGCGCGGTAATGGGCCAGCTCCGGCAGTGGGCGGTTCCAGAAGAGGTGCTCACCGGCGTGTTGGACGTGCCAGATACAGCCGTCGGTCAGCCCATTCTCCCGCTCCAAGTCGAGCGGCGTGCGCAGCTTGTGGTGGAGGATCGACCGGCGGAAGTTGGGCGCGTGCTCGCCGATCTGGTCGATCAAGCGCTCCGCTACCTGCTCGCGGACGTCGTCCCAACTGCCTTGCCGGAGCGTGCTGGGGGCAGGGAAGATCCAGACGGAGGCCGTGTGGTAGCCCGGCGGAGCCAGACTGGGATCGACGGCGGAGGGGACGGAGAAGCTGATCACCGGCGCTCGCGGCGGCCGTCCGGCCTCCAGGTCGTCGAAGGCGGCGGCAACCTGGGCGCGCGAGTAGCGTAGCCCCACCGCCCCGGCGCTCGGCTGATCGGGGTCGCCATCCCATGCCCTCCAGCGGGGCAGCTCCGAGATCGCTGCCAGGAGCTTGTAGCAGCTCACGGAGGTGATAAGCCCAGCGACCCGCTCGCGGAATCCGGCCTCCAGTTGCTCCGGGGCCAGCAGCTTCAGAAAGGTCTGCTTGGGATCAAGGTTGGAGATCACCACGCGGCTGCGCACCTCGTCCCCGCCGGCCAGCCGGATGCCGATCACTCGCCCGTCCTCCACCAGGAACTGCTCGACAGCTTGGCCGACGTGGACAGTGGCGCCGGCCTCCTCGGCCGCTTCCGTCATCAAGCGCACTACCGTGCCCATGCCGCCCTGCACGTAGCCGTGGGGCGGTCGCTCGCCCGTCTCTTCTTCGGCCGCGTCGAGGGAGGAGTAGGCCAGGCTGAGCGCGAGTGGATCACGCCCGACCGACGCTTTGTCGGCGGCATGGCGCTCCTTGAGCCGCTCGCTCGGCAGGAACTCATCCTGGATCTCCGAGACGCGGGCCGTGAGGGCGCGCTCCAGGATGTCCGCCGCGGTACCCCGGGCTTTTGCTCGCACCTCCGCCAGCGATGGCGGCGGCTGCAGGCGGTAGGGAGCGAAGAGCCGTTCCAGGATTCGGCGGAACTCGTGGTAACGGCGCTGACCCTCCCGCTCCTCGGCGGTCAGGCGTCCCTCGAAAGCCCGATTGCGCGGCGAGTCCAGCGTGGCCGGGCCGGAATAGGTGCCGTCGGACCAGAGGAGCAGGTCCGCGGCGCGGGGCAGGATGCGCAAGCCGCGCTCGTAGAGCCGGAGGTCGCGGATGAGCTTGGGGTGGACGCCGTGGATCATGTGGGCGCAGGTCGAGAAGTGGAAGCCTTGCCAGATCTCTTCGGTGATCGAGGCACCGCCGGCGAACGGACGGCGCTCGAAGAGGTGGACCGCCAACCCGGCGCGCGCCAGGTAGGCGGCGGCCACCAGCCCGTTGTGCCCGGCGCCCACGATGGCTACGTCAACGTTCGTCACGATCCCCTCCTCGCCGACTGTGCCGCGCCGCACCCTCGCTTGGCTGGATTGTCGCTGGGATTGGCCGGCGCCACCTTATCACAGAAATGGGATGAGGTCTCTGCCTGGCAGCAAGTGATACCATCGGTGACTGGACTTGTAGTTCGTCATGGAAGGTTTGCATGATCTGGTAGGGGCGAGGCAATCTCGTCCAGGTGGGCAGGGCGATGCGCATACCGATTAACGTGGCCGTACTGCCCCTACACCGTTGGCACAAACGTAAGTCGACGGGCCACTGGCTGACGGACCTCGGGAATACGAGTGGAAGGGGACACGATGGCACACCTGGCGATCAACGGCGGGCCCAAGGCGGTGACGGAGCCGCTGGGATCCCCCTGGCCGGTCTGGGACGACACGGAGCGAAGGCTCCTCAACGAGGTGCTGGAGAGCGGCAAGTGGTGGCGTGGCGGCTATGAGGACGCGTCGCAGTCCAAAGTCGGGCAGTTCGAGGCGGCCTTCGCCCGCTTCCAGGATGCTAAGCACGCCGTGGCCGTGGCCAACGGCACGGTCGCCATCGAGTGCGCCCTGAAAGCGGTGGGCGTGGAAGCGGGCGACGAGGTGATCGTGCCGGCCTCTACCTTCGTCGCCTCCGCGACGGCGCCCATCCAGGTGGGCGCCGTGCCCATCTTCGTGGACATCGACCCGCGCAACTACACCATCGACCCGGCGGCGGCGGAGGCGGCGATCACGCCGCGCACGCGCGCCATCGTGGCCGTGGACTACGGCGGCATGCCCTGCGACATGGACGCCTTGCTGGACCTGCAGCGGCGCACCGGCGTCCAGATCGTCTCCGACTGCGCCCACTCGCACGGCTCCCAGTGGAAGGGTGTCGGGACCGGCGCCATCGGCCCCATCGGCACCTTCAGCTTCCAGGCCTTCAAGCAGTTGCCCACCGGCGAGGGCGGGATGGTCCTCACCAACGACGACGCCGTGGCCGAGCGCGCCTACTCCTACCACCACATCGGTCGCATCCGCGGCCGGCCGTTCTACGAGCACCACGTGCCGGCCAGCAACCTGCGCATGTCGGAGTGGCAGGGGGCGATCGGCCTGGGTCAGCTCTCCCGCCTGCTGGAGCAGACGATGATCCGGGAGCGCAACTCGACCTACCTCTGCAAAGGCTTGGAGGAGATTGCGGGTGTCTCACCCATCTATCGCGACCCTCGCGTGACGCGCTGGGGCTTCTACATGTGGCACTTCAAGTTCCAATCGGAGCGATTCGGCGGCATCTCGCGCCGCGCCTTCCTGCGCGCGCTCAGTGCCGAGGGCGTCGGCGGTAGCACCGGCCACACCGAGCCGCTCTACCACAACCCCGTCTTCGCCCAGTGGCGGGAAAACTTCGGCCGCACCGGATTCCCGATCAAGAACCCGTATGGGGGCGCGGAGGTGGACTACACGCGCGTCTCCTGCCCGCAGGCCGAGCGCATCTACCGCGACGAGGCGGTCGTCCTCTCCCACCGGCTCTTCCTCGGTCCCCAGTCGGATATGGACCGCATCCTGGACGCCATCCGCAAGATTCGCCGGCACGTCGACGAGGCGCCGCACGAAGGGGAGTAGCCCGCGCCACGGGGAATAGCAGCGCGTCGCGATCGGGCGACCGGAGTCGGGTGTGGTACGCTTGCTGCATCGATCAACCGGGCGATCCGATCAGCGGTGCCGTGGCCGCGGCCATCGACCTCGCGATCCCACTGAACGGCGCCAGGTAGGGCGATTACGGTGAATGGGAACGCCGTGACCACAGAGCAGCAATCATCGCGTTTGCCGGAAGCCGAGCAGTCACGTCGCGGCATGGGTCACGCAGTTCCGCTGCTCGGCACGCCCCGAAGGCAGCCCTACCGTTGGGCGTTGGCCGTGTTTGTCGTGGTGGCGATGTTGATCTGGTTTGCAACTCCGCCGCTACTGATCAAGCTGATGGGCGGGGACATTGGCTTGTGGCCGCCCGTCCGCATCGCGCTGATTTTCGCCTGGTTCATGTTCGAGGCATTGGGTCTCGCGGCGTGGGACATCCATCTCCTCACGAGCGGTCGCCACGCACTGCCCATGAGCGTGCCGCCACCGCTCAACGCCCGGCTGGCAAAGGTCGGGTGGGTGTTGTTCCCCGCATCGATCGGGCTGGGCGTCGTGATCGGAAAGACCATCTTCACGTGACAGCCCGAGAGAAACTGCGGGGTAAGTACTTTGGCGGCAATCGCTGGCGAAACTGGGGACGCCTCCCCCCGTTCGCCTTGGCAGTCATCGGCTTGCCGTACCTGGGATGGCGCCTCTTTGCCGGATTGATGGGCGAAGAGCTGCCGAACTGTTTGACCGATCAGCACATGTTGCCAGCCCCCGAATTCGTCGCGGTTGGCCTTCTGTGCTTTGTTGGCGGACGGTATCTCGGGGTTTTCCGCTTTCTCGATGAGTGGAGAGGTCACCAAGGTAACAATTCAGCAATCTGGGCGGTAGGTCTGTTCGCCTTCTTCTCACTTGTCCTCACTCTTACATTCGTCTTCGAGGCCTACGGCTTGGCTCAAGTCCAAGGGCTCGAGCCGATTACCTCCTATGTTCGTTGCGCTGTGGTCTACGACAAGCTGCGCAACGCCCCGGGTATCTGGACCGGTGTTGTCGTCGGCGCGATCTGCTTCCTCGTTGGCCATTGGCTCCTGGCGTGGCATCCTACGCGGTCACATCGGGGGCATAGTCCTTAGGGGCGATGGGTAGGTGGGGAGAGCGTGAACGATACGGCGTTCCTTACCAGTACGTTCCGCCCGGGCATGGCCGGTTTCGTCCTCGCGATCTTCTTGGCTCTGTGGCTGCTCGCCTGCATGGAGCTGATCTGCGAGGTGATGGATTGGCCATCCATCGGCTACCGCGTGCAAGGCTGGTCGAGGGATAACCCGCCCTACGTCGCCACCCTGCTGGTCGTCCTCGGAGCACTCCTCGCGCATTTCCTCTGGAACCCGATCACCTAACCGACCAGCCCGACCGAAGAAGCCCGCGCCGATCGTGAACCCGCTGGCCTGAGGTCGCGTCCGATGCGAAACGTCCCTATCCTGTGGGATTAAGCACCGTCTTGCCTTCCAGCTCGCGCTCGACACCCCCACGCGTCAGGTGTACCTCGTGGTAGGCGCCGGAGACCCAGGCAGAGAACTGGTCGGCGTAGTGCGGGCTGCCGGGCTGGCCGGAGTTGCCGATGTTCTGTGTGGCCAGGAGGCGGGTCGGATCGGTAAGGTCCACCACCAACCGGTACTCCGCGCCGCTGGAGGCGGCGTAGGGCGGGGCGCCTGTGCCGGTGTTGCGTACCGTGTCACCGCAGCCGTCCACTGCCGATGGTCCGACGTTAAAGGCACTGGCGGCGGCCTCGTTGCTGAGCGGATGCTGCCAGTAGGCTTGATGAATCTTCCCCCATTGCCAGCCGGCCGGATCGTTGCCAAACCGCTCGCGGACGACCGTCAGCACCCCTCGGGCTACCGAGTGGAGAGCGGACTGGGTGCCCTGGGCAAACCAGTCCGGGTCGTCCGCCTCGATCAGGCGGGCCGCGATGCCACCCTGTCCTTTCACCATCGACACCAGTCGTGCCGGGAACCGCTCGGCGGCCACGCGCTCTTGCCAGGCGTGGCTGAACGTCTCGAAGAGCGCCGGCGCGATGCTGTCCAGCGTGTAGCGAAAGTCCCAGCCGCTCAGGATGTCGTGGAGGGAGCGGACGTTGGCGTTGTCGCTGTTGGCGAGCCGGCGGACTAAGGGCGGGCAGAGGCGCTCCGCCCGGCAGTTCTTGACGTCGTTCTGCAAGGCGATGACGCTATCTCGGTCCAGCGGCGTTCCCGGCGCCAGCCCCTGCTCGATGCGGGTGGCGCGGTGGCCGGCGGCCCAGGCGCCATGGAAGGCGTAGGGGTAATCGTCGGCGACGACGCGCTGGTTGGCGCTGGCGATGAATCCGCGCGGCGGGTTCTCCAGCCGTGGCAGCGCCTCGAAGGGCACGTAGCCCTGCCAGGCGTCGTCGGGGTGGTTGGCCTGGCGGAAGCCGCGCCTGACCCGGCCGCGCACGGGCACGCGGCCGGCGCATTGGTAGCCGACGAAGCCGGTCCGATCGGCGTAGCCGAAGTTGAACACGGCCACCGCCCAGTCGCGCAGGGCGGCGCGGAATGACTGCCAGTCGCGCGCGCGGCCGATGGCGATGGCCGCCCGCACGTCGTCCAGATGCTCCTGCCCGACCCAGCGCAGCGACAGCGGTGGGTCGCCGCCTTCTTCCAGCGACGGCAACACGTGGTTGACGATCGGCCCCCGTACGGTCGAGCGCAGCAGCTGCCGGCGCGGCTCCTGGCCGCGGACAGCGATCGCGATTTCCTGCTCGGCGAAGGGCCGCCAGCCATCTCCGTCGCGGTAGCGGCCGGCGTCTTGGGGATGGACCTCCTCGACGTAGAGGTCGCGGGTGGAGGCGGCGTTGTTGGTGAGGCCCCAGGCAATGTCGCCATTGGCGCCCCACCACAGGCCCGGCACGCCCGGATGCCCCGCTCCCGCGGCGTTGTCTTCCGGGCCGTGGACGGCGTACTCGTACCAACTGGACGGCAGCCAGAATCCCTGGTGCGGGTCGCTGCAGAGAAGCGCGGCCCCGCTGCTGGTGCGCCGTCCGGTCACCGCCCAGTTGTTGCTGCCGGTGCCGTCGCCCATCCCGGCTAGGAGGTCGCTCGGTCGTGACAGGGGCCGTCCGGCGTCGGGGTACGGACTGGCGGCCGGGACGATGCGGCTCTCCGGCGCCTCGGGGGTGAGGTAGGCCCGGCGCAGCTCCTCGCTCGGCAGGAGTCGTGCCGCTTCGGCGACGACGAGGTTGTCCAGTCGCCCGTTGAGCGACCACCACATGCCGCGCAGGATGGCCAGCACGTCGCGCACGCTGAACGGCTCCGGCTCGTACTCGAGCACCGCGAATTCGATGGGCAGATTGCGCGCGCACTGCTCGATCTGGCGGTTGATCCCGGCGACGAAAGCGTCGAGGATGCGGCGGGTTCGCTCATCGGTGCGCCCCACCTCGGCAGCGGCGATACGGTCGATGCCGACGCTCCGGTGGATGAGGTCGCTCTGGACGTATGGGGCGCCGAGCACTTCCGCCTGGCGACCCAACGCGCGCCTGCGTAGGCGGTCTATCTGCCACAGCCGGTCCTGGGCCATGGCGAAGCCCACCCCGAAGTAGAGGTCGGACGTGCCGGCGGCGTAGATGTGCGGCAGGCCGGCGCGGTCGCGCAGGATCTCGACCGGACCCTGAACCGCGGCCGTCAGCCGCGCCTCGGCGGGTGGGAGCCGGCGTCGCAGGTCGGCGTCGCGAGCGGCGATAAACTCCGCCTTCGTCATGCCGGCCGCCCGGCAGACCTCGGCGACTTCCTGCTTGCCCTGCAAGGCCGCGAGTACGGTTTCCTCAGAAAGCATGATCACCTCCGTTGTTGACTGGCCCCATCATGGCACGCAACGCCCCGGTCCTCAAGCCGGGGCTGTCGTGCCCGTAGGTGTCTGCTACTATCCAGGCACGGGCCGCCGGGGGCCCAGGCATGCTGAAGCACGGAGGCACGATCGTGACTGCTGTTTCCAGCGCACCTCGCCTCACCCCAGACCAGCTCCGCGAGCATATTGGCCGGTTGCCGCGCATCCCCGGCTTCGCGCTGACGCCAACACCTCTGGAAGAGCTGCCGCGGCTCTCGGAGGCGCTCGGTGGGCCGCGCTTGCTGATGAAGCGGGACGACCTCACCGGCTTCGCCTTCGGCGGCAACAAGGTGCGCGCCCTCGAGTTCCGGATGGCCGACCTGCGCGCCAAGGGCTGCGACACCCTGGTCCTGGTCAACATCGGGCAATCCAACCACGCCCGGCTGCACGCGGCGGCTTGTCGGCGGCTAGGCCTGAAGATGGTGCTGGTCAAGCCCGGACCGAAGGGGGAGCGCGTGCAAGGGAACCTCCTCCTGGATCGAATGCTGGGCATCGACATCGTCGAGACGGGCACGACCGACTCCGCGGATCTCGATCGCATCCTGGACGAGGTGCTGGCCGACCTGCGTCAGCGTGGCCATAAGCCGTACGTCCATACGCGCGACCCCTTCTCCCCGGTAGCCGGGACGGTGGCCTTTGCCGAAGCGACGATCGAGCTGCTGGATCAGCTTCGGGCATTGGACAGCAAAGCGGATCACGTCTTCCTGGTCGCCGGGTCGTCCGCGGCCGGCCTGGCGCTCGGGGGGAAGCTGCTCGGCGCCGGTTATTCGGTGCATCCGGTCAGCGTATCGAGCGGCGCCGAAGCGACGCTGCGGCAGGAGGTCAACCTTGCCCAGCGCGCCTGTGCCGCGCTGGGCCTGCCCGAGGTGGTAAGCGAAGCCGACTTCTGTGTCCACGCCGACTACGTCGGTGAGGGCTACGGACGCACGCCTCCGGAGACGCTGGAAGCCATTCGCCTCGCCGCCCGCGTCGAAGGGGTCTTCCTCGATCCGGTGTATACCGGTAAGGCCTTCTCCGGGCTGATCGGCGAGATCCGGCGAGGGCACGTTCGCAAGGACGAGACGGTCGTGTTCGTCCACACGGGCGGCCTGCCCATCATCTTCGCCTACGATCAGGTTTTGGCGGAGCTGTGAGCAGCGCGCCGCCGGCCAGCGGCGTGATGTCCTTAGAGAGGCGTGAGCCATGGAGTCTGATCCTATTCGCGTGGCTGTGATCGGCACCGGGCGGCATACGCGCCAGATCTTGCTGCCGGCATTGCTGCGGAGCCAGGGCATTCGCGTGGTGACGCTGGCGACGGCGCATCCGGAAACGGCGGCGGCGGCTCAGCAGGAGCTCGGTTTTCCTGCAGTCGTGGGCGCCGAGACGGTGCTCGCCCGCTCGGATGTCGAAGCGGTCGTCGTCGCCACTTCGGGCGCCTCGCTGAGTCAGTTCACGGCCGCGGCCCTCGCGGCCGGCAAGCACGTGTTTTGTGAGACCCCCGGCATTCGCACGCCGGAGGAAGCCCAGGCGGTGGGCACGGCCTTACGGCAGAGCGACCGAGTCCTCGCCTACGGCACCTGCCTCCGCTACGCCCCTATCTACCAGCAGCTCCGCGCGTTACTGCCGGAGGTGCGGACGGCGGAGGGGGTGGTCCTCACGCTGCGCTACTACGAGTGGCTCCGGCACATCTACGACCTGGCGCTGTATCTACTTGGCGACGTCGCGGCTGTCACCAGCCTGCGACGAGCCGGGCAGCACGTGACCTTGCTGGAATTTGCTGCCGGCGATCTGGCGATGGTCCATGGGGGCGGGCCGCCCAACGTGGCCATCCCCATGGAGCTGGCCGAAGTCAGCGGTCCGTCCGGGCTGCTGTCTGCCCGCGGCGCGCGCGAGTTGTGGAGCTACCGCGGTCTGCCTTCGGTCAGCTCGATGGACGTGGCATTTGATTCCGCGCCGGCGACGGTCTGGGCGCCCTCGGCGTCAATCCCCTATGCCTCCTTGACGCCGCTCACATTGCGCGGCTACGTCCCCGAGCTGGAGTCGTTCGCCCAGTCCGTCCGTACCGGCGCCCCGACGCTGAGTGGACTGGATCAGGCCGAGCGGACGCTGCGCTTGGAGCGCGCCGTGGCGCGCGCCGAGGCGGAGGGGAGCAGGGTGACCGTCGAGCCGCCGTTCTCACTCGCCTGAGCCGGGGGCGACGGACTGCTGCCAACCGACGTCGCCAGCACAGCGACGGCTCTTCGGCGTCCCCTACTGGGCCACTTGCCACGTATGGCGTCATTCCGCGAGGATTCCGCCCTACAGCCTGGTCGGCCCGGAATGGCATGCCGCATGCCAATGGCCCCACTACTGCTCCGAGCCCCCAGCTCCCGTGTGTGGCAACGCCAACGGCAATTGGCCGGGGGCAGCGACGATTGGAGCGCCGGCGGGTTGCTGTGCCGGGGCGGGCGCGTTGCCGGGACCGAGAGCACCGGCGACGCCAGCACTGAGAGTAATCGACAGCGAGAGCAGCGGCACGCCGCGCAAGCTGGTGGGAATGGGGATCACGCCACCGGGTCCGACGCTGGCCTGGACGATGATCGGCGAGCCATTGGTGGCTGGAGCCTTTCCGTCGACGAGCTGCAACGGTCCAAACGCGGAACGTCCCAGCGGCGTTCCGGTCAATGTCACCGGCCCGGCCGGGAGCCCGGCGATGACAATGGCGGGGCCAAGCTCCAGCCCGTCAGGGCTGCTCAAGGTGACGGTGTGGCCGGCGACCGTTATGGTGACGGGTCCGGCAGCGTTGATCCCGCTCTGGATCGTGAGCGTCCTGCCGTCCACCGTCACGGTGGCGCTCACCGCGACCGCCAGCGTGGAGCTGGCCGGCGCCGTTTGCAGGTTGGCGGAGCCTTGCGGATCGGCCACGGCGATCGGCACGGCGACGACGGTTGCCAGCGCCCCCACGAGCAATGCCCGCTCCAGCCGTCCGGTCCGGCGGCGCACTGAGGACCACACGTTGCCTATCATCTGCATGCTGGAGCTGCCATCCTTCCCAGGGGCGTACCGCCACGATACAACCGGCCCGGATTGTACTACGCTTGCTACAGGAACGCGGACCTCCACCGTGCCGCCGCCATTCTCCGCAGGCATCGTCTCGCGCTGATCCGAACGGGCGGACGATCCGTACCGTTCTGTGAGGACTACCTGAACAGGTGAGACGTCTCGATCACCCGTTATGGCTAGTTGGTCGTTGCCGTACCACCTTTACCCTGGGGCCTTGTACACTAGCCGGTGAACATGGAATGGCGAGAACATGACGGTATCGCCATCTAGCGTGACAGGCCGAGTAGCGCGGAGGTGACATGCTGCTCGTTCGGGCGCCCGTGCGGATCAGTTTCGCCGGAGGCGGCACTGACCTGCCCGCGTACTACGAGGAGCACGGGGGCATGGTTGTCAGTACGACCATCGACAAGTACTTCTATGCCTTCGTCGAGGCCGATGGCGTCCGGCCGCTGCAGATAACCTCGGCGGATTACAGCACTTTCTATCGCCACGAGACCGAAGAGGACGTGCCGTGGGAAGATGGGCAGCTGACCCTGCCCCGCGCGGTGGTGCATCATTTCGGCATCCGGCGCGGCCTGTCCCTGTTCATGGCGTCGGAAGTGCCCGGCGGCACCGGGCTCGGATCGTCCAGCACGGTAGCCGTCGCCTTGGTCAAGGCCATGGCCGCCTTGTGCGGCATGGCGTTGCTGCCGGCCCAGGTCGCCGAGATTGCCAGCTACATCGAGTTGCGTAAGCTTGGTTCCCCGATCGGCAAGCAAGATCAATATGCCGCTGCTTTTGGCGGCCTGCACGCTTACCGCTTCCATGCGGATGGCGTCGAGGCCGAGCCCCTGCTCGTGCCGCTGGACGTGCGGCTTGCGTTGGAAGAGCGGCTCTGTCTCTTCTTCACCGGTGGCTCGCGCGACGCCAATCAGATTCTTCGTGAGCAGCGCGCGGGGACACGCGCCGGGCAGAACTTGGCGAGCCTCCACGCCATAAAGGCGATGGCGGAAGAGGCCCGCCGCTGCTTGCTGTCCGGGCAGTTGGGCCGACTGGCCGACTTGCTGCATCTGGGGTGGCTGGAGAAGCGCCGTCTGGCGAGCGGCATTTCCACGGCACGCATCGACGAGCTCTACGATCTGGCCTGCCGGCACGGCGCCCGAGGTGGGAAGTTGGCCGGCGCGGGGGGCGGGGGCTTTCTGCTGCTCTATTGTGAGCCGGAGAAGCAGGCCGCGCTCACCGTGAGTCTCGAAGCCGCCGGCCTCCGCCGCCTGGACTTTCGATTTTCCGACACCGGCGCCGCCGTGCTCCTGAACGCGGGACTACGTCTTCGCCACCTCTCCCGGCGCGACTTGGAGGACATCCTTGCCAGCGCGTAGGGGGCTGCCCATCTTGGCAGTAGGGGCGGACCTGATCGCCTTGCTCCTGGCCTTTTCGCTGGCCTACCGGCTGCACTTTTCCGACCAACTGGCGGTCTTGAGCCCGGTCATGCGCGACCCGGTGCGCTACCTCGTGGCGATGGCCGTGCTTGTGCCGCTCTGGCTCGCCGTCTATGCGCTGCGCGGCCTCTACGCCAGGGAGCTGCTCCAGCACAGCACCTTGCTGGTCAGCCGAGTGGCGGATACCACCACCTTCGCGGCGTTGCTGACCCTGGCGGGTAGCTACTTGATCGGGAGCACTCAGCTCTCCCGCGGCTGGTTGGTCATAGCCTGGCTCGCTGCGTTGGTCTTCACGTTGGGCGAACGCGAGCTGCTCGCGTTCGCATTGCAGCGGTACCGACGCCACCATCCCTGGCGAGTGCTGATCGCGGGCGCCGGGCAAAGCGGCGTGCGCGCCGCGGCCCTCCTTGCCAAGCGTCGCGACGTGAAAGTGGTGGGATTCCTCGACGACTATCTGCCGCTCGGCTTGGCGGTCGCGCCGGGCGCCCGGGTGCTGGATCGGCCGGCGGCGGCGCTCCGCGTGGCGGTCGCGGAGGCCGTAGACGAGCTGCTGGTGGTTGATGGGGCCCTCGCCCGCGAGAGCCACGACATGCTGCTGCGCGCCGCCTACGCGTCGCCGCGACAGCTCCCCCTGCTCCTTTTGCCGAGCAACTCGGAGGAGCTGCTGGTGCGATTGCAGCCGGCCCACCGCGGGAAGGTCGCGGTGCTCCTACCGGAGCTGCGTCGCATCGCCGGGCTGGAAGGTTTTGCCAAGGCGCTCACCGATCGCGCTGTGGCAGCGCTCGTACTCCTCATCAGCTCGCCGCTCTTCGCCTGGACCTGGGCGCGGGCGAGGCTGCGGGGCCAACCGTTCCTGCAGGGCACGCCAATGGTGGGCGAGGGAGGCCGCCGCTTCCAACGATGGTCGTTCGCCGGCTGGGGCCCCGTGGGCGGTGACGTCGGCCAGACTCTCGACCTTGGGCGTCTGCGGGGGCCATACCGCTGGCGCTACGTCGTAGAGAAGCTGCCACGCGTGCTCAACGTACTCCGCGGGCAGCTCAGCCTGGTAGGGCCGCGCCCCATCGTCGCCGGCGATTTGCCGCTGGTCAGCACCTGGGCTGGCCTATTGCTCTCGATGAAACCGGGGGTCGTGGGTCCCTGGCTCCTCCATGGACAGAGCAGCCTGACGCCCACGGAGGAGGTGCAGGCGGACGTGGACTACGTGCGCGAGCACACCTTGCTGCGAGATGTGGCCATCTTGTGCGGGGCGGTGCGCCAGGTTAGCGGCTTGCTCTTCCAGCGTGTCGCCGACGACGCGGACACGCTCTTGGCGCTCCCGCTGAACGGCCCGCCCAGTGCATCCGAAGGAGCCGATCCAGATGGGCTGGCCATCACGCGACGTCATGCCACGGAGGGGCAACGCTGACAGCCGCTCCAGCGATGAACGTTGGACAGGCGTAGCTTCGGTGCGCGATCCGGCGCGAATGGTCATGCGGGCGATTTGACCGGTAGAGTGTACCATGCGACGGCATTAATAATCTGCTCAGGAGGTCAGTACACAGGGAGGGCACGGGCTGTGGAACCTGATCGGCATCCATTCCATGATTTAATCGAGGCGGTGGAGGGAGCGCCACGCTACACCGTTGAGCGGCAGGTCGTGTACCTTTCCCCGACCGACGCCCATCGGTACGCCGTCCTGTATATCGTCTGGGACCACAGCCAGCGCTGTTTCCTGGGCGAGGGGTTTGAGACTCGGGAACAGGCTGAGTTGGTGGCCAGGCGCTTGAACCGGCGGCGGGTCCACACGGCGACGGCTGGATCCAGAGCGACGCGGTCCGGCGGCGCCTAGCATGGTCGCCGTCGTGGGCGCGGCGTCTACCCGGTAGCGTCCCCGACGAGGACCGCCGTGTGCTGCGCGAGGTGAGTTGAGCGGCTCCGTTCCACCAGGTCACGATAGCGTACCCAGACCCCCTTCTGAATCATCACGTTGGTGTTGAGGATGGTTTCGCGCACCATTTGGCCGGCTGCGACGGCATTGTGGCTGGCGATGGCGTCGAGGATGCGCTGGTGCTCCTCCCGCCAGGCGCCGCTGGTCAGCCCATGAGCCAGCTCGTAGTGGACGACGCGCGTGAGGTCGTCCATCAACTGGGAGAATAGGCGGGCCAGCCGCCGGTTCCCGGACGCCTCGGCGATGCCGACGTGGAATTTGCGGTTCAGCTCGACGGCACGGGGAAAGAGCGCCGGACTGAGCTCCTCCGGGCCGAACCCCACCAGATGCGCCAGCCCCGCCGCTTCTTGGGCGCTGATGCGCTGAGCGGCCGCCTCGGCGGTGGCCGGCTCCAGCAGCATGCGCACTTCGTAGGCGTCGACGACATCGGCGGTGCTGATCTCGGTGGCGAAGTGGCCAACGCGGGGGACGATGCGCACCAGCCCGCGTTCCTGCAGTGCCAGCAGGCTCTCTCGCACGGGGGTGCGGCTCATCCCCAGCTCGCGGGCGACGGCGGCGTCGTCGATGGGATCGCCCGGCGCGATAGTGTTGGCGAGAATACGCTGGCGCAGCACCTGGAAAGCGTGACTCGTGAGATTGTCTCCCCGCCCGCGGCGGGGACTCGGGGCAGCGAATCCAACAGGCAAGCTCATTCCATCCTCTGACACATGCGGGTAGCAGAGATATATTAGGTGGATATCTTGCCGTTCGTCAACTTCACCCTACCCTTGTCTCCGACGCCTCACGCTCTTCCGCACGGTTCAAGTCAGGGAGAAGGGGCGACAGGAGTGACCGGTAGGAAGCGGCGACCGGAGTCGTGGTAGGCTGTAGCCCATATGGTAGCGACGCACGAGTCAGCGGTCCGGGGCGCGCCTGCCAAGGCGCCGGCGGTACGCCCTACTGGCTGGTGGCCTCTGGTGGGCGGCAGCATTGCCAGCCTGGTGATTGTCGGCCTCTGCGCCGTCACCATGGCTTCCTGGTCTGCCGGTCTGCCGGGGGACCTGCTGCTGGGCGCCGCCGCGATAGGCCTGCTCTGGCGGCTGCCGCACACCATCCCCGTCTGGTCCGGTCTGACCCTGCTGCTCGCCATTGCCGTGGCGTTGAGCGTCGGCAACCAGGATCTGGCCTCGCGCTTCGCCGACCTGGCCTACTATGGCATCGCTGTCGGCTGCCTGTGGGGCATATGGAATATGCTGTTCGATCGGCTGGGCTGGCAGTTCCCGCTCCAGGTGTTGGACCAGCGTTGGCGCGAGGACGGCAGGCAAGGCGTCGCCTACGGCGCCGTTACTGCCCTGATCATTGTGGTGGCCTACCTTGGTCTGGTCCGCTCCTGGAGCGCGGGAATCGCTCCCGACCTTCTGGTGCTGGCTGGTGTCGCCGGACTGCTCTGGCGTCTGCCCTGGCGTGTGGCTGCGTGGTGTGGACTGACCCTCGCGCTGGCCGCGCTGCTGGCTGAGGTGGTCGGCAATCAGCCGGCGGCTGCGCGGCTGACGG
The DNA here is from genome assembly GCA_937967325.1 of uncultured Chloroflexota bacterium. Taxonomy (GTDB): domain Bacteria; phylum Chloroflexota; class UBA4733; order UBA4733; family UBA4733; genus UBA4733. The sequence continues at coordinate 29,352 of CALBSQ010000148.1, forward strand.
ACCTCGCCGCCTACGGGCTTGTGGTCGCCCTGTTCTGGCTCATCTGGGGCATACTCATGGACCAGCTCGGCTGGCGTTTGCTGCCGTCGATCGAGCTGTTCGGACATGGGGCCGGCAAGGAAACGAGGGCGCCCTGACTCCACCACCGTCCAACGAGCCGGGCAAGCAAGGCGTGCTGAGCTGGCTATCGCCGTCTGCTCGACGCGAAGCGACCGTTGGCATCCTCGCCGGCTTGATCCTCGTAGCGACCGCCTGGATCAGCAGCGGCGCACTGGCGCAGCAGCTCTCGCCCGTTTCGCCAGCCGCGGCAGCGGCGGTGGCCGCGGCTGTGCCGGCGCCGGCGACCGCGACCCCCATCCCAACCAGCGGCTGTGTCTCCGCGGCCGACGTGATCGCCAAGGACGGCTTCGATCCCTACGCCATCCTGGCCCAGAAGCGCCCGGATGTCCTCGCCTACTACATCCAGAACGGCTGGAATCCCCTGTCTCAGTGCCATGGCATCTTTGACGACTGGGCCCGCCAGGACCCGGATGGGAATGGGACGACCGCCGTGCTTGCCTATGTGAAGCAGAAGGGCTGGGCATCAGGCGGACCGGTGCCGACGCCGACGCCGTATCCTGACTGTTCGGCGCCACCGGCTGAGGTGGCGCGGTTAGAGTTCGACCCTTACGCCATCCTATCCTTGAACCGGCCGGACGTGCTCTCGCTCTACGCGCGAAACCCGTCCCCCGATGGCAACGGCAACTGGGATCCGGCGACCCAGTGCGTCGCCATCTTCGACAACTGGCTCAAGCACCCAGATGGCGGACCGCCGGCAACCGCCGCGCAGTTCGTTCAGGGGCAAGGGTGGGCGCCGAAAAGGAGCGGTCAGCCGGCCAGTGTAACGTCTGTGTCCTCACTCGACCGGACGCCTACGCCCTAGGAGGTAACGTCCTTGGCAGCCTCAACGGAATCTGATCCCCGTGCCGAGCGCGTGACCGCCTTGCGCGACCTGTTTGCCCGCCAGTTCGGTCAATCCCCCGCGCTCGTGGCGCGGGCGCCGGGTCGGGTCAACCTGATCGGGGAGCATACCGACTATAACGACGGCTTCGTCTTCCCCGTCGCCATCGATCGCGACACGCTGGTCGCCGTCCGTCCGCGTGCTGATCGTGAGGTACGGGTCTATTCGTCGACGCTGCGGCGTGCCGCGCAGTGGACGCTCGTAGGCATCGAACGGTCCACTGAGCAGCCTTGGAGCAACTACATCCGTGGCCTGGTGCGCTACTTGCTCGGGGCCGGGGTCTCGTTGCCCGGCGTGGACCTGGCTATCGCCAGCACCGTTCCTCTCGGGGCCGGACTTTCCAGCTCGGCGGCGTTGGAGATGGCCTCGGGTACCGCCTTGCTGGCGCTGGCGGGTAGCCAGTCAGTGGCGGGGCCTATCGGACCGACGAGCGGCGCGGTCGATCCATGGCAGACCATGGCCGTTACGGACCTCGCGCTCCTCTGCCGGCGCGTGGAGAACCAGTTTGTCGGCGTCAACTCGGGCATCATGGATCAGTTCATCGCTGGGCTGGCGACGCCCGCCCACGCGCTGCTGTTGGATTGTCGCAGTCTGGCCTACGAACATGTGCCCTTGCCCGATGGTTATCTCATCGGCGTCGCCGACACCGGCGTCAAGCACGGGCTGGTCGCCTCCGAGTACAACGCCCGGCGCGCCGAATGTGAAGAGGGCGTCCGGTTGCTCCAACCCGTGCTGCCAGGCATTCGCGCCCTCCGTGATGTCACTCCGGAGCAGCTCGGCGGGCATCAGCACCTCCTGCCGGAGCGGGTTGCCCGCCGCTGCCGCCACGTCGTGACCGAGAACGCGCGGGTTCTCGATGCTGTGGCTGCACTCAGGGCCGGCGACCTGGACACCGTTGGCCGCCTGATGTACGCCTCGCACGCCAGCCTGCACGACGACTACGAGGTCACCGTTCCGGAGCTGGACACGCTGGTGGAGGCGGCCCGTGCCGTCCGCGGCGTGGTCGGCAGCCGCATGACCGGCGGAGGCTTCGGAGGCTCCACGGTCACCCTGATGGAGCGCCGCGCCGCGCCCCACTGGGACCGGGCGCTGCGGCGCGCCTACCGCGAGCGGTTCGGCCGTGCGCCGAGCACGTTTGTGACGGCGGCGGCGGGCGGGGCGGGGATCGTCATCCCGCCGGTTTGACCCCCTTACATCCCAGGTGGAATACTAGGTCGGTTCTGGCTGCCGTGTCCCCTGTGTTCGCGGCGGCGACGGGATCAGCGTGAGGAGAGGCGACGCGGTGCTGGCTGAGAAGATCCGCGACGTGCCCGATTTCCCCAAGCCGGGCATCCTGTTCAAGGACATTACGACCCTGCTGCAGGATGGGGCAGCCTTCCGCGAATCCATCCGCGCGCTGGCCGAGCGCTGCCGGACGCTCCAGCCGGAAGTGATCGTCGGCATGGAGTCGCGCGGCTTCATCTTCGGGGCGCCGGTGGCCTATGAGCTGGGTTTGGGCTTCGTGCCCGTCCGCAAGCTGGGCAAGCTTCCCGCCGAGACCATCAAGGAAGAGTACCAACTGGAGTACGGTACCAACACCGTGGAGATCCATCGCGACGCTATCAGCTCTGGCCAACGCGTGGTGATCGTGGACGATCTGCTGGCCACGGGCGGCACCTGCCGGGCCACCGCGCGGCTGGTGGAGCGGCTGGGCGGCCTGGTGGCCGGCGTGGCATTTCTGGTGGAGCTGACCTTCCTCAACGGCCGCGAAGTGCTGCGTGGGTACCCTATCGAGACGGTGATCCGGTTTTGAGCGAGCGAATGGGGAGGCCGGCTTGTGCGGTCGCGCGCCTGCCGATGAATCAGCAGGCTACGATTACAAAGCCCCCTAAAGGAGGCTGGACTGAACAATCAATTGTGCTGAGGCGCAGCAATTGCGGGAATTACACTGGCATCACGTGTTTAGCCTGCTTTAGCAGGCTTTGTATTGTTAGCCGGACCATTTATGGTCCGGTGGCGCTGCCGTGCCCGACCTATGCGCCCCATCTCGCTGCAAGCATCGCCATATGCATCCCTCAATGAAAACCGTCTGGTGGCACGATGGCGCCGTCTGCCTCATCGATCAGACACAGCTGCCCGCGGAGACGGCCACCGTGATTTGCCGGACGGTCGAGGAGGTGGCACGGGCGATCCGGACCATGCAGGTGCGCGGCGCGCCGGCGATCGGCGCGACCGCGGCGTATGGCGTGGCATTGGCCGCGCAGGCCGCGAAAGCCACGAGCATTGACGATCTGCTTGGCGAGGTCGATCAGGGTGCGGCGCTGCTGGCAACCACGCGCCCCACCGCGGTCAACCTGTTCTGGGCGCTGCGGCGCATGCGCGAGCGTGCTCGGGCGCTGCGCGAACGGCCGATCGCCGAGGTCCGTTCCGCCTTGCTCGAGGAGGCGCTCGACATCGCGGCTGAAGATGAGGCCGGCTGCCGGCGGATGGGACAGTTCGGAGCCGCGCTCATTCCTACCGGCGCGAGTATCCTCACCCATTGCAATGCCGGCGCGCTGGCCTGCGTCAGCTACGGCACCGCGCTGGGCGTGGTGCGCGCCGCCTGGGAGCGGCACGGCAACATCCACGTGTACGTCGACGAGACGCGTCCGTTCTTGCAAGGCGCCCGCCTGACCGCCTGGGAGCTGGCCCAGGAGGGCATCCCGATGACCCTCATCACCGACAACATGGCCGGTCATTTCTTGCACAGCGGTAAGGTACAGTGTGTCGTGGTGGGCGCCGACCGCATCGCCGCCAACGGCGACGTGGCCAATAAGATCGGCACCTACTCCGTGGCGGTGCTGGCGCGCGAGAACGGCGTGCCCTTCTACGTCGCCGCGCCCATCTCCACGATCGACCTCAGCCTTGCTACCGGTGAGCAGATCCCCATTGAGGAACGCGATCCGGCGGAGGTCAAGGCCTGGCGAGGGCTGCCGACAGCTCCACCCGAGGTTGCGGCGGCGCACCCGGCCTTCGACGTAACCCCCGCGCGTTATGTCTCTGCTATCGTCACCGACAAGGGGGTTGCCCACGCGCCCTACCTCACCGCGTTGCGCGCGCTGGTGGAGGGGCAATGAGCCTGTTGGTCGTCGGCTCCGTTGCGTTGGACAGCGTGGAAACCCCGTTCGGCTCGGTCACCGACGCGCTCGGCGGCACCGCCTCCTATTTCACGACCGCGGCCAGTCTGTTCACCCGCGTGCAGGTCGTTGGGGTGGTCGGTGAGGACTTCCCCGTAGAGTACCGAGACTTCCTGCAATCGCGCAACGCCGATCTGACCGGGCTGTCGACCGCGCCGGGGACGAGCTTCCGCTGGAAGGCTCGTTTCGACTTCAATCTCTCCGCTGCTCAGACCCTCGACACCCAGTTGGGCGTGTTCGCCGGCTTCCGGCCCGAGCTTCCGGCACCCTATCAGGACGCGGAGTTCGTCTTCCTCGGCAACATCGATCCCGAGCTGCAGCTCACCGTCCTTGAGCAGTTGCGGCGACCGCGCTTCGTGCTGCTGGACACCATGGACTTTTGGATCGGTGGGAAGCGGGATCAATTGGCCGAAGTGGTGCGGCGGGTGGACGGCGTGCGCATCAACGAAGGGGAGATCCGCCAATACACCGGCACGTTCAGCCTGCGCGCCGCGGCCCGGCGGGTGATGTCCGAAGGTCCCAGCGTGGTGATCGTCACTCGCGGCGAATATGGCGCCCTGCTGTTCAGCCGCGACGACCTCTTCGTCGCGCCTGCTTATCTGCTGGAAGAGGTGCGCGATCCGACCGGCGCGGGCGACTCCTTCGCTGGCGGGCTGATGGGTTTCCTGGCGAGGGAGGGTACCGTCGACCGGCTCACCTTGCGCCGCGCTATGCTGTATGGCGCTGTGCTGTCGTCGTTCATCGTCGAGGAGTTCAGCGTTGGCCGCTTGCGGGCGATTACCATGAATGACGTCGTGGCGCGCTACGAGGAGCTCGTGCGCACCACCCATTTTGACGAGGCCGCGCTCGCGCCGGCCGGAAAGGTGTAAACACAATGGCCGCGACGACGATCGCGACCCCTTCGGATGTTCGTGACCTCAGCCTGGCGCCGCGGGGCAAGCTGCGCATCGAATACGCCGACGCCAGCATGCCGGTGCTGCGCCAGATCCGCGAGCGCTTCGCCCGCGAGCGACCCCTGGCGGGCGTGCGCATGTCCGGCTGCCTGCACATCACCACCGAGACCGCCAACCTGGCGCTGACCCTGCAAGCCGGTGGCGCCGACCTGGTGCTGTGCGCGTCCAATCCGCTGTCTACCCAGGACGACGTGGCGGCCTCGCTGGTGGCCGACTACGGCATCCCGACCTACGCCATCAAGGGTGAGGACAACGCCACCTACTACCGGCACATCGCCGCCGCGCTGGACCACCGCCCGCAGATGACGATGGATGACGGCTGCGACCTGGTGGCCAGCATCCACAAGGAGCGGCGCGACCTTATCCCCACCATCACCGGCGGTATGGAGGAGACGACGACCGGCGTCATCCGGCTGCGGGCCATGGCGAAGGACAAGGCGCTGGAGTTCCCCATCATCGCCGTCAACGAGGCCGACACCAAGCACATGTTCGACAACCGCTACGGCACCGGCCAATCGACACTCGATGGCATCATTCGCGCCACCAACGTCCTGCTGGCCGGCAAGACCATCGTCGTGGCGGGCTACGGCTGGTGCGGTCGCGGCGTGGCCAGCCGGGCGCGGGGGATGGGCGCCATCGTGATTGTCACCGAGGTCGATCCTACCCGCGCCCTGGAGGCCCTCATGGACGGCTTCCGTGTCATGCCTATCGCCCGCGCCGCCGAGGAAGGCGACATCTTCATTACCCTCACCGGCGACGTCAATGTCATCGGCGGCGGCTTGTTCAGCAAGATGAAGGATGGCGCCATCGTCTGCAACAGCGGCCACTTCAACGACGAGATCGAGCTGACGGCGTTGGAAGCCGCGGCGGAGAGCAAGCGCCGCGTGCGCGACTTCGTCGACGAGTACCGCTTTGCCGACGGGCGCCGCCTCTTCCTCCTGGGCGAGGGCCGCCTCATCAACCTGGCGGCGGCGGAGGGACACCCGCCCAGCGTCATGGACATGAGCTTCGCCAACCAGGCGCTGGCTTCGGAGTATATGCACACGCATGCCGGTCAGCTCCAGCCGGAGGTGTACGTGGTGCCGCGCGAGATCGACCGCGAGATCGCCCGCCTCAAGCTGCGCAGCATGGGCGTGCAGATCGACACGCTCACGCCCGAGCAAGAGCGCTATCTCGCTTCTTGGGAGAGCGGGACGTAACGAGCGATCAGGTGTCAGGTATCAGCCATCAGCGGGCGTATCGGAAGGTAAGGTTCCCTCATTCCTCGAGGGCGGAGATGAGAGGCAAGGCAGCTTGGATGGACGCGACACTGGCGGCGGGGGCGCCGGGGCCGCGACTGCGGGCCCAGGGGGCACCCCCGGCCAACCACGAAGCACTGCGGTGCGGCGGACGGCTCCAACAGACACTACGACTCCCAAATCGGGATGTCGACCCCACATCGTCGGGCGACCGCAGTCGCCCCGGTCGCTTGGCCGCCGACCGCAGTCGCGGCCCCGGCATCCCCACCACCAGTGTCGCGTCTCTTCCTAATCCGCGTAAGGGATGAGCGATCGTGTGACCGCGCTCATCACCGGGGCGGGCGGCTTCGTGGGCCGGCACCTCGCCCGTCACCTGCGGTCCCTGGGTCAGGAGGTACATGGGCTTGGTCGCGGCGAGGCGCCGCCCGATCTCCAGCAGTTTCATCGAGCCGACCTGCTCGACGTGGCTGCTACACGCCGTGCCATAGCCGCTGCCCGTCCCGGTGCCGTCTATCACCTCGCGGCCCAGTCGGCCGTGCCGCAATCGTGGGACGATCCGGCCGGCACCGTCGTCAACAATCTGGTCGGGCAGATCAACCTGCTCGAAGCGGTGCGGGCTGAAGAGTTGGACCCTGTTATCGTGGTTGCCATCTCGTCGGAGGTCTACGGCCTCGTCCAACCGGAGGACAACCCGATCTCGGAGGATGTGCCGCTTCGTCCCGTCAGCCCCTACGCGGTGAGCAAGGCCGGCCAGGACCTGCTGGCGTACCAGTACGCGATGGGCCGGGGCATGCGCATCGTCCGGTTACGTGCCTTCAATCACGTCGGGCCGGGGCAATCGGATCGCTTCGCTATTGCCAGCTTCGCCCGTCAGATCGCCGAGATCGAGCGTGGCCTGCGACCTCCGGTCGTGGAGGTCGGCGACCTGACGGCGGAGCGCGACTTCAGCGACGTGCGCGACATCGTCCGCGCCTATGTGCTGGCGGCGGAGTGTGGCCGGCCCGGCGAGGTATACAATGTAGGCTCAGAAGCCGGGCGGCGGGTGGCGGATGTACTGGAGGGGCTGATCGGCCTGAGCACGGTACGCGTGGACGTGCAGCAGGAGGTGTCTCGTCTGCGTCCGGCGGACGTGCCTCGGCTGGTCTGCAATGCCGCTCGCCTTCGCTCAGCCACGGGATGGAAGCCGATGATTCCGTTCGAGGAGAGTTTGCGGGACGTGCTGGAGGATTGGCGAGCGCGGGTATGAGTCGACCTCACCCCACCCTCCCCATCCCCACCGATACGGTAGGAAGGGAGGGTGGGGTGAGGTCGACAGTGAGGGCCATAGGTGAGGAGCGACGGGCATGCTGGTTGCTGAAGGTATCCAGACGCTCAGGATCGAGACGAGCTTTCCGCGTGTGGTGAAAGCACACCAGCGTTTCGAGACGCCGGCACTGGAGGACATCGAAGGGGCGGTGCGATCGGAGCTGGAGCGCCTCGGCGTGCCCGGCCGCATCCGCCCACAGATGCGCGTCGCGCTGACCGGCGGGAGTCGCGGCATCTACCAGATCGCGCGGATTCTGGCCGCCGTGGCAGCGGAGGTGCGTCGCGCCGGCGCCGAGCCGTTTGTGGTGCCGGCGATGGGCAGTCACGGCGGCGCGACCGCCGAGGGCCAGGTCGGCATGCTGGAGAGCCTGGGCATGACCGAGCAGGCGCTGGGCTGCCCCATCCGCTCGTCCATGGACACGGTGGTGCTGGGCCGGTTGCCCAGCGGACTGGACGTCCACATCGACCGCAACGCCTACGAGGCCGATGCCATCATCCCGGTCAACCGAGTCAAGCCGCACACAGACTTCAAAGGGGAGATCGAGAGCGGGTTGGCGAAGATTTGTGCCATCGGGCTGGGCAAGCGCAGCGGCGCCGAGCAGATCCACGCTCGCGGCACCAAGGGGCTGCGCACGCTGCTGGCCCCGGCGGCGCAGTACATGGTGCAGCAGACCGGCAAGTTCCTCTGCGGCGTGGCCATCCTGGAGAATGCCTACGAGCGGACGGCCCGCATCGAAGCGGTGCCGGCCGACCAGATCGGCGGGCCGCGCGAGGTCGAGCTGCAGCGGGAGGCTAAAGGGCTGATGGCCAGCTTGCCCTTCGACCAGATCGACGTGCTGATCGTCGACGAGATGGGCAAGAACGTCAGCGGCACTGGTATGGACACCAACATCCTGGGTCGCATGATGATCCACGGGGAGCCGGAGTTCACCTGCCCAGACGTGACGGCGCTGGTGGTGCTCGACTTGACCGAGGCCAGCCACGGCAACGCCGTCGGCATCGGCCTGGCCGATGTCACCACGCAGCGTCTGGCCAGCAAGGTGGACCTGGAAGCGACCTACATCAACGGCATCACCTCGGGCGTCGGCGGCGTCCAGCGTGCTAAGATGCCGAGCGTGCTGCCCACCGACCGCGCAGCTATCGCGGTCGCGCTGCGTGCCTGCGCCCGGCCCGATCCGCAGAATGCGCGGCTAGTGCGCATCAAGAACACGCTGGAGCTCAGCGAGCTGTGGATCTCCGAGTCGCTCTTGTCCGAAGCGAGAGCGCATCCACGCTTGACCGTCGACGGCGTGCCCCGGTCGATGGCGTTCGGTCCCGATGGCGACGCCTGGGCGCTGTGAGCGCTCGGCTGCTCACTGCATCCAGTTGCCGCCGTTGACGCAGATGGTCTGGCCGATGATGAAGCTGGCTTCGGGGCTGCAGAGGAAGGCCACCGCCGCCGCGACCTCGTAGGGATAGCCGCGTCGCCCGACCGGGATGGAGGCGTCCGCCCGCGGCGGCTCACCGGTTATATAGGTGTGCGTATCGGTCGGTCCCGGCGCCACGCAGTTGACGCGGACGCCATATTGCGTGACGTTCTTGGCCAGCGCCATGGTGAAGGCGATCTCCGCAGCCTTGCTGGCGGCATAGGTCGTATTGGCGTTGGTACCCCAGCCGCCATGCTTGCCGGAGCCGGAAGCGATGTTGATGATGACGCCGGCCCGCCGCTCGATCATACCCGGCAAGACGGCGCGACAGCACAGGTGGACCCCGCGCACGTTCACGGCCATGACGCGGTCGAACTCCTCCGGGGTGATGTCAAACAAGGAAGGGATGGACAGGGCCGCGGCATTGTTGACCAGGATGTCTACCTTACCGAACTGCTGCTGGGCAGCGCCGATCAAGCGGTTGACCCCGTCTACCTCCCCCACGTCCGCCTGCACGACGAGGGCGCGGCGCTGCAAGGAGCGGACGCGCCCGGCCACCACCTCTGCCTCCTCAGGGGTAGCACGGTGGTTGAGCACAACGTCGGCTCCCGCCTGGGCCAGCCGCACGGCGATGGCTCGCCCGATGCCGCGTGACGAGCCTGTTATCACGGCCACCTGGCCAAGCAATATCTCGTTGATTCGCTCCGGAAGCTGGGCTTCCAGGTTGGTGGTCCCCATAGATTGTTCAGGCACGACCGATCCCACCTCAATTCAGAATTCGGACATATGACTGTTATCACCGACTCCGACCACGGATATGCCGCACCGTATTGCACCGACCTGTCGGCGCGCCACGGAGCGCGGGCGTCCCGCCCGCCCGGTCACAACCAACGGCGGGCATGCTGGCAAGATGGCGACCGAGCGACATAGGCACGAAGCGAGGCGGGCGGGACGCCCGCGCTCCGTGGCGCGCCGCTCGCGGCGATAGCGTGTTGCAAACTCCGTGGCGCACCTCCCTGACGACGGAATCATAGCGTGCGGCAGCAAACAACCGTCGTCGGGGCGCTACTCGCTGCCCAGGATGGAGTACACTACGGTGGCGGCTCTTGCCGCGCGCCGCAGGCGGTGCGCGGCCACAGGTCATCGTCGCAGGTGTCCGAGGTCTGCTCTCGCCCAGGCCGCGCGATCGGCCGGACGGCGGCACGACTCGACGTAGCGCTGCGTCTGCCCTCGGGGAGGTGCTCTACCATGCCCGATAACGTCACCGGCAAGATCCTCAGGTCGCACCTGGTGGGGGGTGAGCTCGCTCCTGGCGCGGAGATCGCGGTGAGGGTGGACCAGACTTTGCTCCAAGACACAACCGGGACAATGGCCTGCCTCCAGTTCGAGGAGTTGAGCCTGGAGCGCGTCGCCGTGCCGCTCGCCCTGCAATACGTCGATCACAACCTGCTCCAGCTCGACTTCAAGAACCCGGACGACCACCGCTTCTTGCAGGCCTTCGCCGCTCGCTACGGGCTCCACTTCTCGCGCCCGGGCAACGGCATTTGCCATTACGTCCATTTCGAGCGCTTCGCCCGTCCCGGCGCCATCCTGGTCGGGGCCGATAGCCACACCACCACCTCCGGCGCCCTGGGCATGCTGGCGATCGGCGCCGGCGGCCTCGACGTGGCCCTCTGCATGGCCGGCCACCCCTTCGAATTCGAGTCGCCCAGGATCGTGGGCGTCGAGCTGCGCGGCCGCCTCGCGCCCTGGGTGCAAGCCAAGGATGTCGTCCTGGAGCTGCTGCGACGGCGGGGCGTCCGCAACGGGTTGGGCCGCATCTTCGAGTTCTACGGCCCCGGCGTCGCCACCTTGGATGTCGCCCAGCGGGCCACCATCTGCAACATGCTGGTCGAAACCGGGGCCACCACCGGCCTGTTCCCGTCCGACGGGCGGACCCACGAGTGGCTGGAGCAGCAGCAGCGGGCCGGCGACTGGCTCGACCTTGCCGCCGACCCGGCGGCTGCCTACGACGAGCACGAGCTGATCGAGTTAGACCGTCTGGAGCCGCTGATCGCCGCGCCCTCCAGTCCCGGCAACGTCGTGCCGGTGCGCGAGGTCGCCGGGACGCCGGTCGCCCAGGTCTGCATCGGCTCCTCAGTCAACTCCGGCTTTGCTGACCTCGCCATCGTCGCCGCCGTGTTGCGCGGCCGGGTCATTGCCCCCAACCTCGTGATGACGGTCACGCCCGGCTCGCGCCAAGTCCTGGACGTCATCGTTCGGTCGGGCGTGTACGGCGACCTCATCTCGGCGGGAGCGCGGATGCTGGAGCCGGCTTGCGGCCCGTGTGTCGGCATGGGGCAGGCGCCGCCGACCAACACCGTCTCGGTGCGCACCTTCAACCGCAACTTCCCCGGCCGCAGCGGCACGATCAAGGACCAGGTCTACCTGTCCAGCCCGGCCACGGCGGCGGCAACGGCGCTGTGCGGCGTGATCACCGATCCGCGCGACCTCGGCCCCGAGGAGCCGGGCCTCCCCGCCCCGACCTACCGCCCGGGGACAGACGATCAGCAGATCCTGGCCCCGCCACCAGCCGAGCAGGCGCGATCCATGGCGCTGCCCCGCGGGCCGAACATCCAGCCACCGCCGCCCCAGGTCCCGTTGCCGGCCGCGTTGCAGGGAGCGGTGCTGATCGTGGTCGGTGACGACATCTCGACGGGCGACCTCTCGCCGGACGGCGCGGAGGTGATGGCCTTCCGGTCCAACGTGCCGGTGATGGCGAGCTTCGTGTTCCGACGCCTCGACCCCAGCTTCGCGACGCGAGCGCGGGAGCAGGGCGGCGGCTTCATCGTCGGTGGCCACAACTACGGTCAGGGCTCCTCGCGCGAGCACGCTGCGCTTGCGCCCAAGCAGCTCGGCGTCCGAGCGGTCGTCGCCAAGAGCTTCGCCCGCATCCACCGGCGCAACTTGATCGCCCAGGGCATCCCGCCGCTGACCTTCGCCCGCGACGACGACTACCTCCTGGCTCGCCAGGACGACACCTGGGAGCTGCCCGACCTGCGCGCCGCCCTGGCCGAAGGGCGCGAGGATGTCCGCTGCCGCATCGTCGAGTCGGGGCGGGAGCTGACCCTTCGCGCCGATTTCTCGCCTCGCGAGCGCGAGGTCCTCGTCGACGGTGGCTTGCTGGCGCACATCCGCAAGGGCGGGCGGCCGCTCAGCGCCGAGCAGGCCGTAAGCGGCCACGTGGATCAGGGTTCGCCCATCACCCACTCCGTGCCGGAGGGGCGACCGGCCACCTAAACGCCGGGCAGGGCGCGCCACTTCGGCGTGTGCGACCTATCCCGTGGCCATGGCCGCGAGGCGCTGGAAAGCCGATGGCAGCGGACCGTCGTCGAGGCGCCGGCGGATCACGCCGGCGCACTCCTCTGGGCTGAGCACCGAGCTGTCGACTTCCATGTCATAGATTCCCGGCGCGTGGACGGCCTGCTGCCACAAGCGCACCGGGTTTGGCGGCGAGCCGTCGTCGGCGTTGCCGGCGCCCCAGGTAGCGCGCCGCCGTTCCATGACCACGTCGATGGGACAACGCACGCCCACGAACAACGCCGGGAGGCCCGTCAGTTGCCGAGCACAGGCGGGGAGAATCCCCCTTGGCACGGAATAGGCGTCATGGTGCCCGACATCCACCACGACGTTCGGCCCCAAGCGACTGTGCGCGGCAATGGCCTCGTACATGGCGCGGTACAAGATCACAACGAGAGGCTCGAGGTCGGGGCGCTCGCCCCCGGGGCGCAGCCCGAGCCCGGGCTGGTAGCGGCCCGGGGTCATCTGCTTGAACCGATCGACCCCCAGGTTCATCCAGACGCCCTCGAACGTGTCCTGGATCGCGGCGGCGATGCTGGACTTCCCGGATCGCGGGGTCCCGTTCAAAATCACGATCTGGCCGGGTGGGACTACCTGCACCATGCATCTCCTCCTTGGAGCCTGTCATGCACTTTCGGTCATGAAGCGAATGAAGCCGCTGAGCAACAAGATCGCGAAGGTGAGGAAATGCAGCCTCGTCCGCATTTCCGGCAGGCGCTCGTAGGCGCGCGCCATGCGGCGGAAGCGCACCAGCCAGGCGAAGGTGCGTTCCATAACGCCGCTATGCTACCCGCCCAAACGATCCGACGTGCGTAGCAGGCTCTAGAGCCGAATTGCCGACTGGAGCAACACTCCGCGCCGCTCGATCTCCCGACGAGCGTGATAACGCACCAGCTCAAAGGCCACACTGACCCCATTGGGGACGCCTCCTGCCTGCTCGACCAGGTCCAGCGCCGCCAGCGCCGTGCCCCCGGTCGCGAGAACGTCATCCACGACGAGCACATGACTGCCAGGAAGAATCGCTCCGCCGTGTATCTCCATTGTCCGTTCCGGATCCCTTGCTCGCCCGGACGACTCGTATGCACGCCGCAACGTCGCGCGCGGCAGCTTGCCGGCGCGCCTGGCGAGGACAATCGGGCGCGCCAGCTCGAGGGCCATTGGCGCACCGAAGAGATAACCGCAGGATTCGATGCAGAGCAACGCGTCCGGTGGCTCGGCACGGAAAGGCTGGCACATTTGCTCGACCAATGCCCGAAACGCGGCGGGGTCGTGCTCAAGAACGAGGGTAATGTCCGTGAATTGGCGAGTAGGCGTCGGGAAGTCTGGGTTTATCAACCGCCGAATTGCGAGATCGAGGTCTCTCGGAAAGCCCTCAGGCATACATCCCAGCCTCTCTTCGTGTAGTGTATCTTCGGCAAAGGATGTCGCTCCCCTGCTCATGCGGTCGCCTCCGACCTGTTCCCTTTCGTCGACGGCGCCGCGTCAGGAAGTGAGGGACGCTGAAGACACGCTGATGGGAGAGGCAATGATGGTTCCGCAGGACAAGGCAACTGGACTCGCCAACCGCGAGGAGTGGGCAGATGCCTATCTTGCCGATCTCTGCCGGTTACCACGGATCGGTCGCACGTGGCGCACCCATCTGGGGCTCGCCTTTCTCACAGCCGAACGTTGGTATCGCGAGGGCTAATGTCCCGCCGTTTGGCGGGGCGGCATCCGGACGATAGAGACATCCGTCAGCTTAGTAGCCGACCAGCGATGCCCGGCGGACCCTAGCAGGCTAGCCTTCGGCGAGCGGATCGGCGAATACGTCGGCCACCGGGAGCGAGAAGCCGGGCACGACGTCCTCCCCGTCGAGCGCGTCGCCCGCGCCGAGCGTCATGGCCGGGCCGGAGGGATGATCGTGGCGCCACACGTCGACCTGTTGCCGCGCCGGCCACGCCACCCATACCAGGCGTGTCCCGCCGTCTAAGTAGGTCCGCGCCTTCGCCGCCATGGCGCCCGGCCCCTGGTCGGGCGACGCGACTTCGATCGCGAGGTCCGGCGCGAAGGGGATCGGCTTGCGCCGGTCCGTGATCAGCGCCCGCTTCTCGGCAGCGCAATAGCCAACGTCGGGGACCAGGCCGGTCTCGGCGCCGGCGAACCTGTACACCCCGTCGGCCCCGGTGACGATGCCCAGACGCCGCGGCCGTACATGCACATTCAGCATGAAGGAGATGGTCTGTCCGATGGTCGTCGCCTCGAACCCGCTACCGGCCATGCGGACTAGCACCCCCTCGACCACCTCGTACTGGTACCCGTCGTCCGGTAACGTCAGCAGGATATCGACCGTGACGGCGCCGAAGTGCGGTACGATCTCCGCCCAAGGGGCGAGGGATCCGGGCATCGTCGTTGCGGTATTCATGGTTCCATTATCCCCTGCCCGTGTTGGGCCTTCAACCGGGCGAATTCTATCCATCGACTCTGCGCGCTGTTGCGCGCCGTGCGACCGGGCAGGCGCACGACGCTCGCAATGCTAACCTCTGTCGTCATCCCTGGCCGCTCCGTGAGAGTCCGTCGCCTTGCCGCGGTCGAGGACCGCGGCAGGGCGGTGGGTGGCGCGGTACGCCGCCGCGGCCGTTCCTTGGTGCGCGTTTCCACTGGCTTCCGGCTCTGCTGCATGGTGCTATACTCCCACCGCTAGCGCACGCATCGTGATCGAGGTCACGACGGCCCGCCACTACTGGGCTTCGTCAGTTCCGGCGAGGCGATACTCCGCCCCCGCGGCCGGACGCAGCGCTCACCGTTGCGCTACTTGCCTGCGCGGCGATCCTGTTGGTCCCCTGCAATGCCACAGAACGGAGAGCATCGGTGCCAGTCATACCAATCGCGTCGATACCGCGGCGAATCGCAGCGGGCGTGTCCACGGCCGCCTCCGCGTTCCGTTACAGCGGCGGGCTGCTCCTCCGCTATGCACCGGCGCCCGGCGGTCTCCTACTGGCTCAGGCCGTCGCCGTCGGCGCGGCGGCCCCGCTAGCGGTCTGGGCGATGCAGGGGCTGATCAACGCGGTCACCCGCGCCCAGCGCGTGACGTTCTCGGCGTCCGTTCCCTGGCTCGCGCTGCTGCTGGTCGCCTTCTTGCTGCAACAGGCGTTCCGCGCTTCCGGCATCTACCTTTCCAGCCTCGCCAGAGAGCGCGTGGACGAGGGGCTGCGCCGTCAGGTCTACGCCCAGGCGCTCGCCCTGCCGCTCGCCGCCTTCGAGCGGCCGGACTACTACGCCAAGCTGGATACTGGCCGGCAGGCGCTGGGCGGCTCGCTCATCTTCCTGATCCAGCAGATCGGGACGCTGGTGAGCACGGTGGTCGGTCTGGCCGGCCTGCTGCTGCTCTACGCCAGCGTCCACTGGCTCCTGGCGGCCATCCTACTGGTCACGGCCATCGTTCGCGCCCACGTCGGCGCGCAGCTCAGCCGCGCGTTCACCCAGGTGCAGTATCGCAGCTCGCCGCTCAAGCGCGAGCTAGGCTACTGGACCGGCCTGCTGCTCGGCCGCGAGGCCGCGCCGGAGCTGCGCCTGTTCGGTCTGGGCGCACATCTCCTCGGCCGCTGGCAGGCCGTCTTCCAGTGCTATCTGGACGACATGCAGGCGGCGCGTCGCCAACTGGCCCTGTACGAGCTGGGAAGCGTGACGCTGCAGGAGGTCGTCAGCTTCATCACGGTCATCGCCCTGCTGGCGTTCGGCGTGCGCGGCAGCATCAGCATCGGCGGCGTGGTGGCACTGCTCTACAGCATCAGCCGCTTCCGCGAGCTGACGCAATCGCTCGCCTTCAACGCGCACTACGTCGTCGATCAGTGGGTGCGCATGCAGCATTTGCGCGACTTCCTGGCGCTGCCCACGGAGCTGACGCCGGACCATCCGCGACGCCGGCCTCCCCGGCCGATCCGGCAGGGCGTCCGCTTCCACGATGTCGGCTTCACCTATCCCGGGTCCAGCTCGCCGGTGTTGCGCGGGGTCGCCCTCGTGCTGCGCCCGGGAGAGCACGTGGCGCTGGTCGGCGAGAACGGCGCCGGCAAGACGACGCTGGTACGTCTCCTGCTGGGTCTCTACCGTCCCACCAGGGGGCGGATCACCGTCGACGGCATCGACCTGGCAGACCTCGATCCGTCCGCCTGGCGAAACGAGGCAACCGCCGTGTTCCAAGACTTCATGCGCTACCAGACCAGTGTTGTGGAGAACATTGCCTACGCCGACGCCACTTTGCTGCCTGCGGACGGCATCCCCGCCTCGACGACGCACCCGCGCATCGTCGAGGCGGCCAAGCGCAGCGGCGCAGCCTCCTTCATCGATGTGCTGCCGTCCGGCTATTCGACCTTGCTGGGGAAGGCGCTGGAGGGCGCGGCCGACCTGTCCTCCGGCCAGTGGCAGCGGCTGGCGCTGGCTCGGGCCTACCTGCGCGATGCCCAGATTGTCGCCCTGGACGAGCCGACGGCCGCGCTCGACCCGCGCGGTGAGGTGGAGGTCTACCGCCAGTTCGCACGGGCCGCGGCCGGTCGCTGCGCTGTCTTCATCTCCCACCGGCTCGGCTCGGCGCGGCTGGCCGATCGTGTCGTGGTGCTGCGCCAGGGGCGCAGCGTGGAGGAGGGCAGCCATGATGCGTTGCTCCGGCAGGGCGGCGAATATGCCCGTATGTACCGCCTGCAGGCCAACTGGTACCAGGACGGTGACAAGGAAGGTGGGGAACGATGAGCGCCGCCGCGGCCGCGGCGTCGCTTTCCCTCCAACCGTCCGTCTCGCGTTGGCGAGTGCTGCTGCGCCTATTTCGGCTGTTCTGGACGGTCAGCCCGCGCCTGGCCACCAGCCTCTGCCTCATCTACGCGGGATCGGGCCTCTTTCAGGTCGCCGAGGTCACCCTGCTACGGGGGCTGATCGACGCCGCCCAGCGCGCGCTCCAGGGAACGGCGTCCCTCTCGCCAGCCATCGGTTAGGCCGTCGCGCTGGCGCTGCTCACCATCGTCTACGCCGGCAGCAACCATTTCCGCAATATGCTCTCTGGTAATTTCAAGGAGCTCCTGCAACGGTACACCGAGGCGCAGTGCTTCCGCCAGGCCCAAGCGATGCCGCTGGAGGAGCTGGAGCGCCCCGAGTACCACGACCAGGTGCAGCGCGTCCGGCGCGGTCTGGAGCAGCGCCTCTACCAGATGCTCATGGCCACCTGGCACGCGCTGAAAGGGGGAGTCACCCTGCTCTCGCTGCTCCTCTACCTCGGCCACCTGCATGGGGGCATCCCCCTGCTCATCGTCCTGGGCACGACGCCGGGCGTTATCGCCGCCCAGCGCTTCGCCCACCGCCGCCACGACCTGGAGCGGGCGCAGTCGGCGGACGAGCGCCGCTTCGGCGTCTACGACGGCATCCTGACCGGCCGCGACGCGGCGGCCGAGCTGCGCGTGTTCGGCTTCGGCGACTGGCTGGCCGGCCAGGCCGAGCGGCTCTGGCGCGCGCTCGCCACCGACCGCCTGCGCATCGATGCCGAGGAGACGAGGGTCTTCGTCCTGCACTTCGCGCTCAACGCCCTCACATACGCGCTAGCCCTTGCTGTCGGCGTTGCCCTGCTCGTCGCCGGGCGCGTGAGCATCGGGGCCGCTGCGGCCCTCTTCTACGCCATCGAGAGCTTCCAGGACTTCTATCGAAGCGTGACCGGCAACGTCTTCACCATCGCCAGCGACCTGCGCTATGTCCAGGACTACTTCGCCTTCGTCGACGGCCCGCGCCTCGACCTGGAAGCAGGCCGCCGGCTCACCGGCCCGATCCGCGACGGGATCGCCGTCGAGGACGTCTCCTTCACCTACCCCGGCAGCGCGGCGCCGGCCCTCTCCCACGTCTCCCTGACCATCCGCGCCGGCGAGCGGATCGCGCTGGTCGGCGAGAACGGCGCCGGCAAGTCCACCCTGGTGAAGCTCCTGCTGGGCCTCTACCGTCCCACGAGCGGCCGTATCCTGGTGGATGGCATCGACCTGTGCCAACTCGCCCCCGCCGACTGGTACCGCCATGCCGGCGCCGTCTTCCAGCACTTCCTGCGCTACCACGCGACAGTGCGCGACAACGTGGCCGTGGGCGACATCGAGCATGCCGACGACAATGGGCACCTGGACGAGGCGATCCGCCGCGGCGCTCCCTCGCGGCCTCGAGACGCTCCTGGGCAAAGAGTTCCACGACGGCGCCGAGCTCTCCGTGGGCCAGTGGCAGAAGCTGGCCATTGCCCGCGCCTACCTGCGCCCCGCCGACCTGCTGGTTCTGGACGAGCCGGCGGCAGCCCTCGACGCCAAGGCAGAGGCGGCCGTCTACCAGCACTTCGCCGAGCTGGCCGAGCGCCGCACGGTTCTCCTCATCTCCCACCGCCTCGGCTCCTGTCGCGGCGCGAACCGCGTCCTCGTGTTGCACCAGGGGCGGTTAGTCGAGGAAGGGACGCACGACGAGCTGCTGGCTGCGACCGGTCGCTACGCCGAGCTGTACCGGCTCCAGGCCGCGTGGTACCAGTGAGGAGATGAGGGATCTCAGCGGCGGGACCGTAGGTGCTCCGCAGCCTGTCGGTCCCCGGCGACCGCGGCGGTGCAACACCTCGGTCAGCTAGCAGGCATGGCGAATGGGAAGGGGCAGGAAGTTGATGTCATGGAACCGCCGCTGTAGGCGCTCCAATACCCGGTCGTCTCGCGCAAAAACGCTCCAGAGGGAACTATCGATCGCCTCCAAGACAAGATCGCTGATCGCACAGGTATCCGTCCCACGCCGAATCTGTGCAGTCGCCGAGGGGGCTTTCATGCCCGCCAGCACGCAGTTGATCACCTGATGGAGTTCTTGAGCCAGAGTGAGGAGTTCTGACCACGAGACGACGAGGCCATGCGGCGAGGCTTGAATCTGCTCCTCGAGATCGAGCATGTTCCTCTTGCCGCTGAGCTCGCCCACTGCTTCAAGATCCAGAATTGTCCAAGTGAGGCCGCGCCCGACGGGGGCGATGCACTCCAGCAGATCGGCGAGCGTCACCGCCAGCATTCGCGGCCCGCTCGGGCTCTCCTGTGTCGTGTCGCGAATCTCCACCACTCCAGTCATACTCACCTCCTCAATTGCACGCTCACTGAGGCTGGGATGATGGATGATTGGCAAGAGGCTCGGCAGCGCCGCGCCGCCCCGTCGTTGGGTCGTAGCGGTGCTGATGGGGACTCACGTGGCCCTCCCTTCCGTGATCGGTGAAATCGATATCCCGAACCAGAAGACCGTTTGCACCGAACTCTCTCGCTTGAGGATACCGTGTGCCCGGCCTGCTTCTACTACGGCGCATCCCGAGCGGTGTGTGTGGGTACTCCGAATTGGGGAGCGGCCTCCCCGTGACTCGGTCGCGCGGCAACTCGCGCTCCGGCGCATAGTGAGCGATGGCGCATCCTCCGAATCCCGCCGGAGGATGCCGAGCGCCTCCCCGCCGACACCCAGCGTATCACCGAGCCGGGCGAGCGGTCGCCTGCTGAGCCGGCGGCGCCGAGCAGTGGAGAAGGCGCCCGCTGTTGGCGAGGGCCTCTATGGCCAGATGACGGACGCCCAGCCGGTGGTAACCGGAAGCAGCTGCCGGATACGGAGTTGACCAACACCTTCACGCCGGGGTAGAGAGGACGCTCGTGGACATTTCCCGTCCCCATACGTTCGCATGGTTGTTCGCCTTCCTGCTGGCGCTGGCGCCTCCACTGCTCACGCCCGAACAGGCGACGGCACAAGGCGTCGGCGCCTGGACGCCGATGGCGAGCGCGGGTGCTCCCGATTCCCGCGACACGCCGGCGACCGTCTGGACGGGCAACGAGTTGGTCCTGTGGGGCGGCACTGGTGGCGACGCCCTGAAGTTCCTGCCCATCGGTAGCGGTGGCCGCTATAACCCGGTGACCAGAACCTGGCGCCCCATGGCCGCTGGTGGGCCCGTGACGATAGGGGCGCCCAGCGCCGTCTGGACCGACACCGACGTCATCATCTGGTCGGGCCAGAGCTGGTGGGGCAGCCCGGAGGGGGCGATCTACCACCCCATCACGAACAACTGGACGCCCTTGCCCACCGCTGGCCAGCCGGGCATGGCGGAGAGCCAGCAGGCGGTCGTCTGGACGGGCAAGGAGATGATCGTCTGGGCCGGCGAGGGCGGCAAGGACGTGGTCGGCGACGGAGCCATGTACGTCCGGGATACTGATTCCTGGCAACCGCTCCCCGCCTATAACGTCACTGCTTTCACCGACGGCTATCGCACCTGGGTGAACGGGCCTTTCGGTATCGAGGAACGGCTGAACAGCCAGCGCTTCCCCTGGGAGGCCGGCTCTGGTGCACCTGGCGGTGGGGCGCATCGTTACGATAGTCATAATCGTGGGTGATGGCGGTACCGCGCGTGCTCCGAGCGAGCTGCCAGCGGCTCGGAGCACCGGGCTCAGCTTCCGATACTTTGCCAGGCAGCGTCACACTCCTCGCAACTGATACCGCGTGGACAGAGAAACATAGTGGTGTCAGCGGCGAGGTGCTCCGTCACCACGTCCACGATGTCGTGAGCGCGGACCAGGCGAGCGTGCGCATGGCCAACCTGCCCCTCGCGCTGAAGCCCGCGTTCGCGCAGCCACCCGTCGACGTGCTGAAAGCTCCGGCAGCAATGGTCCGTCTCACGAAAGGCGACGCGGCGGGGATGGCCATCCTGGAGGATGGTCGCCCATTTGCGGATGCCGTAAGGAACACGGCTGAGCGCCTCGGCCAGATGGATAGTCGTGTTGGCGGTGTGGTCCACCCCCAGGAGGAGCACGAGCCCATGGTGCTGAAAGACCCGACCAATGGGACTGTCCAGCCCGTGGACGGGTTCCAGCGGCTGCGACGCCGTTATCTCTCTGCTGAGAGGGCCGTTGGCGGCAAATGACGAGGTCGGATGGTCGCTCCGCCGAACGCCGGGCATCCGCCAGAACGACTCGGCGACGATGCCCATATTGCGCGTGGGGGTAACAGCAGGATCGAACGGCTCGTCCTTCCGACTGCCCGTCATCGTCGGCATGACCAGCGTACCATCCGGGCCAACGGCCTGGCGTAAGGCCGCGATAAGCCCTTCCAGGCCGTCCTCCACCGGGCGCACGGCGCGAAACGAAGTATGCACCACCAGGACGGCCCCCGGCATGACACCCAGGCTGCCAAGCTGTTGGAATACCCGCCGTCGGCTGACGATAGCACGGTTCATGGCGACCCCTCCCCGGCACTGCCCGCGTGAGGCATCTCCCGAGCATTATGCCGTCTCCACGAGGCAGAGGGGACATGTCAGGTGCAGGGGCTTGTGCTGCTCCCGGTGGTCCGCTGGATCGATCCGAGCATCGCCGATCCGGATCGCTTCGAGGTGCGGGGACATAGCCGCGGCGGCGCCTACCTGTCAGGAACGTTGCCGTTCGGTACTACATCCAGCGTGAAACTGACTGGCGGGTTGGCCTGCATGCCGCTGGTCGTGACAGTGAAGTGGCCGGTCGCGTTCCCGAAGAGTTCGAGCGTGAGGGTGTCGGGACGGCCCAGGTTGCCAACGACAGGTGTCCAGCCCGGTGGACTGACCGTAACGGTCGGGGCGGACCAACCGGGAGCCCCGGGGATGCTTGGGACCAGTGGGTGTGCGTAATAGACGAGCGCGTCGATCTCGCCGTTGCCGATTGGAACGGTCCCAGTCTGGCCCGGCGCGATGGCGAGGTGACGCGGACTGAGGCTGATCAGCTCGATGGTAATGCCGTTAGGGGCATGGGTGGGGATCGCTGGCGGCTTCGTGGCCGGCACGACGACCTTGGATGCTGGCTGACCAGTGGACCTTGGCAACTGCTGGATCCAGGAACGCCCTCCGTCGGTGCTATGCAGGAGGAGGGGCTGTTCGGTAGTGGACGTGCGCCGGAAACCGACGAGCCAGACGTCGCTCGGCGTAACCGCGGAGACGCCGGTGATGCTCCGGCCGTCGCGACCTCCGGTATGGGTCCACGTCTTGCCACCGTCGATGGTGGACGCGATCCCTCCCTCCCCCGGACCTGCTCCAACGCTGATCGGGATCCAGCCAATGAGCGGGTTTACGAAGACGGGCGCACCAGGAAATCCCGGCCGGTCCGGCGTCTCTCCGCTCATATTCCAGTGATACTCCGGCTGTTCCTGGATCCAATGCTGTCCGCCGTCGATCGTGAAGTAGAGCGGGCCCCAGCAGCCGCCCATTCCACAGCCCGAGGGAGCGGAGGCCAGCAGCCAGCCATCGGCTCGGTTGACGAAGGTGATCGACGAGGCGAACGAGCCTGCGCTGGCCGGCAGCTCCAGCTCGCGGCGCCAGACCTTACCGCCATCAGTTGAGGCGAGGACGGCGGGTCGAAGGCAGGGGTTGGTGCTCGTGTTCTTCACGACGCAGCCGGCGAGCCACGCGTGCGTTGGGTTCACGACGCTGATGCCGCTCGGCGAGAACCCCGGCAGCGGCATACGCCGCCAGCTCTGCCCGCCGTCGCTGGTTTGCCACAGCTCACGCGGGCACGACGCTGCCCCGTCAGGAGGACACTGGCTTTCCAGCGCCCAGCCCCGCCGCGTGTCGACGAACTGGAGGTCCGACAGGATCGCGCCGGTCTGCCGCGGCGTCCAGGTTGCCCCTCCATTCATCGTGGCTAGGATGATTCCCGTGCATACCTGATGGACGCCCCGACCCTGACAATCCGCTCCCAATACCCAGCCGGCGCTGGGATTGTCGAAGTACAGCGCACGTAGCTCCAGCGTGGTGCGATACTGCGCGACCCACGTTTTCCCACCGTCGCTGGTTGTCAGGATCATGCATGCCCCGTTGCCCACGCCGCTGCAGTTCCCGGCGAGCAGCCAGCCTTGTTTGGCAGTGACAAAGGCCACGGTGATGGGGCTGGCAAGCGATAAGGGAGCAGCCGAGGCTGCCATAGACGCGTCGCCTTCGCCAGACAGGGGAGAGCTACAGGCGGCAAGTAGGATGCCCGCGGCCAAGAGGATGGCCAGCCGGCCGAAGTACAGCATTGCTCGACCCTAGTCCGGTCGCCTCACAGGCGGCCCCATTATCTTGATGACGCACAAACGTCACCGGGATCACGCGCTGGTCGCGCGGACCCTATCTTCCCCCCCTGCGCGATCCGCTTCCAATACGCTGCGCGCCATGGCAAGGGGCGATGGGGGGACTGCCGTGTTCTACGTCGTCACGCCGGGTGGCATGGTGACGGCGATAGATCGGCGATGCAGCCTGGCGCGCCCGCGGGAACAGACGCCCCAACGACGTACACGGCGCGCGAGCTAATCCGGAGCCGGACATGCCCAGGAAGTCAGCGAGCACAACGCCCGCACCCCCGGCCACTTCGGCGGGCTGGTGCAACCGACCGAGGCCGAGCGAGTGCTCAATGTCTATCGCATCCGCGAGGGCCGTAAGATCGGCTGGGAGGCGCAGCTCGATCAGGCGCTCGCCGCCTTTCTGCGCGGCGGCTTCCTTCTCCTCGTGGACACCCCGCCGCGGGAGGTCCTCCCCACAGGGCCGCACGTCACATCGTGCCGGGGCACTGTGGCACGGCGTCGTCAACTTGCGCCGATCGGCTATCCGGGGGCTACGCTCCACGCTACACTATTGGCCAGCGCAGAGGAGGCAAACTGCTATGGTGGACCAACGCAGCGTCGCCCTGGAGGAGGCCCAGCCGGCGGAGCTCTGGCCGCCGGACGATACGGAGGAGAGCGTCTTGGGCACCGATCTCCACCAGACGACGATCACCAACCTGCGCGTCGGGCTCACCGAGCTCGCCTCTGCACAGACGACTCCGGGGCAGCCGCCGCCATGGCAGACGCTCGGCCAGACCATGATCAGGGGGCTGCAGCGCCCCGACGGGTCGCGGCTGACCGTACTGCCGGACGTCTTCGTCTACAGGCGCCCCGTGGACGATCGCCGCCGGTCGCTGGCCCTTGCGCTCGATGGGCCCCCGATATTGGTGATCGAGGTGCTCAGCGATGCGACCTATAAGAGCGACCTGGACCTGGAGAAGGGCAAGGGCTACAGCTACGCCCGGGCGGGCGTGGCGGAGTACCTAGTGCTCGACCCGACCGGCGAGTTCATGCCCGAGCCGGTGCGCGGCTGGAGGCTATGGGATGGGGCGTACCGGGAGTGGCAGCCGGATGGGAATGGGCGCTGGCAGAGCCGCCAGATCGGGGCGGCGTTCGCGGTCGAGGGCGCGCGCGTGGCGGTGTATGCGCCAGCAGGACAACGGCAATTCCGCATGGGCGAGATTACCCAGGAGCTGGACCACAGAGATCAAGCAATTGTCCGCCAGGATCAGGAGCTTGCGCACAAGGATCAGCAGCTTGCCCAAAAAGATCGTGAGCTGGAGGCGCTTCGCCAGCAGATCGAGCGGCTTACCAGGCAGGAATAGGGCAAGGACATGTCCTTGCCCAGATTGGTAGCGCGCCTGTCAACTAACCCGGTAGTGTGTTGGTACGGAATCCCGGCCGCCAGGCATCGCCGCACCGCTATCCCAGAATCGCGTCGGGATGGGCCAGCAGCCACTCGCCGAGACGGAGGAAGGGCAGGTGGTCCCGAAGGTGCCCTGCGGGATCGAGCGTGAACCCGGCAATCGCGGCGTGGTAGAGTGGCACGGCGGCGGTGTAAGGCGCCAGCGCTCGACGCTCCGCCGGGCTGAGCCGGGATTTGGAGGCAGCCTCGTACTCCTCGATAAGTCGCGGGATGAGACGCCAGGCGAAGCGCTCCGGCGCCTCGCAGCCATCGAGCGCGAGCACCATGAATGCCAGGGAGTAGGCGAGCTCGTGGACCCGCGGCCGATGGGCCAGGAAGCCGAAGTCCAGATAGGCCGTCTCACCGTCCGGCGTCCGGCGCACGTTGCCCAGGCGGACGTCGCCATGGACGAGCTGCACAGGCAGCCGGTTCGCGGGCACCCATTGGCCGCTCAGGCGGCTGACCAGGTCGCGGAGCAGACGGACGATGTTCTCAGCCTCGGGATCGCCCTGGACCGCAACATCGGTCACCGGCAGCCAGCGACGCAGCGAGCGCGGCGGCCCGTAGGTGGCGACCACCGGTCGCGGCGCCGTCAAGTCGAGCGTCGCCAGCGCGCGGTGCAGGGCGCCCATCGCCCGGAACAGCCACGTGTACGCCTCGGGCGTTGGCGCGGGCTTCGCGTGCGGCAGGTACTCTTCCAGCTCGGCCCAGCGATTCCCGCACCGGAACACCGTCGAGCTGCGCCAGGGCAAGGGGACCGGAACGACCAGCGCCAGGTCGGCGAGGCGCCGCCGCACCTCTTGAACGGCCAGAAGCCGCTGCCGCGACATGAACGGCTGGTGGACACGCAGCACCAGATCGGCGGGGTCCAGCCGCGCGTTGAGGCTCATGGTACCGCCGAGGTCGGTGACGTGCGAGCCCGGGCCGATCTGGGCTGCTAACCGCTGCACGTCCGGATTGTCCAGCGTCGGCCGATAGGGATCGAAAACGTCGTCTCCCCACCAGGCCAGCAGGCGCGAGTGCAGGCTCCCGTCCACCGATCCGGGTCTCCCTCTCCAGTCAGTTTCCGTGCTACCACTACCAGAGAACCGCGGCGGTGTCCACTGCCCGCCCTGAGCAGGCCGATGGTGCTACTGCCGAGCCACGGGCGCCACGGCCATTGATATCGGAGATCCTGGCGTAGGGCGCGTACCGGGGCAACAGCACCCAAGCTGGCGCGCATCAGGCGATCACAGCGCCGCCAGCACCGCTCCGAGCACGACCAGCCCGGCGCCGAGCCAGACTCGTGGGCCGGAGCGCTCGCGAGCAATAAGCACGCCCAGGAGCACGGAAATCTCGCGCAGCGTGGACACGCGGCCCGCGTCGGCCCGCTGAAAGGCCAGCAAGACGAGCAGGTAGGCGGCTGTCGACCCCACGGCGACCAATAGACCCGGCGCCAGGGCCTTGCGCAGGCGCTGCCGGTCACCACGGGTACACAATGTGAGGAGCGCGCCTTGCAAGAGCATCACGGCCCCGAGGTAGCCCACCGGCGAGACTTGACGGACGGCGCGGGCATCGATAAGCGAGTAGCTGGCAATGCAGACGCCGACCAGGAGCGCGAAGCCGGTCGCCGAGCGCTGTGTCTGGTGCTGACCGGACGTGGCCACCAGGATCAGCCCGGCAACGAGCGCCACAGCCGCCGCGATTGTCTGGGGCGTCGGTAGCTGCACGAGAATCAGCCAGCCGCCCAGCGTGACGAGCAGCGGCGCGACGCCGCGACCGATCGGATAGGCCAGTGCCATCGCTCCACGGCGGTAGGCGGCCGACAGCGAGAGCGCGTAGGCCGTTTCCGCCAGTGCGGAGAGCACGATGAGTGGAAGCACCTGGCGCGGCGACGTGGCGATGGTCACCGGCAGCAGCACGAGGCCGCTGGCGAGGCCGGCAACGGCCATGGTGGCGATGCGATCGGACGTATCGTGCAGGACGCGGTTCCAGCCGGCATGGAAGCCGGCCGCGACCAGGACGATGGCGATCGCCAGCGGGTCCACAATGCTCCTGTTCGTCTCTCACCCATGGACAATTATGGGATGACGGGCGGGCATGGCATGCTGAAGTGGATAGGAGGGGCGATGCCGGCGCGACGGGCGTGGGATCCTGAAGCGGCGCGCGACCGCGGCCGCGAGCGCCGACGAGACCTGGAGCGTCGTCGGCAGCAGCAACCGGTGCGCGTGCCGGCCGACAATGTGTACGCCCTGTTGGAGCGCGTGAGCCGCCGCGAGAGTGTAGCGGCGCGGGGTAGCACGCGCGAGTGTGCGCTGTGCGGCCGGCCACTCACGCCGGAAACCGTCACAATCGACCACACCGTTGCCCGCGCGCTCGGCGGGGCCGACAGCCCGGACAATCTGCAGGCCGTGTGCCAGCGCTGCAACAACCTGAAGAGCCGCCTCGAGGCCACGGTGCGCGCGCGTCGGGAACGAGGCGTCGACATGGGGGATGTCGCCGATGAGGTGCTGGCGGCGATCCCCAGTCAGGCTGAGCGGGAGCGGTTTGCCGCTCACTCGTCCGTGAGCACCCTGTTGGAGGCGCTTGCCCAACCGGACCGGTAGCAACCGTCCTGTCACGCTGAGGGTGTTCCCTTGTACCGTGATGTACGGGGAGACGAGGAGTGAAATCCCTCGACAACGGCGGACGAGTCACCCCGCCGAAAGTATGCCGCTTGCCGGCATTTCAGAGAAGTTGAACACCCCACCGTGTCAGGAGGCGGATGCTAGGCTAGCGACGAAAGGATGCCGCGGCGCTATGGCGTACCCTCATGGGCCGTCGGCACATCGGAGGAGAGCGCCCGGTCAAGCCCTACGGAATCCCCCGGCTGCGCGTCGGCGATTGGTGAAAGGATGGGACGGAGCAATGACAGCATCGGCAAAGCGTCTTGGCATGCTCGGTTTCGCCATCGCGGCGACATTCGTCGTGGCAAGCGTGCTCGGTGTGCCCTCGACGCGGACCGCGCTGGCGGCGACGCCGGTACCTGCACCGGCGTCTCCTTCCAGGTCGCGGGCATGCAGGAGCTCGTGACGACCGTCCGCAACACCGGCGCGACCAACGTCGTCATACTGGGCGGCGTCCAGTATTCCAACGCCCTGTCCCAGTGGCTATCCTCCGCGCCGAGCGACCCGGCCGGCAATCTGGCGGCCGCCACAGTCTCGCCATCACCGCGTCGCACTTCACCACCACGCAGTACCCTTGGGTGCAAGTCACACCTCCGTCAAGCCTGGGGGGGAACACGACGATCACCGCCCACGTCTGGGCGCCGGCCAAGAGCAACCTCGGCGCACAACTGTTCGTTTCCGATGCCAACTGGTCCTGGCACATGGAAGGCTACGTCTCCTTGGCGCCGGGCGCCTGGACGACCCTCACTTATACGATCCCGAGTGGCGCCCCCACGCCGTTCCGCGAGCTGGGCATCCAGTTCCTGTACAGCAGTAGCTCCGGCTTCTCCGGCACACTGTATCTGGATGCGGTGCAGTAGGCCGGGGTGACCCCTCCTAACCCTCCCCGCCGCGGGGAGGGGCCGGCGACGGAGAGAATGGCGCAAAACACGACCGTTCGCTAGCGAGGGCAGGAGGGGGACAGACGTTGTTGCTGTGTGCGTCTCATTCGTGGGGCGACGGAGCCGCGTTCTGCACGCAGCACTGCCGGATCCGGCCGAGCATCAAGACCTTACGCCCATCGGACCTATTACTGCGCACGGAGTGATGCCCAGTAGGCCCAGCCGGCTACGTCGGGGACTTCAAAGCCGTGCGCGCCGAGGATGGTGCAGATTTGGGTGCGGTGATCGTTGCCGTGGTGGATGGCCTGGAGCATTAGGAGGTCTTCGGCATGCGGCGTCTCGGGCCAGTCGCCCTGCGCGGGGATGGTAACGTCCAGCTCGTCCACGCGGTCGAGCACCGCCTCCCAGCGTTTGGCCTGCGCGGCGAAGGCGGATCGCAGCTCCGCTGGGGCGGGCGCCGGCTCCTGACTCTCATGCACCCGTGCGTCCGCTTGCTCACTGGTGAGCCGCCCCAGGTAGCGCTGGTCCGCTGCGACCAGGTGGACGAGGGTGGCGTGGATCGTGCCCATGGTGCCCGGCACGCTCTCTTGGAGTCGCTCTGGAGGCAGGCCGGCGCAGTGGTCGATCAAGCCCCGCGTTGCCCAGATGTGGTGGCGAAACATCGTCCGCAATGGATCCATCGGCGCTCCTTGTGGTAGCGATTGGGTGCTCAGCCACAACCCCGTGCTCGAGCACCGGCGTGGAGATTATAGCGAACAAATGTTCGTTGGGCCAGCGAAGGACCTGACGGTCCTATCCGTGTTGCCCGCCCAGCGTCAGTGTAGCGCGAGCGTGCCGAGCCGCTTGCAGCGCCGCTCCACACGGCGGAACACCGCCGTGCCCAACACGGACATCACGACCAGGAAGGCCAGCGAGATGAGCACTTCCGCCGGCACTGGCAGGATGGTGCGCGTGTGCAGCAGGATGCCGCGCAGCGAGTCGTAGCCGTAGGTCAGCGGCAGCGCCAAGGCGATGGGCAGCAGCACGGCGGGTAGCGCCTGCACGGGAAAGTTGCCCCCGGACAGTGTGATGACCACGTAATTGGACACGTCGATCAGCGTGTTGGCCTCGCGCATCAACAGGACCAGGCCGGCAAAGGCAAAGCCGAAGCCGTAGAGGGCGATCAGCATCGGCAGCACGGCCGCGTAGAGGCGGGCTGCGGGGCAGTCCGGATTGGCGTAACTCCTGCTTCCGCCATAGACTACGGTCTGATAGCGGATGGCATCCAGGAGCGAGGGTATGGTGGTCAGGTCGGTTTTGGCCGAACGACCGCGTATCGAGTTGGAACTTGCCCGACTGGCGATCGAGTTGGGCGCATCGGAGATCGGCGGCCTACTCTCTGCCGGAGAGCAATCGCTCGTCCAGCAGACACAGGTCGCCGCGCCGCCGTCGCTCCTCGCCCCCGACGATCTTCTCCAGGCGATTCGAGCCGGACGTGACCCGCTCGGTGATATCTTCTGCCGGATCCGTCCGGTCGTCCAGCGCCG
This sequence comes from uncultured Chloroflexota bacterium, assembly GCA_937967325.1. Classification (GTDB taxonomy): domain Bacteria; phylum Chloroflexota; class UBA4733; order UBA4733; family UBA4733; genus UBA4733. The sequence continues at coordinate 59,281 of CALBSQ010000148.1, forward strand.
TCAAGATGGCGCCTTCTACACCCCATCGGAGCTGGTCTCCACGATGGTGGATTGGGCCTTGAGCCGCGGGCCGGATCGGGTGGTCGACGCCGGCTGCGGCAGCGGCCGTTTTGTCGCTGCCGCCGTCCGGCGCGACCGAGCACGGCATGTTGTGGCAGTCGACGCTGACCCCCTCGCCACCCTCATGACGCGGGCGGCGCTTGCTGCCCTGGACGCCCGGTCGGCCCAGGTGTGCCAGGCCGACTACACCCGCCTCGAATTGCCACGCATCGCCGGACGTACCGCCTTCGTCGGCAATCCACCATATGTGCGCCATCACGACCTCAGTCCCAGTACCAAGGCCTGGGCGACCGGCACAGCGGAACGGTTGGGCCTGCGAATCTCGGGCCTGGCAGGGCTGCACGCGCTGTTCTACCTCGCGACTGCTGCCCATGCGGCGCCAGGCGACATCGGCTGTTTCGTCACCAGCGCGGAGTGGCTGGATGTCGGTTATGGCAGCGTGCTCCGGCAACTGCTCCTTGACGGCCTGGGCGCCCACTCCCTCCAGCTCATCGACCCGACAGCCATGCCTTTCGAGAGCACCCAGACCACGGCGCTCGTCTCCTGCTTCATCGTGGGGAGTAGGCCGAGTCAGATTAGCGCTCGCAAGGTACACACGCTGGCCGATCTGGCGCGTCTGGAGGATGGGCTCTCCGTGCCTCGGGAGGCGTGGCTGGCAAATGAGCGCTGGTCGGCGCTGTTCGAAGAGCAAGGGCGGTCTCCTCACCCCGACGACGCGGCGCCGACCCGGCTCTCCGTGTTCGCCCGTGTCCACCGCGGTCTCGTTACGGGCGCCAACGACTTCTTCGTCCTCACCCGTGCCCACGCCCAGGCGCTTGGGGTAGCACCATGGTGCGTCCCCGCCATCACGGACGCTCGAGAAATCCTTGATGCTGGCGGAGTCGTCCGCGACTTGCCCGAACGCAAGCTCCTCTTGCGCATCCCGAGGGATGTCGATCGCCGGAACCATCCTGACCTGGACCGCTATCTGCGAGTAGGCGAGATGCCGCGAGGTGACAAGCCCGCCGTCGCCGACACCTACATCTGTTCGCACCGCCGTCCCTGGTGGTACGTTGGCGCCCAGCAAGCAGCGCCGATTGTCGCGTCCTACATGGCCCGTCGTGGGCCCGCCTTCGCGCTGAACCCAGACGGCCTCGCCCTCATCAATATCAGCCACGGCCTGTATCCAGTCGCAGCCATGGACGCCGGGCAGCTACAACGCCTCTGCCAGGCGCTCAATGCCGGCAGTACCTCCTTCCGCGGCTCCGGGCGAACCTATCAGGGCGGCTTGGAGAAGTTCGAGCCACGGGAGATGGAGGCCCTGCCGGTTACGGTGGACGGGCCATACGTTTGATCACCACCTCTCCTGGACGGCGTTTACCATCTGCGCCACCTCGTTCAGGCCCAACGCGACTACCGGATCACCCTCTTTTGGGAGCACAACCTCGTCCCGCTACGCGACTTCGTGCGCGAGGCGCGGCGAACGGCGAGCCGCTGACGGGTGCGTGGGTACCGCTCCAGCTCATCGACCAGCCTGCCGAAGAAGGTGACGGCTCGCCGGATCGGCTCGGGATTGGTCATGTCCACGCCCGCCAGCTGCATCAACTCGAGAGGGCGCTGTGTCCGCCCCGACGATGGATCGCCGCAGCACGAGTATGACCGCCTTCGGGTGAAGGCGCCCAGGACTACCTTGACATCAGACCGAGCATATGCGAAAATACGTATATGCACCAGGAGCGCGACTGGACCACTGAGTTCTACCTCGAGGAGAACGGCGCCAGCCCAGTCGAGGAGTTTCTGGACGGTCTGGATCGCAAGGCTCGTGCTCGGTTTCGCTGGTCGATGGAGCAGTTACGCGTTCGCAACGTACTGGCCAGGGAGCCCTTGGTACGGCACCTCGAAGGTGAATTGTGGAAGTTGCGCGAGGAAAGTGGGACCAATATCTATCGGATTATTTACTTCGTCTTCACCGGCCGGCGTATCGTCTTCCTGCATGGGTTTCAAAAGAAGGCACAAAGGACACCGAGCCGCGAATTGGCGATGGGAAGCAAACGGCATGCGGCATTCAAGGCACGTGAAGAGAGGAGGCGAGAGTGATGACGCAGGAAGCGCCCGATTTGGAGGGACAGCAGCGCTACGAGCAGTACTGGTCCAAGCAGATGGCGGACCCGGAGTTTCGTCGCGTGTACGAGGAGGAGGCGGCCAAGAAGGAGCTGTGGCTTCAGCTTGTGGAAGCGCGCCAGCAAGCAGGCCTCACCCAGACGGAGCTGGCTAGGCGTCTCGGTGTTTCCCAGGCGCAGGTGTCACGGATCGAGAAGGAGGGATACGACGCCTATACCCTCACCACCCTGCGCCGCTACGTGCAGGCACTGGGCGACGGCTTTCGGCTGGAAGTGAGTGTCCGCCAGCCAGTGCCCCCGGAGCAGCAACGCCAGTTGGTGCATAGCGGGGGGCGCGGGTAGTGCCAGCGGAGGCTATCCGTATCGACCAGGGTGTGGGCCACCCCCTGGTCCAGGAGCTCGGAGTCCTCAGTCGTCGCGCCAGTCTTACCCACCTCACTCGGGACGGTTAGGAGCGGCTCTGGGCAATGCGGAGCCATTACCGTGCGCTCCCGTTCACAATCGATCGTCCGTGATGCAACTTCACCTGGGAAGGTCCTCCCTCAGGCGAAGCTGCGCTCCAGCTCGTCGACCAGGCTGCCGAAGAAGGCGACGGCGCGGCGAATCGGGTCGGGATTGGTCATGTCCACGCCGGCCATCTGCATTAGCTCGATAGGCCGTTGGGTCCCGCCCGCCTTGAGCGTGCGCAGCCAGCGCTCTACGGCCGGCTGACCTTCCTGACGGATCGCCTCCGCTACGCCGTAGGAACAGGAGAGGCCGGCGGCGTAGGTGTAGGGGTAGAGGCCGGTGTAGAAGTGCGGCTGCTGCGCCCAGTACAGGCGGGCGGCGTCGTCCACGACTACCGAACCAGAGTAGAAGCGCTCGAACACCTCGTTCTGCACCTGCAAGATCGTGCTGAGCGTGAGCGGCTTGCCGGCCTCCGCCAGGTCGTAGAGCCGCTGCTCGAAGTGTGCTTCTAGCAGATGCACGACCATGTTGTGCGTGAACGTGCCCAGGAACTGCAGGATCACCCAGCGGCGCAGCCGCGGGTCGTCGGTGGAATCCACAATGTGCCGGCCCAGGATCAGCTCGTTGCAGGTGGAGGGAGCCTCCACGAAGACAAGGCCCGTACGCGTGTTGCTGATGACCTGGTTGCGCCCGGCCAGTATGCCATGCCCGGCGTGGCCCAGCTCGTGGGCCAGGATGAAGGCGCTGCGCAGGTTGTCGCGCCAGGTGGTGAAGACGTAGGAGTGGACGCCGTAGACGGTGGCGCAGAAAGCGCCGGAGCGCTTGCCGGCGTTCTCGGCGCGGTCGACCCAGCGGTCGCGGATGGCGGCTTCGACGATCTCGCCGTACTCCTCACCCAGCGCCGCCAGGCCTTTGCGGATCAGCTCGCCGGACTCCGCGAATGTGGTCGGCGGGTCGTACTCGGGGTCCAGCGGCGCGTCCACGTCGTAGCGGTAGACGCGATCCAGGTGCAGCAGCCTCTGGCGCAGCCGCATGAGACGCCGGAAGTGCGGTGCGATCTCATCGTGAACGATCTGGAGGACGTTGCGGTAGACCTCCTCCGGCACCTGCTGGCCTTCGAGGATCATCTCCGTCGCCGAGGCGTAGCGGCGCACGCGCGCCATCACCACGTTGCGCTTGATCTGTGTTGCCAGCGTCGTCGCGAGCGTCGCCTTGTGCCGCCCGATGCCGGACGCGAGCGACTCATAGCCGTGCCGGCGCAGCTCGCGATCGGCCGACCCGGAAAGTCCGAAGACGTAGGCGGCGATGGAGACGGGCTGCTCCCGCCCCTGGGCGTCACGCACCGGAGTGCACTGCAAGTCCACTGCCGTCGCCTGGCCCCAGACCGACCCCGGGACGGACAGCACTTCACCCAGCGCGGCCAGCGTCTGCTCCGTCTCTTGGGCCAGGACGTGCGGGGCACGGCGCAGGACTTCTTCCAGTTGCAGCCGGTAGGTGGCGAGTCCAGGCTCCGCAGCCAGGTAGCGCTCGATCGTGCCGATTGGCAGCGCGCTCAGCTCCGTGTTGAGGAAGGAGAGCGCAGCGCTAACTCGCGCCCCCAGATCAGCGGCCCGAGCGGCTAATGCCTGGTTGTGCGCCGACATGCCGTCCGTGGAGATGCTCAACTGGGCATAGGCGCCGACTTTGGTCATCGTCGCCGCCACCGCGTCCCGCGCCTGCAAGCAGCCGAGGAGGCTGCCGGCGCTCTCGCCCAGCCGGCCCCGGTACTCGGTTACCGCCTGCACCAGGCTGTCTACCCGCGTTAGGTCGGCTTCCCAGGTCTCGAACGTGGGGTAGATGTCACCAAGGTTCCAGGTCTGCTCGACGGGTATCTGATCGCGGGTGGGTAGGCCGGGCATGGTCGATCGTCCTCCTTTGTTCGGCTAGCGCAGCAGGAGGTATGGTACGCATTCAACAGAGACCGCGCATGCCGCTTGACACTGCCAGCACCCTACCCAAGCTGCCAACGTGGCACGAAAGGCCACTGTCAACCCTCGGTCGCACCCGCGGCCGCGATGCCATGCCGCTCGAGCTGTTGCGAGAGACGTTGCTGGCCGAGTGAGGGTGCTGCTGCTTACCGTTGCCGTCGAGACCGGTGAGAGTGGCAAGAACAAGACCTGGGCGCGGAGGTCGTCTTGCTCCCCAGCCGATGCGATGATCTCGAGGTCGCGGATGCATGCGCCGATAGAAACGCGTAGCTGATGCGCGTAGACCACTCCACCAAAGGGCGTTCCCGCCGCTTGTCGGCGCCTGGCCTCTGCCAGCAGGTCGTCGTCCTGTGAGAAGAGGACGCGCCCGAGTGCGGACGCCCGGTCCAGCAGCTCTGCGTCTGTGAGGCCGCTGGCCCCGTCCTCGGAGGCAGTGAGGACGTCGGTATTTCGCAGTCGTAGGCCCACCGTGACCGCTCGCGGCACATGCTGATCCATGTACAGCGCTATGGACATCAGATGATACCGCGCTCCTTCAGGCGTTGCCGCAGCGACGAGGGAGGCGCTTGCTGCTGCAATTGGTCCGCGGTCGCGAGTCGCCGGGCAATGTCGCGGTCCAGCTCATCCCGATGGTCCCAATAGTAGGCGAGCGACGAATGGATCTGGCCCAGCGTGAGGTATGGGAACTGGAAATGCAACTCCTCGGGACTCCAGCCGTAGGCGGCTTGCGCGGTGACCAGCTCGACGACCTTCATTGTCGTGCCGACGATAGATGGGACGCCTTCCTGATTCAGGACGACATGCTCATACCTGGTTGCTATCAGAGCCATGCGGCCGCTCCTGCTCAGTCGGAAACACTGTCACGCGGTTGGCGACGACACCGCGCCTCGTTCCTGCCAGCATAGCACGGCAACGGCACGATGCGTTGACTACCGGGGATCGATTGCGCCTCTGCTACCCTTTGAAATTAGCACTGTATTTAGTTACATTGGGGTGGTCGGCGAGTTCGGGACGTGCGGTGGCGAAGCGGGACCAGCGACTGGCGGCGATCAAGCGGAATTCCCGCCGCGTTCGACCGGATGATCTGGATGTCATCCTCACCGCTGCCGGTTTCGTGGCGAGCACGAGGGCACGAGCCACAAGACTTATCGGCGCGGCGACGACCTCCTACCCCTGCCACAGCGCAAGCCATTCCTGCTGGAGGCGTATGTCCGACAGGCGATCAAGCTGCTGGAGAAGGGAACTGGATAATGGCGGAGGTGACCGAGGAGGCGGTGGAGCGCTACTTGGCGCTCCCTTACCGGATCGAGTTGATCCCCGATCCGGAGGGTTGGTTCGTGCGGATGCCGGAGCTGCCCGGCTGTATGAGCCAGGGCGACACGCCGGAGGAGGCGTTGGAGATGATCCGCGACGCCCAGCGCGGCTGGATCACCGTGGCGCGGAGACACGGCATGTCCATCCCGGAGCCGCAAGGGGCATCCGCGCATTCCCATACAGGCAGGTTCAACGTGCGCGTGCCGAAGGACGTGCATCGTGCGCTGGTGACGGCCGCCGAGGAGCAGCACGTCAGCCTCAACCTGTACGTCGCCACGGTGTTGGCCCGCGCGGTCGCCGCCCGCGAGCCGGAACGCGTGCGGGCGAGCGCCTAAATGTTCGATACGGGTAGGCCAAACCGGACCCTTGAGGAAGGCGCAACCTATCTCGCCTCCCCAACCGGCCCACGCCTGGGCGATGCCTTCGGCGCCTTGCTCCTGGAATGCTGGGAACGCGGCACAACCCCCGGGGCCGTGCTGGAGCTCATCGAGCGCGACGACGGCTACATGAGCGCCGGTGACGCCGCCCGCTACTTCGCTGAGGCGGATGCCTGGGGGCCGCTGGACCGCTGGGCTTGTGCTCACACACGCGGACGCGTGCTCGACGTTGGCAGCGGCGCCGGACGCCACGCGCTCTATCTGCAGCAAGCCGGCCACGATGTGGTCGCGCTCGATGTCTCTCCATTGGCAGGGGAGGTCTGCCGGCGACGCGGCATCCGGGACGTGTTCACCGGGACCGCGGGGGAGTTAGCCGAGACGGGTGTCGAGCCGTTCGATACGTTTCTGCTGCTGGGGAACAACCTGGGGCTGCTGCAGAGCGCAGAGCGGACGCCCGCGCTATTGGCCGCGCTAGCGGCGTTGGCCCGCCCCGACGCGGTGCTCCTCGGCCAGAGTCGCGACCAGTACCGGACAGATCGCGCGATCCATGAGCAGTATCATCAGCGGAATCGAGCGCTCGGGCGGATGGCTGGGCAGGTTCGCATTCGCGTCCGCCATCAGGACATCGCGACCGACTGGTTCGACTACCTGTTCACGAGTCTGGAGGAGTTGCGCAGTCTGCTTGCTGGTACCGCGTGGCGGCTGGAGCACCACGAAGTTGACGGGGCAAACTATCTGGCGGTGCTACGCTGTGCGGGTAGATCGTCGCCTCGTTGGCGCTGATGGAGGAGCATGGCGGAAAGGGACTTCCACATTCGCCTGGTGGACCGCGCGAGTTGATGGGGAGCGGCCGTAGGTTCGTCGACGTGGCGTAGCAACAGTGGCGCGGTCCGCAGCAAAGTTGTTTCACGCGGTCAGGCAAACACGGTCCGCCGCTATGCTTATCGGGGCGATTTGGCCGCCATTGGGGTACACGAGCCGCCGGAGAGGATAGCGATGATCGAGGCGCAGGCATTGACTCGCCGCTTCGGGGAGTCCCTGGCCGTCGATAGCGTCTCCCTGAAGGTGCCGGATGGCGCGATCCTGGCGTTGCTGGGCCCGAATGGCGCGGGCAAGACGACGACGGTCCGCATGTTGGCAGGCTTGCTCGCCCCCACTTCCGGCGCCGCCTCCGTATCTGGGATCGACGTGCGCGCCAATCCTGCCGGAGTGCGGGCGCGGGTGGGGTTGGTCACCGATGTCCCAGGCCTGTATGAGCGCATGAACGTGGGCGCCTACCTGGACTTCTTCGGCAGCATCTACGGCCTGGACCCCACGACGCGGGCGAGGCGTATCGACGAGCTACTGGCGTTCTTCGACCTGAAGGCGCACCAGAGGGACAGGATGGCCGGGTTCTCTAAAGGCATGAAGCAGAAGGTCGCGCTGGCCCGCGCCCTGCTGCACGAGCCCTCCGCGCTGTTCCTGGACGAGCCCACCTCCGGACTCGATCCGCTGGCGGCGCGTGCCGTCCGCGAGCTGGTTGTCAATCTGAAACATTCCAGCCGCAGCATTATCCTCTGTACTCACGACCTGGACGAGGCCGAACGGCTGGCCGATGAGGTGGCAATCATCCGGCAGGGGCGTATCGTGGCCGCCGATGCGCCGGCCGCGCTGCGGGCCGGGGCCTCTCCCGATACGCTCGTGCGCATCGAGCTGACTGCGCCGTTCCCCGCGGCTCAGGCGGCGCTCGGTGACATCGACGGCACATCCCATCTGGCCCTCTGCTCCGAGCCGGGCGCTGAAGGGAGCACGATCCTGGAATATGCGACGCCCCATCCGCGCCGGGTGAACCCGCTGGTGCTGGCGCGGCTTATTGCCGCGGGCGCGCAGGTGGTTTCGGTGACTTGCACGACGCGGACGCTGGAGGATGTCTACCTAGGTGTTGTCGGCGGTGAGTCTCAGCCGGCAGGCGAAGCGGTGGGCGTGGCCGTTGGAGGATCACGATGAGCGTTCCCCTATCCACTGTCCCCACGGTGCGGGCGCCGTCAGGCGCTGCAACGCTGCCGAGCGATTGGCAGACGCTGCTCCTTATTGCCCGCCGCGCCGCCCTGGAGGCGCTCCGCGACCGCATCACCTTGACCATGAGCGTCTTTTTCTCGCTGGTCTTCCCGCTCATCATGGTCTTTTCGGTCGTCCGGCCACTGGCGGGGGCCGGGAGCGGCCAGGACGGAGTGCTGGGAACCGTGCTGGCGATCTACGTGTTGTTGATCGGGCTGCTGCCGACGACGGCAGCCGTCGGGGTAGCCTGCGGCCAGTTCGCCGGCGAGAAGGAGCAAGGCAACCTGGCGCCGCTGCTGGCCTCGCCGGCCTCCAACGTGGCCATCTTCGGCGGCAAGGTGCTCGGGGCTGTGGTCCCGGCGATCCTCTTCTCTGCGGTTGCCGAGATCGCCTATCTGCTGGCGGTGAGCGCGACGATCGGCGCGAATAAGCTGCGTCTCCTGCCGCCCGCGCTTGCCATCGCCATGCTGCTGCTCGTCCCGGCCGTGGCGATCTTCGCCGCGACAGTGGCGAGCCTCATCTCCTCGCGGGTGCGCACCTTCAACACGGCGCAACAGATCTCCGGCATCCTGCTCTTCCCGCTGTGGGGCATCCTCTTCGGCGTCGCCTTCAAGATGGGCGCCTGGGGCGCCTGGACGCTGGCGCTGGCCGTCGCGGCCGTCTTCGCCATCGACGCCGTCCTCACCGTCGTCGCCGCCAAGACCTGGCGGCGCGAAGAGGTGCTGGCGCAGCAGTAGGCGCCCGCGGAAGACGAGACAGTTGCTCCAATGCGCGGCTGGACTGGGAACTGCCTGGGTATCCGGTCACACCTCGTCATCACTTCCATCGTCGACGAGCGTGTCCAGGAAATGTTGGACCGTCAGCACGGCCACCCTATACGAACCGAGAGTCTTCACCAACTCTGAGTCGCCCTTCAAGTCGTCATCGCGACTCACGATGCTGTCCGCCCGACCAAGTAATGCCGTCTCTATCAGCATGTTGTCGTGAGGATCTCGGCACAACTTTACCGCTCCCGTGATCACGACGCCCTCTGCATACGATTGCAAAAGCTGCTGCAGTTCAGCGACGTTGGACCCAACACCCGGATACTTGCGCAGGATGCGCGGACGTGAGAGTACCGCTGCCAATTCAGTCAGGAGGGGCTCGCTGATAACCAACACAAAGAGACCACGCCGCAACGCTTCCAGGACCCGGGCCGGTGCTCCGCGGGGATTGAGCAGCGCCGAGATCCAGACGTTCGTATCAACGACGGTTCGATGCACGATGCTCCTGCCGGACTTCCTCCCTCGCCGCCGTAATATCCGCTTCGATCTCTTCCGGCGGAATATCTGGCGGGATCCGGCTCTGGACCGACTCGAGGAGGTGGTCCCAACGCTGCTGCCACTCGGCGTCATTGGCCATTCGCGTTGCGAGGTACCCGTCGACCGCCTTGCGAACGAGCCCTGCCACGCTTTGTCGCTCCTCGGCGGCCACGTGCTTCAAGGCGCGGAGCTGGCCGTCATACAGATACACATTCGTACGTTGCACGTGACCCACCCCCACCTTCTTTCACGCATCATACCCCATGATGTATGTCGGATTAGGGCCTACCCGGCCACCAAGACGCCATCAGGGGTCAGGCATCGGCGTCGCATCCCCGCCAGGAGACGGTGATGGTGAGACTGCCGCGGTCTCTCTGTTCGGCAAACGCCGGGGTATGCAGCCGGGCTGGGTCGGTGAAGCGGGCGTGTCGAGACAGCTCGCGTCGAGGATCAGCGATGCCGTGCGCAACATCGTTATCGAGAAGGATGCTGGCCAAGGTCAGCCGTGCGCAGCCGCGTTCGCCTCAACGCGGGCGTCGATTTGGAGCGGATGTCGCCGGTAGTAGGCGTGGGCGGCGCGCACTGCGTCGACCGGAATCGCGTAGTCGTGCGCGACTTGCCGGATAAACTCATCCTGCCCACGGGTCGCGCCGATAATGGCCCACAGGTGGACGCCAGACACGGCGAGCCGCATCTCGGCTGGACTCATCGGATCGGGTTCGATCCAGCGCTCGATGAGCGCTTGTTTGGTCTCTGGCACGAACGCATCAACCTGGGCCATGCTATCCAGCCTCTTTGATAAACGGAAGTATACGTCGGCACGTGGCGACCCGCTACCCGGAGATCGTCCCCAGCGTCACCTCGTTGTCAGGGGCGCCATCTCCCGTGACAGGCAGCCGTTGCCCGGTTTTCGGCAGGTAGAGGCCGACCGTGAGCCGGTACGTCGATCCGGCTGAGCCTGCGGGCAGTGCGACGTCGTGCTGGTCGATGATGCGCTGGCCGGGCTGCCACGTGTCGGTGGGCATCGAGCCCAACGCCGGTTCACGATCGTCCTGTGCTACCAGGCGTCCGGGGCCGTCGTACAGATGGACGAACACCGTGTAGCGGGCCGGGATGCGCTTCTGGTCGCGCCAGTCCAGCACCACGGTCAGGTGACCGGACTGTGGCGCGCTCGTCCGGGCGGCCCATCCCGCTAGCTCGGCGGCGTCGCCGAACCGCACGCTGGTGGCGTGCCGGCTCCGGTCCAGGATGCCGAGCGGCGTAAGGTAGAGGTCCAGTTGGAGGTCGTCGAGGGCGTTCGCTTCCAGGCGGGTGTCATGCATATCGAGCCAGCGCTGTGTGTCCCAGTGGACATCCCAGAAGTGGCCGGCATCGTCCGGCAGCCAGAGCCGGTCAACGGTCTGGCCCGCCTGCTCCAACGTCGCGGTCAGCTCCGCGTCGGACGTGGGACGCTGCTGGGGGATGCTAAAAGTTGGCGCGGGGCCACCGTCGACGTAGTGGTAGTAATACCAGAAGGACGGATCATACTGGCTGTTGACGATAACCCCGTCGCCCTTCTGCTCGTGGGCGCGGATGTAGGCCGCTACCGTCCGGTAGTCGTACCACTTGCCATAGCGCTGGTCGAACTGGTAGGCGTGATAACCGAGGACGGCGCTCAAGGCGAAGGCGCCGACAATGGCAATGCCGCCTGGCCGCCAATGTGTCCAGAGCGTCAGCGCTACCAGTGTGGCCAGCAGCAGGTACTCGGGGAGGAACACTGACAGGTAGCGCGGTCCCAGCAAGGGTGTCAGGCGCGGAATCAGCCAGACCTCCGCGATGGGGACGGCCATGAAGATAATCAGGAGGAACGGCCAGGGGGACATCCTGCTGCGTTGAAGCGTGAGGACGCCCAGTCCCGCGGCCACGGCAAGAGCGGTCAGCCCGGTGAGCACCCAGCCAAGGGTCGGGCTCACCAGGATAGCCGGGCCGGCGGCGGCATACTCCAACACCGGCAGCAGTCCGCCGCTGTCGTGCCCGGATTGAAAGGGCGGCACGAGGCTCCGCGCCGAGAGCCACCACAGCCCGAAGGGCGCCAGCGCCATTGCCTGCCCAACGGCGAAGGCCACGAGCCGGCGCCAGGAGAGGCGCCCGGTGATGGCGAGGAGCAGCGCGACTGCCCAGGCGCCCGTGAGCGCCGGCGCCGTGACGTAGTGGCTGAGCAGCCCCAGCGTCGCGCCTCCGCTGGCGAGGGCGATGCCCGGTGGGAGGCGCCCTCGCCAGATCCAGGTGAGTCCGAGCAGGACCACCGCCAGGAGCAAGGTGGCCTGGGCATACATGCGCGCCTCCTGGGCATACCAGAGTGCGAGAGGATTGACGGCAATGAGTACGCCGGCCACAAGCCCTGCTCCATGGCCGGCGACGGCGGTTCCCAGGCGGTAGGCGACAGGTATCAGCAAGGTGGCGGCGAGAACTGAAGGCCAGCGCAGCGCGAACGCCGAGTAGCCGGCCAGGCCCAGCCACCAGTGCAGCTCCAAGAGGAAGAGCGGGGCGTCGGCCTGCGAGCTGCGCAGCCGCGCGGCGATGTCGGCGACGGGCTGGATAGCGATGGTGGCTGCCACGTTCTCATCCAGCCACAGCACGTGGTGGTCCAGGCGGAAGGCACGCAAGAAGAAGGCGCCGAGCAGGAGCGCGATGAGAGGAAGGGGAGCGCGGGCGTCCCGCCCGCCGGGTTGCTTCTGTGGCGGGGGAGCGACCCGGTTCCTGCTTGCATGCCCATCCGCTGACGGCGCTGGGGCGGGCGGGACGCCCGTGCTCCCCGCACGACGCCAGGGCGAGTTCATCGCCAGAGTCATACATTGCCGTCGGAACATGGCAGTAGACAATGTGTGCTGTTTGCTGATCGGCGTAGCGGGCTAATCCGCCCGCTCCAAGCGATCCACGACGGCATCGAGGGATGCATCATCGGGGTCCACTACCAGCGCCGACGGCTCGGGCGCCAACTCCTGGTACTTAAGGCCGGAACCGGTGTTGAAGAGCACGATGCGCTCTTCTGGGTGGAGCGCCCCACTGGCGAGTAGGTGGCGCAAGGCCGCGACGGTGGCTGCTCCCTCCGGGGCGGCGTAGATGCCCTCCAGATGGGCCAGCACGTCCGTTGCCGCCAGCAGCTCGTCGTCGGTGACGGTGAGCGCCGTACCGCCGCTGGCGCGGATGGCGTCCAGGATGAGGTAGTCGCCGATGGCCGCCGGCACGCGCAGACCACTGGCCACAGTGTGGGCGTCCTCCCAGCGGGCGGCGGAGCGCTCGCCGGACTGGAAGGCGCGGACCAGTGGGGCGCAGCCTGCCGCCTGGACGCTGATCATCTTGGGCCGCTTGGGGCCGATCCAACCGAGCCGCTCCAGCTCGTCGAAGGCTTTCCACATGCCCACGATGCCGGTGCCGCCGCCGGTCGGGTAGAGCACGGCGTCTGGCAGGGTCCAGGAGCCCTGCTCGGCCAGCTCCAGTCCCATCGTCTTCTTGCCCTCTGCTCGGTAGGGCTCCTTCAGCGTGGAGGCGTCGAACCAGCCGCGCTGGGCCGCCTGGGCGCGCACCATGCGGCCGCAATCGTCGATCAGTCCGCGCACCAGGACCAGATGCGCGCCATAGCGCAGCACCTCGTTCTTGTTCGTGGCCGGCGTGTCTTCCGGCATGAACACCCAGGCCGCCAGGCCGGCGCGGGCGGCGTAGGCGGCGAGGGCAGAGGCGGCGTTGCCGGCCGAGGGTAACGCTAGTGTCTTTGCTCCCAGCTCCCTGGCGCGCGACACGGCGGCGGAGAGGCCACGCGCCTTGAAGCTGGCCGTTGGGTTGAGTCCCTCCTCCTTGACCCAGAGGTCAAGCAGGCCGAGCTGGGCGCCCAGGCGCGGCGCGGGCAGCAGGGGCGTGTTCCCCTCGCCCAGTGTCACGACGTTGGACGCGTGGCGCACCGGCAGCAGCTCCCGCCAGCGCCACATCCCACCGGTGCGAACTGCGAGCGAGTCTTTGGTGAGCGTGCGAGCGGCGGTGGAGAGGTCGTAGCGCGCCAGCAGCACCTTGCCGCAGGCCGGGCAGACCGTCTGCAGCACGTCGGCGTTGGCCGGTTTGCCGCAATTCGAGCATTCCAAGTGTGTCAGCGCCGATGTGATCATGGCGTCTCCCCTGCTGTCAGCCCACTCCGAAGGGCTATACTCTGGGCCGTGATGATACGTGCCGGACGGCGCGCTGTCAGCGAGCAGGGGATGAGGGCATGATCGGATGACGGCGCCGTCTCGAGTAAGCGACGGCGCGACAGCGGACGGGGCGCTCCGTTGGGATTCCGGCGCCCTTGGCGGCGATCCCCAGGCGCGCAGCGAGCTGGCAGCCAGATGTCGCCGCTTGTTGGTGTTCCACAATGTGCTGGCCGGTCCGGCCGGGCAGGTCGCGCTGGAGCTGCTGGGCCAGACGCCGGGATCCGCCGAGGACGCGCAGGCGTACGCGCGCCTGTTCCGCTTGCTAGCGGCCGAAGTGGAGCTGCGGGAGTACGCGGCCGTCGGCGATGCCTGGCAGCAGCATCTTGCTGCCCGCCTGCTGAGCGACGACAATGTCTTCAGCGCCAAGGCGCGGCGCCACGGTGTCGAGGCCGTTGGCTCGTCGTTGCGCGAGGCAGTGGCGGCCGACCTGCGCTTGCTGGGCGAGCTCTACCGCGCCGGAGGCCGGCTGCTGCACCAGCTCGCCGTAGCCAATGGCGCCGCCATGACTCCGGCACTGGATGGACTGCAGCCGCTGGTCTCTCAGCCTACCGAAGACCTGCCGCTACGGCAGCTGCTGCATTCATCGGACGACTGGAGCGCCCTTGTCGCCGAGCTGGCACGGCACTACGCCCATCGCGGCACTGGACTGTTCGCCGGCCAGCACGCCTTCCGCTGGCTGGGCGGCGATGAGCAGCCGCCGCTGCGCGGCGTGCCGCACCCCGACCCGGTGCGGCTGGCCGACCTGATCGGCGACCAACGCCAGCGAGACCTCATCCGCCGCAACACCGAGCACTTCCTGGCGGGACTCCCCGCCAACAACGTGCTGCTCTACGGCGATCGCGGTACCGGCAAGTCCTCCACCGTCAAGGCCCTGCTCAACGAGTACGCCGATCGCGGCCTGCGCCTGTTGGAGGTGGCGCGCAGCCGGCTGGGCGACTTCCCGGCCATCGTGGAGCTGCTCAGCGACCAGCCGGAGCGCTTCATCCTCTTCGTGGACGACCTCAGCTTCGACGAGCACGAGACGAGCTACAAGGACTTGAAGGCGGTGCTGGAGGGCGGCCTGGAGGTGCGCCCGGATAACGTGCTGGTCTACGCCACTTCCAACCGCCGTCACCTGGTCAAGGAGCGGCAGTCGGATCGGACGCAGCCGGGCGATGACGAGCTGCACAGCTTCGACACGGTGCAGGAGAAGCTCTCCCTGGCCGACCGCTTCGGCATCACCCTGACCTTCGTCGCGCCCAACCAGGAGCAGTACCTGGAGATCGTGCAAGGGCTGGCCGCGCGCCGCGGCCTGGACGTGCTTGAGGAGGAGCTGCGCTCCCGCGCGCTACAGTGGGCCGCCTGGCACAACGGCCGCTCCGGCCGCGGCGCGCGGCAGTTCATCGACTACTTGGCGGGGGAGCTGGCCAACCATGGCGATCCGGAGTGACCGGCGCGGTCACGTGCCCACGCCCGGGTATCATGTGGCAATTGCCTTCGGTCGATCCACTGCGAACCGAACCCAGTAGTCGGCGTTGATTTGGTCGACGCGGGTGTACTGGCCGGTGGAGTCTTTGATCCCGCCGGAGAGCAGCATGTCGCCGCCCAGAAGGATGCCCGTCGTGCGCACGGTGCCGGCCACGTCGAGCGCCTGCTGCGGGCTGGTCGTGCCGATGCCCACGCGCCCGGTGTCCGTAAAGGTGGCGATCGGCGCGCCCATCCAGGCGCCGTTGTCGTCGCGCGCCTGGATGGGCATTCCCGATCACGAGGTCAGCCGGGGCGGTCGGGGACGACCCCGGCCTACGGGGGCTGCATGGCGCCGCGCGTTCGCAGTGAGGGGTGAGCGCCTAACACTGGGAGCGAAAGACCGGGGCCCGGTAGACGTACCCCACGCTCCGTTTGGTCACGAGGTATTGCGGCTGCTTGGGGTCGGCCTCGATCTTCTGCCGGAGTTGGCAGACGCACTGGTCGACGACGCGATCGGTGCCGATGTCCTCAGCCTCCCAGACGCGGTCGATGAGCTGGGCGCGGCTACTACGGCACCGGGGTGGCCGAGGAAGTAGCGCAGCAGCCGGAACGCCAGGCTGGTGAGGCTGACCGGCCCCCGCTCGGTGACCGGCTCCTGACCGGCTGCGTCCAGCCAGACTTCCTCCGTGACCGACTGCAAGCCCGCGACTATGTCTGCCACAGAACGCTCTCCCACCGGAGAATAGAACAAAGGTACCAGAACACGACTAACGAGTCAACGTGTCCCTGCCGCTCGGGCACAGACGCAGGGACTCGCTCGGACGTGACGCGGGCGGACTTGCGGGGAGCAACTATTCCGCCTGGAAGGCCTGGGTGAGGTCGGTGTTGGGGAGCAGGCTCTGGTTATGCA
>CALBSQ010000149.1 GCA_937967325.1 uncultured Chloroflexota bacterium
GCTCCTCTGCCCCCCGGCCCCCCGGTTGGTGGCTGTGCTACGCGCTGTCAACGGCCGCTGCGCTCCTCACTCACGACGCCGCCTTGCTGGTACTCCCGGCGCACCTCCTGATCATCTGGCTGTCCCGACGGCGGGCTTTTCAACGCGGCGCCCTGATCGCGCTGGTCGCGGTGGCGGCGATCTATGCCCTTTGGCTGCCGGGATTCTGGCGGCAGGTCGCCACCATGCGCCGCACCCCCGACTTCTGGCTCGGCCACATTTCACCGCTGCTTGCCCCGACGCGCGCCCTCGCCGCGGTTGTCGCCGGTCCTGGCGCGTTCGCCGGCAATCTTCCCGCCTTGCTCTTTGGCTGCAGCGCCGTCCTGCTGGTAGTCGCTGTCGGGTCCGTCCTCTGGGTCCGGGAGGCCGGCCTGGGGCTGTGCGGCGTGGCGTTGCTCGCCTTGGCTCCCCTGGTCGAGGCGGCGTTGCTGACGGCGGCCGTACCGAAGTTCATCGATCGTTATTTATTGCTGGTGGCGCCAGTCGCGTATGTCGCCGTCTCCGGCGGCCTGGTGGCTTCGACGTTGCTCGTCGCC
Source organism: uncultured Chloroflexota bacterium (assembly GCA_937967325.1). GTDB lineage: Bacteria > Chloroflexota > UBA4733 > UBA4733 > UBA4733 > UBA4733. The sequence goes on from CALBSQ010000149.1 coordinate 576, forward strand.
GATCGCCGCGCGCTCCGCTTGGCGGTCTGCGGTGTAGTTTCCACCTTGGCCGGCCTGCTTGCCGTCGGGAGTGTCGTCCTTGCCGCCAGGCACGCGCCGCTGGGCTCGGTGGGGATTAAGGATGGGGATACGCGCACCGCCGTTGCGTACATCGAAGCGCACGCCGCGCCCGGTGACGCCATCCTGCTTGCTCAGGACACGAGCGCGGTCTTTTCCTACTACTACAATGGCATGCTCGGCGGCGAAGGGACCGGCTGGTTTCGCGTGGCCGCCGAGTACACCCGCGCTGACGATGTGCCGGCGCTCGCCGCGACGCTCAACGCCGCGGCGTCTGGGCACAGGCGGTTGTGGGCATTGCTCTGGCACGAGGACTTTGCTGATCCCACCGGATATATCCGCGGCGCCTTGTCGGTCCATGGCTCCCAGGTGCTCTCGTTCAAGGGCGCGACCGGCTACGACATCCGCCTGTACAAGCTGGAGCCGAGGACGCGGTTTTCTGCGCAGGCGTCACCCCTCCATCCGATGTCGGTGCGGTTCGGGCCGTCCATCACCTTCCTTGGCGATGGCCTCGAGCAATGGGATGAACCGGCAGACGTGCCCTTCATTTTCCACACCTGGTTCCGGACGGATCGCCGCCTGGATCGCGACTACCAGGCGGTGCTCCGGTTGGAACGGGATGGACAGGTCTGGCAGCAAGTTGCCTTGCGCCCCTCTTCGTACAACTACCCGGCGCCCGATTGGTTGCTCGGCATTGACGTGCCCGGTCGGCTGGATTTCCGTGTCGGAACGGCCATTCCACCCGCCGACTACCACGTGACGCTGGCCGTCTATGATCCGGCGAGCCAGCAGGACCTTCCGGCGGTCGACGCGTCGCAAGGACCGATCGGCACCCGGGTCGACCTTGGCCTCGTGCGCGTGATGTCGCCGATACATCCCGGAGACGACAAGGTGCTTCCCGAGCATCCGGACGAGACTTCGATCGACGGTGGCCTCGTGCTTCTGGGAAGCGATAACGTCCCCAGTCGTTTGGAGCCAGGCGTCACGATAGCGTTCAGTCTGATTTGGGAGGCCGTGCAGCGACCTGCCGCGGCCTTCGATGCCCAAATCGAATTGGCCGGGAGAACCGGCAACCAGGTGGTCGCCCCCTGGTCCCCGCCGGCGCCAGGCCTGAGCACTGACCAATGGCCGGGGAAGGAGACGATACGGGACGTCAGGACACTTCGTTTGCCCGCCCTCGCCCTGTCCGGTCCGGCAATCCTGCAGGTGCGCCTGCGCCGCGAAGACGGTGTTGGCGCCGATGTGGTCGTCCCCTTGGGCCAGGTAATGGTGGTGGCGCGTCCGCGCTCGATGACCGAGCCACCGCTCATCGAGCGCCGCGTCGGCGCACTGTTCGGCAACGCCGCCTGGTTGGAAGGGCTTGGCGTCGATGATCAGGCTTCGCGACCGGGCGGTCAGGTCGCCGTGACGCTATATTGGGAGTGCCGTGCCTCGTTCGCGGACGACTACAAGGTCTTCGTCCACCTCCTTGATACTGCCAACGCCATTGGCGGACGGCAACACGATGGCGAGCCAAACGGCGGCGGCGATCCCACCACGAGCTGGGTGCCCAACCAGTGGATCACGGATCGCCACGTCGTGCCCATCCCCGCCAATACCCCGCCAGGAGACTACCGCCTCGAGCTGGGGCTCTACCGCGCCGCCGAACAGCACTTCCCGCGGCTGCCGCTGTCCACCGGGGCGGACTCGATCATCGCCGGGACGGTGACCGTCCGAGCGCAATAGCGAGGGCCAGTCAGTGGGGTGGCGGCGACTGCGGTCGGCCGCCAGAGTCCGGCACTGCGGTGCGCCGAACGGCTCCAGAGGAAATCGCGGCTACCTGATCCGGGACCCGCCTCCCATTGTGTCCCGACCGCAGTCGCGTGCTCTGGCGGCCGACCGCAGTCGCCGCCCCGGCGCTTCCGCCGCCAGTAGCATGTCGCTATCTGGACCGCATTGGTGCTAGAGTCTACTCGGCGATGTTGCATGAGTTGGGGCGGAGGATCGTTGGAACGCGACGAAGGCGAGGAGCCTGGCGATTCGGAGGATGAAGCGGAGGTTGCTCCGGCCCGCCGGGTGAAGGCGAGCAGCCTCCTCTGGTTCATTAGCAATCGCCCCTATGTGCCCATCTCCGATATTCGACGCCGGTTTGGTCTCTTCAGCGAACATGGGACGATGCTGCGTGATGAGGAAGGGCCACTCCACCTGGGATTGCCTGAACAGGCGGCGGCAACCATGCTTGACTTGAGGCGGCGGAACAAGATCGAGTTCGAGTACGACTACGCCTACGAGATGCGCATTGTCATCGGCGTCTTTCCCCTTCGCGTTCGGGTCAATGAAGGCCCCGCTCCCCGCCGCGAGCGCGCCGATCAGCCCACCTCGGTAGCCATACCCACCGTCGAGAGCGACGGCGGAGCGGAGACTGTGGGCGAGGTCAGGGAAATTCCTCCGGCTCCACCGACTGTGGACCAGCGGCCTCCTCAGCGCCGGCGTACCCGCTCGCGCCGGCTGGGGCGTCAGTGACGCTGGGAGCAACAGGATGTAGCGTCGTCTTGGCAAGCGAGGGGGAAATGAGTGGTGTGATACCGTTGCTGTGTCACGAGCCGGCGTCATCGCGGACAATGGAGAGGTCAGTTTCTTTGAGGAGTTTAGAGACGCAATGAACGTGGTGATCGTTGGGTGTGGTCGCGTTGGCTCGGCGTTGGCGGCCCTGCTCGATCGCGATGGACACGCCGTCACCGTTGTGGATCACAACAGTCAGGCCTTCGGGCGCTTGCCCGATGATTTCGGCGGCGAAACGATGGTTGGGACGGGCATCGATGAGGATGTCCTCCGTCTTGCCGGAATCGCGCGTGCCGACGCCTTCGCCGCGGTCATGACCGCGGATAACCGCAACATTATGGCGGCGCAAGTGGCGAAGTACGTTTTCAACGTGCCAAAAGTGGTCTGTCGAATCTACGATCCGTTGCGTGAAGAGACGTATCGCGACCTGGGACTGGACACCATCTGTCCGACCACCATCGGCGCACAGCAGATTGCCGGTTGCTTTGCTCGAGCAACCGCGGGTGAGCCTGCGCGAAAGTAGGCGACGGCGCGGCGGCAGCTACCGGTGTCCCTTCGTCTGCCGCGTTGCGTCTGTCCAGGTTGGAGTGTGGCATGGTGGTGCATGAGGAGCGGTGGCCATGTTTATCCTGATTGCCGGCGGCGGCAAGGTTGGCTATTACCTCGCCAAGTCGTTGCTGGCACAGAATGTCGAATGTGTCCTGCTGGAGAAAGATCACGAGCGCGGGCAAATGCTGGCTGATGAGCTCGGCGACGCGATCGTTGTCGGCGACGCAGCCGATCCGCGCGTGCTCGCTCGCGCCGGCATCGAGCGCGCCGACGTCGTCATCGCGGTGACCGGTGAGGACGAGGACAACCTGGTCATCTGCCAGGTGGCGAAGCGGCGCTTCAAGACGCCGCGTTCCATCGCGCGCATCAATAATCCCAAGAACGAGGCGATTTTCATCAGGCTGGGCATCGACACAACCATCAGTCCGACTCAGCTCGTCCTGGCGGCGATTACCACCGACATCCCCGACCAGGGCGTCGTGCATCTGGCCACGCTGCGCCAGTATGGGTTGGAGCTGGTCGAGCTGACCCTGCGACCAGCATCCCCCGCTGTGGGCAAGCAGCGAGCAGACCTGCCCCTGCCGACGGGCACGCGCCTGCTGGCTGTGCTGCGTAACGGTGAAGAGGTGATCTATGATCGCACCGAGGTGTTGGCGGCAGGCGATGTCGTGCTGGCGACGACCAGGGCGGAAGATGAGGCGGTCCTGCGCCGCGTGGTGGTTGGTGATCCGGCTCCCTCCTACCTCACCGCCTGACGGGCGGTCATTGCCCGTTAGCTGAGGATTGCTGGAGCTTGGCGATGTTCTGGTTCTGCTCGTCCAGCGTTCTCGAAAAGATGTGGGTCCCGTCACCCTTGGCGACAAAGTACAGGTAGTTGCCCTGAGGGTTCAGGGTGGCCTGAATGCTCGCCAAACCTGGGTTGGCGATTGGGCCTGGGGGGAAGCCCAGGTGAGTGTACGTGTTGAACGCGGAATCCGGCGCCAGCGATCGAGCTTCCGCATTCAGGACCGGCCACCAGGCGCCCGGCGCCCCCAGCGCATATTGGACCGTGGGGTCGGCGCACATGCACTCTCCCTGCCGGAGCCGGTTCCAGTACACTCCGGCGATGATGGACCGTTCCCGCGGCGCCGCCGCCTCTCGCTCGACGATCGATGCCACAGTCAAGACCTGATAGAGGGTGTGTCCCTGAGCGCGAGCCTGGTCCAGCATCGCCGGGGTTACCACTTGGGCAAAACGATTAAGCATTCTGTCGACGATGTCGTGCGCCGAGGCGTTGGTCAGGAAGTCGTAGGTGTCGGGGAAGAGGTAGCCCTCCAAGGTCGCGCCGGCCGGTCGGCCGGCCAGGACATTGTAGGTGAAGTCGGTATTCCGACTCTTGGTGATGGAGAGAAAATCGCTACTGGTGGTCACTTTCTTGGCGACGAGCGCATCAGCGTACTGCTCCATCCGCCAGCCTTCAGTGAAGCGTACCGATACCTGCTCAGGAGCGGTGGCGTGTTCGAGGGTGCTAACAATCTGATCGTTCGTCATACCGGTCTGCAAGGTGTAGGCGCCGGGGGTCAAGGCGCCGCCGGTTCCTGCCAGACGCAGCTGCACGCGAAATACGAACGAGCTGCTAATGACGCCTTGTTGCTGCAGACGGTCGGCGACATCGGTCCAGGTGTCGCCCGGCTGCACCACGAAGTGCAGCGTCTTACCATTCGCCGGCGTGGCCGCGGCCCCTACCGTCGACGGCTGACCTTTCCCCACGGTCGCCGCGGCTGCCGGTGTGGGCGTCATAGCAGCGGTGGCCCCCCCACGGCCGAGCACAGTTCGCCCGGTGTACAGCACCCCGACGAGCAGCAGGAGCGCCACGGCGAACCCGATGAAGCGAACAGATCCCTTGCCGCCCCTGCCTCGAGGCCGTTTGTAGACCGGCTTCCCGCCCGTGCGACTAACCCGCTCCCGACGAACGTCGGCCAGCTCACGGCGCGGCCCCACCCCCGAACGTCGCTGCATCACCGGCCTCCCAGGGGCCGGGAAACAGAGGGGCCGGGGAGCAGGGGAGCAGGGGGGACTTGGTGCGGGAATAACGGCTTAGCAGGTTGACGCGATGGTTCCGTTTTGCTAACTCTCATCCCGAACTGAGTTCTCCTCTGCTCCCCTGCTCCCCGGCCCCTCTGCTCCCACGCGCCCGTTCGAGATAGGTCTGCAAGAGCAGCGTCGCTGCCACGGCGTCGACGTGCTCGCGGTGCTTCTTGCGCCGCACGCCCATCGCGTCGAGCGTGTGGTGCGCCTGTGCGGTGGTAAGGCGCTCGTCCAATAGCTCAACCGGCACGTCGGTGTCCTTCTGAAACGCCGCTACCCAGCGCCTGGTCAGCTCAGCCTGGACGCCCCCGGCGCCCTGCAAGCCGATGGGCAGCCCCACGACGATGAGGTCCACGTCTTGCTCAATGATGGTGGAGCGCAGCGCCGCGAACTCCTCCTCCGCGGTGGAGCGTCGGAGCATGCCGAAGCTGCCGGCAACGCTGCGCGTTGGATCGCTGGTCGCCAGCCCGATGCGCCGCTCCCCCAAGTCGATGGCCAGGATGCGTCCCATCGAGCAATCAGCCGTCAGCTATCAGCATTCAGCACGCCTCCCTGATGCGCCGTACTTGCCAACTGCGAGATCCCTTCGTGCAGTTACTGCTCTGCTCAGCGGATTGCGCTGTCGTCCGGCCCGCCGTCGTTCGCTGACGGCTGACGGCTGACCGCTGATAGCTCGTCTCGCAGAGACGCCAGCGCGGCGGGGACGCCGGTCGGGACAGGCGTGCTACCGGAGGCCATGCGCGGGTTACCACCACCGCCGCCGCCACCGCTGCGCAGTGCCAGCTCTTTTACGAGGCGATTAGCGTCGTAGCCGTTCTTGGCAATGCCGGGAGACACGGCGGCCAGGAGTTGGGCGCGGTCGTCTCGCGGCGCGGCCAGCAAGACGATCGCCGGGTTCAGCTTGTCCAGCAACAGGTCGCCCAGGGTACGCAGCGCTTCCGCCTGGTCGACCTGTACCTGCGCCGTGACGATCTGATAGCCGGGGCCGGCCACGGCGTCTCTGGCAAGCCGATCGGCCTCGGCCCTGATGTGTTGACGCTCTGCTGCCTGCAGCGTGCGGCGCAGCTCCGCCAATTCCGCCTGGGTTGCCTGGAGGCGCCGCTGCAGCTCCGGAACCGGCGCCTGGAGCTGCTGGGCGAGTTCCTCGATCAGGCGGGTCAGCCGCCGCGTATGATCGGTGGCGGCCAGGCCGGTCACGGCCTCAATCCGCCGCACGCCCGAGCCGATGCCGCTATCCCCTATGACGATAAGCGGGCCAATCTCCCCGGTCGCGGTCACGTGCGTGCCGCCGCACAACTCCTTGCTGTAGCCGTCGATGCTGACGACCCGCACGGCATCGCCGTACTTCTCACCGAACAGCGCCATGGCGCCGGACGCTCGCGCTGCTTCGAGCGGCATGATGGCCGTGGTTATCGGCAGATTGCGCTGCACCTGCCGGTTGATCTCGCGCTCCACGTCGGCGAGCTCCTCGGCGCTCAGGCGCGTACCGTGCGTGAAGTCGAAGGTCAGATGCTCCGGCGCGACGACCGAGCCCGCTTGCTCGACGTGCTCGCCGAGCTGGCCGCGAAGCGCGCGATGCAGCAGGTGGGTCGCCGTGTGGTTGCGTCGGATGTCGGCGCGGCGCGCGGCATCGACAACGGCCAGGACAGCGTCGCCCTCGTGCAGGTCGGAGCCTTCTAGAGCGCCTCGATGGATGATGACCCCCGAAGGCAGTTTCTCCAGCTCATCCACGGACACGACAGCGTCATTCGAACGTAGCTCCCCGGTGTCCGAAACCTGGCCGCCGCTCTGCACGTAGAACGGCGTACGGTCCAGGATGAGGCCGACACGGCTGCCTGGCCCGGCGGCACCCACGGCCTGGTCGCCGACGAACAGTCGCAGCAGGGTCGACTCCGTCTCGATCTCCGTGTAGCCGGTGAACTCCGTTGCCGGCAAGGAGGCAATATCCGCCGACGCGGCTTCACCGACCGCGCCCGTGCCCTTCTGGAGTCGCACCGCCTTGCCGGTCGCCACCTGGCGTTGCATCTCCGCCTCGAATCCGGCGACATCGACCTCCAGTTGGCGCTCCGCCGCCAGCTCCTGCACTACCTCCAGCGGCAGCCCCTGGCTGTCGTACAGCCGAAAGGCCACATTCCCCGGAACGACGCGCTCGCCGCGCCGCTCCAGGTCGTATGCCAGCCGCTCGAAGGCAGCGACACCGGCTTGCAGCGTCGCCGTGAAGCGGCGCTCCTCGTCGGCCAGCATCTGCCGGACCCGATCTGCCCGCTGGCTCAGCTCGGGATAGGCGGCTCCATACTGCTGAATAACGATGCTGCTTAGGTCGGCCAGGAAAGGTTCCTGGATGCCAAGCAGCACGCCCTGCCGGACGGCACGCCGGATCACTCGCCGCAGCACGTAGCCGCGCCCCTCGTTGCCCGGACGGACGCTATCGGCGAGCAAGAACGTAGCTCCGCGCGTATGGTCGGCGATGATCCGCAGGGAGCGATCCTGCCTAGCGGTCTGCCCATACGGAACACGTGCGGTCCTGGAGATCCAATCCATGATGGGCCGGAAGCCGTCCGTCTCGTAGATTGTGCCGACCCCCTGCTTCAGGCAAGCCATGCGCTCGAGCCCCATGCCGGTGTCGACGTTCATCGTGGGCAAACGATGCAGATTGCCGGCGATGTCCCGGTTGAACTGCATGAAGACGAGATTCCAGATTTCTACGAAGCGCGGGCACTCGCACCCCGGCTTGCAGCTCGCCCGCCCACAGCCGAGCTCGGCGCCTCGATCGAAGAACATCTCAGTGTCTGGGCCACAGGGACCGAGGGCGCCCTCTTCTGGCCACCAGTTGCCCACCAAGGGAATGATGCGCCCTTCCGGCACGCCCACCCGTTGCCAGACACCCGGTGAGACATCGTCGTCGGGATGGACGGTAACGGAGATGCGCGAAAGGTCGAGACCCAGCGGGCCGCCTACCAGCTCCCAGGCGTAAGCGATGGCTTCCTCCTTGAAGTAGTCACCGATCGACCAGTTGCCGAGCATCTCGAAGCAGGTGTGGTGGGTATCGTCCCCTACCTCCTCAATATTCGTGGTACGGAACACCTTCTGCACGGAGGTCAGGCGGCGGCTCGGTGGCTCGACGTGCCCCAGCATGTAGGGGAGAAACTGATCGACGCCGGCCGTTGTAAACATCAGGACGGAGCCTTTCGGGGGGATCAACGACCAACTCGGCACGACGAGGTGCCCGCGCTCCTGAAAGTAGCGTAGGAACGTACTTCGGATCTCGTCGCTGCTCAGGCCCGTCACTGCCGCCTTCTCCACTGCCACGCCGATGTCGTCGCTGCCTCATGATACGTGCCATCAACCGCTCCGGCCAAAATGGGTACGCGGCCGCGATTACGTGGAGGCACCGGGGCGTGTTTGTTCGCTATGGGCCAGTGAAGACCGTACTGACGTTGCCATGTATCGCGCTGAAAATGAGGAAAAGCAGGACGGCCACCAGCGCGACGACGAGTGCATACTCGATGAGGCCGTGAGGACCCTCATGACGGGGGGCGTTGCCGCGGCGCGGTAACCAGTCAGGCAGATGTCACCCCCTTCAGCCGCAAACGCCCAAACCAGTATAGGGTCTCCACGCAGCTGCGTCGGTACGGGTCCGCCACCGGCGAGGGCCGATCCGCGAACGCGCGGACGCTCACACTGGCAGTGGGGGGCCCGAAGCGGTGCTCCTGGATCACCCAGCGTGCGTTGTCCCCGATGTCGGCCACGTAGGCCGTATGGGTAGACGGGTCGACGGCGATCCCCGTGGGGTAGCTTCCGACCCACAGCGTGGTGAGGACTTGGTTGGTGGAGCCCTCTAGGACGGTGACCATGTCGTGCTCGTGCGCCACGCAGATGCGATTGGTCGCCTCGTCGACACCGAGCTCCTCGGGCGTCGGGTTGCTGGCCATCGCATCCAGGTAGCCCGCCCCGAAGACCAGCGTCCCGAGCAGGCGCTGGGTCCCACCGACGAGCGTCCAGACGGCGTTGGGCGAGGAGGCGCCGACGTAGAGACGACCGGAGGCCGCATCCAGCGCGACGCTCATGCGGGTACCGGGGGACACTGAACGCTGAAGCGTCCGGCTGACAGGGCCAAGCCCCTGCCGGGCTGCCCGGACGGAAGATTAGTTCCAGAATTTGGGAACGAGGCTTACAACCGAAGAGCCCCCTTGGGGCGCCTCCTCCGGTGAGCTGGACCGGTAGCCCGAATCGTTCCCGCACAAAGTGCAACAAACGACACCCACTACGGCATGGGCCGAAGGCCAATCACGGACGCTGGAACAGGCCATCGCCAGTACCCTGGCATCGTTTGCTCGCTCGAAGATGCCGGCTGGGACAGACTGACCTTCGGAAGTCATTCCACTGATTGCTCCGTGGATGATGTTCGCTCGCAATCACTCGGCAAGGCCCACACGTCGTTCACCGTCCAGAACGACGACGGTCCCCTCCGAGTGACGATCGGCGCCTCCACGTTCCGCCTCCGGCATCACCACTGATCAGGACTAGGGGCCCCTGGCCGCGCAGCGCGGCCAGGGGGCGGTGCTGCAAGGCCGCGAGCGCGCTGCCGCGACCGACCAGCAATGGCGATACGGCGCCGGCTTGCTGCATGGTTTCCCAGAAGTCTGCGCGGGCGAACTTGGTAGATCGTAGCCCGCGACTTCAGTCGCCAGGGGCCGCACGCCGCCTGAACACGCCAGATGCACCACGAATCCTTTCCCGGAGGCCCTATCGGACGCTGACGCTCGTCAGCGGCGCCAGCGCCGCTGGCACGCCCCGCACCGGCAGACGGGGCCCACCAGTGGACGGATACACGGCCACTCCGATCGTATAGATCCCCGCCGGCAGCGCGGCCGGCAGGCGCATCGTATGGATGTCCGGAATGACCTCGAAGGTCTGCCAGCTCGTCGTAGGAGCACGACCGTTCTGCGGTGGGCTATCATTCTGGGCGATGAGGCGGCCCGACTGATCCAGCAATTGGACGCTCATTGTCGCTGCCACGCTCATGGCCGTGCGCGCCTGCCAGAACAGCATGACCTGCGCCGTGTCCCCCGGCGCCAGTTGGGCCGGTTGCAGACGGTAGCCCTTCAGTACCATCGTGTCGCCGAATTGGATGCTCGTGTCGTGCGCCGGGGTCAACGGCACAAACTCGATAACGTGGAAGTCGGTCGCGACCTGGGTAAGCCGCTGGGTGTGCCGGTCCAGCCAGGCCAGCACGGCGTGCTGGCGATCCCAGGCTCCCACGTCGTCCGGCACAAGCCAGATTCGAGTCCTTGCCGTCGCCACCCGTTCGAGCGCGGCGTTGATCTCCTCGGCGGTCGGATCAGCTACGGTTGGCTCCGTCACCAGAGGAGCGCTGATCCTCGCGTGCTGGGCGTAGTAGCGGACCACGGGGTCCAGATGGTTCACGATGACCAGGTCCGTCGCGGCGACATGTGCGGATAGATAGCGGCCGAGCGCCGAATAGGCGTGGCTTCGACCATCGGTCGGGTGGAAGTACAACGACCATAGCGCCGGGAGCAGCGGCACAAACACCGCGATCAGGACGGCGCCGCTGGCGACGGCCGCCAATCTGCCACGGCGCCGCAGCCAGGTGGCCGGCATGGCAAGCGCCACGTACAAGGGCGGTGACGCTTCGATGAGATACCGCACGTCGAAGATGGGGCGAGCCCGCGATGCCAGCCAGACGGCGCCAATCGGAACGACCAGCCATAGTAAAAGGAGCAGGCCGGTCAGCCCTGGACGGCGCAAACGACCGCAACACAGGATACCGACCACTAGCGCCAGGCCATAGAGGGGCAGCAGCCGGTCAGACCAGTTGACTGCCAGATCCCAACCAAACGCAAATGTGCGCAGCGATGTCCAGGCCGCTTCTTGCAGACTCGGCGAGAACGCATTGCCGTGGTAGGAAGTCAATGTAGGCCAGGCGTAGAGCATCCAGGGCAGGTAGCACACCCCGACGGCAAGCTGAGCCTGAATCCAGAGACGAGCCCTCTCCCCCGCCCCTCCTTGCCCGAGGTGAAGGACGATCCTGGGGAAAGGCTTACCGTCGCTGCTGCGCAACGAAGCGATCAGGGCAACCGCGGCAAAGACGTTGATCAGCAGTACGACGTAGATGCTGTAATAATGGGTAAAGAGGGCGAGCAGCGATGCCAGGATATATCCGATTGCCGACCTTCGCGCTGGAGCGGTATCGCCGACCAATACGCGCCAGCCCCAGTAGATGGTGGCCACGGTAAAGGCGGTGGCAAGGGTGTACATGCGCGCATCCTGGGCGTTCCAGATCTGGTAGGGCGCGATTGTCGTAACGAGCGCGGCGGCTACGCCGACCGAGCTCCCGGCGAGGCGGCAACCAATCACGTAGACGAGCGCGACGCCCAGTGTGCCACCGGCTGCCGACAACCAGCGGAGCGCGTATACGCCGTCTCCGGCCAGGGGAATCCAGCTGCGCAGGAGCAGATAAAACAACGGCGGATGCGGCTCCCCTAGGGCGAGCGTCTGGATGATGCGTCCGACTGGCGCCGCGACGTACTCGATGCCGAACACTTCGTCGCCGCGGAAGTCGTAAAAGCCGAGGCGCCAGCAGCGCAGCAGCCAAGCGAGGAGCACGATCGTCACCGGCAGCGCCCGCCGAACGCAAATCTCTAGGCCCATCTGAGACCGTCCCGTCGGTACATGAAGTTTCAATGAGTAGTCCGGCGCCTCAGATGGAACGGTGTAGGGGCGGGTCTCCGTGCCCGCCCTGGTGTCCGAACCCACAGGCGTTGCCTATTGATGACGGCGGTCCCATCGCGTGTCGTCGGGAAGGCATGGTGCATACGGACACCAGGGCGGGCACGGAGACCCGCCCCTACATGACCGCTGCCCCGGGTATGATCCGCTCCAATCTCGAAGTTCCCGTAAACTGGCGGGCCAGGCATCCGCGTACAAAACAACGTGCAGAGGCACTCGCGAGCGAATGGAAGGGCCGGCCGCGCGCCAACGTCAGCCATCCCGCCGCGCCATTCTCAGCAGTGAGATGACTCCGCCCGCGGCAGCCAGCAAGAGGCCGGCTGCCGCCAGCAGCAGGCCGACCTTCAGGCCGGGCTGCTCGAACCGCAGGGTCACCGCGTGGTCGCCCGCCGGAAGCTCCAACGCCATCAGCGCCGCGTCGGCGTGATAGAGCGGGACGGCATGGCCGTCCAGGAAGGCCTGCCAACCGCGCACAAGCGGCTCGCTGACCACGAGCAGCGCGTTATCCGTCGTTTGAGCTTGAAACTGCAGGCTCCCGGGGGCGTCGACGAGCCAGGTTTCGCGCTGATCGCGCGGGAGGTCTGGTCCGTCGATCGACAAGGTGAGGTGGCCTTCCACCACCGCGGCGCCTCCCGGCTGCGCGATGTTGAGCGCCAGCGCTTGGGCCTGCTCTGGCGATTCAGCCACGCGGACGTCACGAACTGCCCAGGCGCGCGGCAGGCCGTATTGCACCGCATAGGTGATCAGGTTGCCGGACTGATGGACGGGAGTTAGGCCATCGCCAAGCCGCTGTCGTGTCACCACGTAGCGAACGTTGAAGAGCTGCCAGAGGCGGTAGCCGTTGGAAGAGGCAAGCAAATTCGCCACGCGGCGGATCTCGATCGGCGAGTCGCCGAGCGGGGCGGAGACGCCGTACAGGGTTCCGGCGTTGGGCGGAATGACGTTGTCGCTGGCGTTCCCGGCTCGCGCTGACCCCGGCTGCGCGGCGATCCAATGCATGCTGGCTGCCACGTCCGCCGGGTAACCAAGCTGATGGTCGGTCCGATTGAGGTTGGCTCCCGCGGCGAGCAGGTTAAAGGCGCTCACAGCGACGAACATCGTCGCCAGGAGTGACCGGGGAAGGTACCGACGCCGGGCTAGCGCGACGGTTGCCAGCGCCGTGCAGCCCAGCAGCGCCGCCGTCAGCAGGTTGAGCTGGACGGGCATGGCGTGTACGGAGTCGTCCGGGGTTGAGCCGGATGGCCACAGTAGGATGCCGGCGAAGGCCGCGGGCGCGGCGACGAGCGCCGCGACGGCGATCTGTCTCGCCGTCGCAGGCCGCCGCGGGGCCAGGCGGACCAGCCAGGCGGCGCCTTGCGCGGCCAGGACGCATTCGGCGAAGTTGCAGAGGAATGCGACACGCTCCTGGTCGCGAAAGGCGGCGAAGCCGGGGGCGGCCTGATAGAGCAGCCGGAACAGCGGCGTGTGGTTGCCCATGGCGATGACCGCCGCGATGAGCCAGAGGCCCAGCCAGAAGCGACCCGGTCGCCGAAAGCCGGCGGCCAGCGCCAGTGCCAGCGGCAGGACGCCGATGTAGTAGGTGCGCTCGAAGAGGCCGCCCGGCAGGACGAGCTGGCGAAAGTCTTGCCAGGCATAGCCGCCTCCGGCCTGGGACAGGCTCAACTGGGCGCGCGTGCTCTCGCCCGCAAAGGCCAGCGTCGGCAACAACTGCGCGCTGGCGAGGCCCCCGGCGATCGCGGCGGCCAGGACGAGGCGGGCCGCGGACCGGGCCGGGGGCGGGCGGAGCAGCAGCAAGCGGTAGATTGCATAGGCCGCGATGGCGTAGCCGCACAGGAGCGCCGTCTGAGCGTGACCGCTCAGCGCCAGGATCCCTCCAGCCAACCCGGCGAGGCTGGCCCAGCCGATACCGCCTGCGCCGGTGCTGAAGGCGCGCTCAACGCAGTACAACGTCAACGGAAGCCAGACCACGGTTTCCAGGATTGGAAGCTGGGGCAGCGGGTACGATGAGAGAAAGCCGCCAAAGGTGAAGCACAGCGCCCCCACCAGTCCGCCGAGACGAGAACGGCTGATCGCGCGCATGAAGAGGTAGGCAAAGAGCGCCGCCAGAGCGAAATCGACGACGCCTCGCCATTCCAGCGCGATGTAGGAGAGGCCGTCGTGTCCCGCGGTCAGGTTGAAGAGGAGCCCAACGGGCGAGAACACCGCCGTCTGCGGGTCGGCCAGCTGGGGATGGCCGGCGTAGAGATAGGGATTCCAGATCGGCAGCGCGCCGGCGGCCAGGCGGGAGGCGACAAAGCGTTGGAACGGAAAGAACTGCCGGCTGAAGTCGCTCTCCGCCACCCATTGCCGCGGCCAGGGTCCGGGCAGAACCAGCCGGCCGTAATCAATCAGGCACAGCGCCCAGAGCAGCAGGATAGGGGCCATCGGCCACCTCCCGCCAAGCTGGGCGACCGCGCCTGGCGTTTCCGCCGGGCTTGCCGCCGCGGCTGGTGGATCGCTGATCATCCGATCCGCCCTACAGCCGATCTCGATCCCATCGATCCCATGCGACGCAAACGGCCCATCGCCACCGTCATGCCGGGCCGGGCGCAATCTCCCAGACGCGGTGAAAGAGCACCCATTGCTCGGGATGCGCGCGGAGGCGGGGCAGCATCCGCCCGGCGATGAGCGCCGCGATCTGCTGCATGTCTGCGCGCACGTTGCCGGTCGGCGCTATCTTCAGCTCCGGCTCAATGTGGCACCGGGTGCGGCCATCGGGCAGCCGCTCACCAAATATAGGAATGATCGGCGCTTTGCTACGCAGGGCAAGCAGTGCCACGCCCGCAGGAATGCGCAGCACATGGCCCCGCCTGCTACCCACGTCGACCGGAATCCCATTGCCCTGCATATCCCAGTCGCAGGCGATGCCGAGCGCCATACCTTCCCGGAGCACGCGTTGCAGTTGGGGCAGCACGCCCGGTGTGAAGGGGATGACCTGCCCGCCAAAGTGCGATCGCTCACGAGCGAAGAAGTCAAACAGCCAATCGGGCTTGACGGCCTCCGTAATGACGGCACAGCGGGCGCCTCGCACCAGCAGCGCCTGGCCCACCTGATCGGCGTTCCCCAGGTGAGCGCTGGCCATGAGGGCGCCGCCCCCTCTGGCCTGCGCCGAGAGCAGATGTTCGAGGCCACAGACCTCGGTGCGCTCGGAGACCTGGGTCGCGCTCAACGTTGTCAGCGTCAACATGTCAACGTAGTTACGAACGAGCGTGCAGCAGGCGCCGAGCGCCGCCCGGCGAACCGTGCGGTGTTCTGCCGGCAGGTCCAAAAGGTGGGCGATGTTCTCCATCGCGTTGGCGCGCATGCCGTCCGCGGCACGAAACAGGAGCGCCCCAGCTATCGTGGCCATCGGTCGCGTCAGGCGCGGCGGGAGACGCGGCACGACTCGCGTCAGGAGGGAAAACAGCTCACGCTGCAAGCAAACCCACGCTCTCTATCCGGCTCCTGCCTCTATGGCAACTCTATGCTAACGAATTGGTCGAGGCCGCCGCCTCCGGGTCACCGTGGTAGGATTGGGGGCGTCTACTATCCTGGCCGGAGTGTTGTGGTGCGTCTCTTCCGTGTTGTTCTGCTCTGCGCCTTGGCCCTGCCCTTGGTTGCCGCCTGCGCCCAAGGCGGTGGACCCATGTCGTCGGTTTCGCTGGACTCGTCGGTCATTAGCCCGAACGGTCATTCCCATAACGCCGTGGCCGGCCTCCACTATGTGTTGTCCCGCCGCGCCGACGTGACGGTGGCCTTGACCGGCCCCGGCGGCATCCGGCGCGTGCTGCGCGACGGCCTCACACGGGCGCCCGGCCCGTACACCATCAGCTTCGATGGCTCCTTCGATGGGCGAGTCTTGCCGGACGGCGTCTACACGTGGCAGGTGCAGGTGAGCAATCCCGGCGTGAAGACGGTGCTCCAGGAGCGCACGTTCAAGATGACGATTCAGAACGCGGACACGACGCCGCCCAGAATTGATACGCCCAAGGTGTTCCCCGATCCCTTCCAACCCAACGGCAATCTGGCGACCGACACGGCCATCTTCACCTATGTGCTCTCCAAGCCGGCGCAGGTGACGATCTTTGTCAACGGACCACACGGCAGCAATGACGGTAAACAGTACACCGTCGTGTATCAAGATACCGAGCAGCCCGGACCGAATCAGGCTATTTGGACGGGCCAGATCAGTCCTGAGCAGTACATCCCTGACGGTACCTACGACTGGACCATCGAGGCCAAGGATGCGGCCGGCAATGTCAGTACGGCAAAGGGGGCCGTCGGCGTCACGCAGAGCGGCATACCCGATGCGCGGATCGAGGAAGTGAATGCCGTCGAGCAGGACAAGAATGGGCAGCGCCTGATCCAGGTGCAGGTTCGTATCTACAACTCCGGCCTCGCTGTGCTCTCCGGCGCGACGAGAGACGGCGCCCCGCAGGACGGCTTCGTGTACGGCTCGCTGTCGGCCAGCTACGTGATGCCACCGCCGTTCGGTCCCAACTGGGGCGAGCAGGCGTTCGGTCGAGCCGGCACCTACAGCGTCGGCATAGACTTTTACGAGCGGGAGCAGATACCCAACATTGTCCCGCCCTATCCCTTCCGCTGGGCCATAGGCGGGCCGCTCCAGCGCAAGGAGTCACGGGTGATCACCGGCTACATCAAGATCCCGAATGACTATCACGGGCAGATCACCTTCTACGCCGGCATAATCCACGAGGGCCAGGGCATCCTCAGCGGCCAGGATCACGTGAACGCCCGGCAGAAGCTAGTGCTTTCGTGAGGTGAGGTCCCCCTGCCAGCCGACCTCACCGACCCGCTTCTCCTCCCATGGGTCCTGGCAGAGCTGCGTCTTGCTGTGCTGTTTGACACCCCTACTCGCCGCCTGTTTGCCCCTTTCCACTGGTCCGGCACTACTCTCCTCATCGGCCACGCCGTCCGCAAGCAGCGGTCCCCCGACCACTCCCGCTGCCGCTACGCTGACCCCGCGCCCCGCGCCCACGCCGCAGCCGGTTCTGCTTGCGCCGACCGCGACACGGACGCCCGAACCGGCCGTCTCGGTCAAGCTCTCCGCTCCGGCGCCGGCCGGACCTACCTCGACCGTCGCTGTGATCAGGATACCGACACCAATGGCTACAGCGGGTGTGGCCGATCTCGAGGCGCAGACGCCACCCCGAAACCTGGTGGACCTCGCCCGCCGGCTGCGTCACGTGGCGGCCCTTCCCCAGGCAACCCCCGCGGCGGTCGACCACCCGGTCGGCTGGAGCGACACCTTCAACATCGCCGATCAAATCAATCGGCGCTACTTCACGTTCAGCGCGACGGTACGGGCCAAAACCGCCCACGCCTACTTTTATGTGCAGGACGGCCAGGCATACGACGGGGCGGCATTGCAACAGGCGGCGCAGACCTTCGAATCATCAATCTACCCCAAGGATCGCGCGGTGTTTGGTGACTACCGCACGCCGGGGCCTGATGGTGACACGCGCATCGCTATCGTCAACGGCGCCATCGCCGGTGTTGGCGGCTATTTCTCGGCCTCAGATGAGTATCCTCCATCGGTTATTCCGTATAGCAATGGACGAAACGCCATGTACATCAACACGTCGGCTGAGGCCATCGGCTCTGCCCAGTACCTCTCGACCATTGCGCACGAGCTGCAGCACATGATTCATTGGAGCGTCCGACCGCACGACGATAGCTGGCTCAATGAAGGCATGTCGATGCTAGCGCAGCGTCTCAACGGCTACGCCGTTGGCGACGTGATCCCCAACTTTCTTAGTCAACCTGATGTGCAACTGAACGGCTGGGCGCCCGACCCGCTGCATGCCATACCCCATTACGGAGCGGCATACCTCTTCCTCGAGTACTTCGTCGAGCATTTCGGCGGCGTCGGCGCGATCAAGGAGCTCCTGGCCAGTCGGTCCCCGGACTTGCAGAGCTTCGCCGGCTACTTGCAGCGTCACGCTCCCAACACGACGTTAGACGACGTACTGGCGAGCTGGTTTGTGGCCAACTATTTGGACGACCCCACGGTCGATGGTGGCCGCTTCGCCTATCAGGACCCGACGCTCCACGCCGCTTTGGCAGCGGCTCCTCTGGCGACCGGCGCCACGGTGCAGTCTGACATTCAGCAGTACGCCGCTCGCTACACCGAGCTGCGGCCAGTTGGCGACTCGGCGACATTGCGCTTCCACGGCGGGACGACTGCCCGACTCTTGCACCAGGATCTGCCGGCCGGCGCGGTGGAGTGGTGGGGCAATCGATCGGACACGATGGACAGCACGCTCACGCACCCGGTTGATCTGCGAGCCATCGCCCACGCGCAGTTGGATTTCTCGCTCTGGATGGATATCGAGGCGTCCTACGACTATTGCTACGTCGAGGCCTCTCGCGACGGAGGCAAGACCTGGCAGACGCTGCCGGGAACGCACAGCACCACCGCCAATCCGAATGGCCAGAACTACGGCAATGGCTACACGGGCGTGAGCGCCGCCGCCGCGGGTGGGGCCGCGCAGTGGCTCGATGAGGAGGTCGATCTTACCCCGTACGCCGGCGAGCAGATCCTCGTGCGATTCGAGTATGTGACCGACGAGGCCTACAACGGACCGGGGGTGGCGCTGCGCGACGTGCGCATCCCCGCGGCCGGCCTTGACGACGCCGTGCAAGGGCATAGGGGATGGTCGGCCTCTGGGTGGCTGCTGGTCGACAACGTCGTGTCCGAGCGCTTCGTCGTCCGTGTGATCTTGTTCGGCGCCCATCCGCGGGTGCTGGAGGTGCCGCTCGACGCGACCAACAGTGGCAGCATCCGTCTGACCGGCTTCGGGAGCACCGTGAACAGGGCCGTGGTTGTCGTCGGCGCGATGGCTCCCAAGACCAGCGAACCGGGCGCGTACACCCTGCAGCTCGACCCATAAGGCCCTCGCCAAATCGCCTCATCGCCCCCTCCCCTCATCGCCCCGGCGGGGTCGCGCTATCATTGGCTGGTGAACGCGCAATCCTGGCCCTGGCTGCTGCTCCTCGCCGGCCTGCTGCTTTCGCTGGTCCTCTGTCTGGCGGTCGAGAAACTGGCGCGGCGCTTCAACTGGCTCGATCAGCCGGAGCCGCGCCGCGTCCACAAGATTCCCGTTCCTCGCCTGGGCGGCGTCGGCATGGCGGTCGCGTTTCTCCCGCTGGCGGTCATCATTGGCGAGCGCAGCCTGCCGGTCAACTTTCTGCCGGAGATGCGCTGGGGGCTGCTCGGCGCGCTCCTCATCACGGCCTCTCAGGTACCGGACGACCTGCGCGGACTCCGCCCCTTGACGAAGCTCCTGCTCCAGGTCGGAGCAGCCGCTATTCCCGTGGCGGCAGGGCTGCGTATCGACCACGTGTCGACACCATTCAATAACCCGATCAATCCAAATCCTCTCGCGAGCCCGATAGCCCTCCCACCGCTGGTCGCCATCGTGGTAACGATCATCTGGTTCGTGGGGATGATCAACGCGGTCAATGCACTCGACGGCATCGATGGGCTGGCCGGCGGAGTCGTGGCCATCGCCGCCGGCGTGCTCGCGCTGCACACCGCGCGCTACATGGGCGAAGAGCTGGGTGTGGCGTTTCTGTTGGCGTTGCTCGCTGCCGTGTGCGTTGGCTTTCTCTGGTGGAACTGGCCGCCGGCGAGGCTAATCATGGGCGACACCGGCTCACACTTCTTGGGCTACACCCTCGCGATGCTGTCCATCCTTGGCGGCGCTCGTCTGGCGACCGCATTGCTCATTCTCGGCATCCCGATTCTCGACTACGCCTATGTCATCTACACGCGCGTCCGCACCGGACGAGGAGCGATGCGCTTCGACATGGGCCACCTGCATCACCGCCTCATCTCCGCCGGATTCTCCCTGCCCGCCATCCTTTGCCTCTTGTATGGCCTTACCATCCTCGCCGGAATGGCCGCCCTTTTCCTCGCCAAGACGCAAAAGCTCTTCGCCTTCTTCGTCCTGGCGGGCCTTGCATTCGTCGTGATTGTGGCGCTGCCCCGGCGAGGGGGCGATGAGGCGAGGGGGCGATGAGGCGCAAGGGCGACGAGGAGCAAGGGCGACGAGGAGCAAGGGCGAACCGGGGAGGGGGCGGTCGGCTTAGAGAACGGAGAGATAGTCCGCTCTCGCCGCCGTGTTCCCAGTTCCCAGGCACCCCCTCGCCTCATCGCCCCCTCGCTCTCGGTCCCTCGTCCGACAGGCGCAGCAGCATGCCTACAATGACGAAATTGACGACCAAGGAGCTGCCGCCGTAGCTCACGAAGGGCAGGGTGATGCCGGTGAGGGGGATGACTTCCAGGTTCCCAGCGACGATAACCAGGCACTGCAGCCCCAACAGGCAGGCAAAGCCGATGGCCAGGAGCTGCTCGAAGCGGCCGGGACAGGTCAGCGCGATGCGCAAGCCGCGAAAGACCAGGATGAGAAAGATCAACAGCACCGCGACCGCGCCCACCAGACCGAGCTCCTCGGCGACGGCGGCGTAGACGAAGTCCGTATGCACTTCAGGAATGAAGCGCGGCATGCCCTGGCCCAGCCCGGCGCCGAGGATGCCACCGGAGCTCACCGCGTAGAGCGCCTGCACAATCTGGTAGCCGCGATCGGATGCGTAGGCCCAGGGATCCAGCCAGACGTCAACACGCGAGCGGACGTAGCCAAAAAAGTGATAGGTCACCAGCACGTTGAGAGCAAACAGGATGAGGCCGCCGACGATGTACGACCGCTTGCCGGTCCCGGCGTAGAGCATCGCCAGCGCCACGCCGAGCAGCAGAAGCGTTCCGCCCAGATCACGTTGCCAGAGTAGCGAGAGCAGCGAGGCGATCCAAAGCACGCCGAGCGGACCAAGGTATTGGATGGGCGGTAACCGTAACAGCCCGAATCGGTAGTCGCCGAGCATGAGCAGCTCGCGTTTCTCTTCCAGATAGCCGGCGATAAAGATCACCAATGCCAGCTTCATCACTTCCGTGCTCTGAAACTGGAGTGGACCGATGCCGATCCAGAGTCGGGCGCCGTTGACCTGTCGCCCGAACAGCGCCGTGGCCAGCAACAGGGCGAACGCGGCCGCGGCAAAGGTGTACTTGTAGCGAGAGAGCCACCAGAGCTCCAGCCGGCTTCCGGCGATGGCCGTCACCAGCACGATTCCCAGGGCAACCCAGAGAAACTGCCGGTAGTAGTCGTCCGGCTGCAGGCGCAGCACGAGGCACAGACTCAGCGAGCAGAGCGCGGCGGCGCAAGGCAGGAGTATCTCGTCCCCGGTGACACCGGCCATGGCCAGCCAGAAGTGCGCAACGAGGTACAGCGCGGCCAGCGCGCCGGCCGCCAGCCAGACGGCCTGCTGGCTTTCCGCCCCCTCGATCGCGAGCGTCTCCCGCCCGACGAGGAAGATCGCTACCGCCACCAGCAGCAGGCCAAGCTCCGTTGGGCGTGCCGCCAGGCGCTTCATCCGGCGGCAGCGAGGCGCCGCAAGTCCGTTGCTTCGCTGGCGAGCGCGTCGGGTTCCACGTCACCTCCTTGCTCGATAAGGCGGCGACAGGGCCGGAGGTCGCGCGGACGGTTGACCACCAGCGCCGCGCTCACGCGCCGCCGCTTCAGATAGAAGGCCGTGAACGAGGGTGCTGTCACGTCGCCGCGCAGCACCACGTGGTCCCACTCGGCGGCATGACCGACGTACTGCATGTTGACGTCGTATTGATCGGACCAAA
This sequence comes from uncultured Chloroflexota bacterium, assembly GCA_937967325.1. GTDB lineage: Bacteria > Chloroflexota > UBA4733 > UBA4733 > UBA4733 > UBA4733. The sequence goes on from CALBSQ010000149.1 coordinate 22,267, forward strand.
AGTATGGTATTGGCTGGTAAGGACCCGGCCTATCCATCAACGCCTGGGCGACGTGGGCGCCCTGGTTGCTGGCGTTGTCCCAGTGCTCGACACGGATGTGCTGCCCTTCCCTGGCGTAGGGCCAGCAGGCGACGTCGCCGGCGGCGAAGACGTCGGGCAGGCAGGTCCGGCACCGCTCGTCAACCAGGACGCCGTTGGCCAGGGCAATCCCTGAGCCGTCCAGCCAGTCTGTATTGGGTCGTACGCCGACGCCGATCACCGCGACATCACAGGGAAGACCGCGTCCAGTGGTAGTAATGACCTCCTCGACTCGCCCGTGCCCCCGAATCTCGGCGATTCCCTCGCTGGTCAGGACAGTCACGCCGCGGTCGCGGTGCAGGCCGGCGTACACGGCGCCAATTTCCGGGCCCAGTGCGCGCAGCAGCGGCACTTCCTCGACCTCCAATACGGTGACGTCGAGTCCCATCTGCCGGGCGGAAGCGGCGACTTCCGAGCCGATGAAGCCGGCGCCAACTACCACCACCCGGCCGGCAGCCTGGAGTGCCCGACTGAGCTGCTCGGCGTCCTCCAGCGTGCGCAGGTAGTGGACGCCGGCGAGGGCGCCGCCCGCAATGCTGAGCCGGCGGGGCGCCGCGCCGGTGGCGATGAGCAATCGGTGGTAGAGGAGCGATTGGCCATCGGACAGCGCTACGGTGTGTTCGGCGGGATGCAGCGCCACCACGGTGGTGGACAGCCGCATTTCAATGTCCTGACTGGCGTAGACCGCCGGCGTCCGGTAAAAGAGCGCCTCGCGCGTCTGCTCAGCACGGAGGAAGGTCTTGGAGAGGGGCGGACGATCATACGGACGGTGGGGCTCGGACGTGACGACCACGACGCGCCCATCGAAGCCGGCCGTCCGTAGCCCCTCCGCGGCACGGTGGGCGGCCAATCCGCCGCCGGCAATGACGATTGGCCCCGAGTGATGCATGTCAGGTCGTCGGGCGAGGCTGACTGCTAATCTGGACGGCGCCGTCCACCACCTGCACGTCGTAGGTGGCAAGCGGGTCTTCGGCCGGCGGATTGGTTGCCTCACCGCTGATCACGTTGAAGCCGGAGGCGTGCAACGGGCACCAGATGGTCTCGTCCTCCACGTCACCCTGGGCCAGCTCGGCAAACTCGTGCGTGCAGATGCCGTCGAGCGCATACACCTTCCCATTGACGCGTGTCAAGACGATGGGTTTGCCGTCGATCTCGACCCTGGTCAGTCCATTCTCCGCGACGTCGCCATCACGAGCGACCGCAATGAACGTGTTTGCCACAGCGCATCGCTTCCTTCGCCGTTCAGGCGGCCGCGGCCTGCGACACCAGCCGACGGATCATCTCGAGGCGGAAAGGCTTGTGCAGGTACACGTCCGCTTCCGGTGGACGGTCGTCTTCGGTACCGAGGATGCCGCTGGAAACCGCGATGAGCATGTCCGGCTGTTGCGCCCGAGCGGTTTTGGCTACTTCGTATCCAGAGCCGTCATTGAGGCAGAGGTCGGTGATAAGGAGATCAAAGTGCTGCCGCTGCAATGAGTGCAAGGCGGCATGCACCTTTGTCATGACGTGCGCAGTCGCTCCCGAAGCCGTGACCAGCCGGCCAATAATGCCGGCCAGCAAGGGATCGTCTTCGACCACCAATACATCACAGCGGCGCACCGAAGTGACGGATCTCACCGCGACGGCATCGCCGAAGCCGGTCGGGCGATCCAGCTCGTGAGTCGCAAGCATGAGTGTTCAACCAACCTTCGGTAGTGCGAGCACGCGCTCAATTACGACGTGAACGTCCTCGGGTCGGACCGGCAGTCGGAGGTAATCGCAGGCCCCGGCTCGCAGCAGCGAGATAACGTCCTCGTCCTCCGAGAAGCTGGTCAGCGCTACGACCCGCGTGTCCAAGCGGGCCGCTTGAAGCGCCTGGATGACATCCAGCGCCTCTGCTGATCCTAGCGTCCCGCTATTGACCAGTGCAATCGCGGCCGCTGAACGCAACGTGTCGCGCTCGTCGTGGCCCAAATACAACAGCAACTCCCGCGCGCTCGCGCAAGGCACAACCTCGTAGCCCTGATGGCGCAAGGCGCGTCCGAGGGTCGCACGCCCCCAGTCGTCCCCATCGACGACGAAAACACACGGACCAGGAAATACCTTGGCTCGGGGAAGTCGCACATGGGTGACCACGGATGGGCGGTCGAGAAGTCCGATCATCACCGGCCCGTTTCTAGGCGAAGCAGGGAGACTGCCGCGAAGATGCATCCCGCGACTATGACAATGTCGCCGACGCTGAGTGCCATCCCTACCGACCCCGGCCAGCCAATGGCGATGTCGTCACCGAGGAAGCCCAAGGGAGCGTCCGAACCGACGACCCTGTCTGCCGAGAGACGCAGCCGATCACCGGCGAACCGCGACGCCGTGTGCGGCCCGGGAACATGCGCCAAAGTGATGGGCATGAGCCCGCCGTTGGCTGCCATAGCCAGCATGTTGAGTGCCAGGCCGACCGCCACGACAGGCACGCCTGGCACGCGCCGATTCGCAAAGGCAAAGATAACGATGGGGACATCCGCGGCGAGCGGCAGCCACGTCACCAACGACGGAACGTTGGCAGACCGAGAGATGCCATAGATCCAGATAAGATGCAGCGCCAGACCCAGCGCAAGCCAAATCGCTCCCCGCGGGAGCGGCAAGGATCCCCCCTGACCATGCTGGGCAGACCCGCCAAAAACGACCAGCGGAATTGCGACGACCAGAACCGCCAGACCTAGGACCATCTAGGGGACGGCCTAACCAATGGGCCAGAGCCCGGGAGCGCCAGCGGCGATGGCGAGGGCAACAGCAGCGGTGATCCAGGCGACGATAACGGAACGGCGCATTAGGGACTCCTTCTACGTTCTTCAGCCTGCCGGATCGACTCATTCAGCAGACGAGTAGAGCGTAGCGACGGGGTCTATCGGCGCCCTATCAGGCTAGACATAAACTAGGATCGGGCCTTTGACGACGCCGGTAGACGCCGGGGGCGGGATCCGTCTGTCAGGAAGCCTGGAGGGCTCCCGCGGCCGTCACGCGACTGACCGTGGTCGCTCGACGCAGAGCCGACAGGCGGCGAGTCGCCTGCTCGCTTTCTGGATTAAGCGCGGAAAGACGCTCGGCCAGCACCAGCGAATCTTGCAATCGCCCCGAAGCCTCGCAACGCTCCAGCGCGTGTTCGAGCGCCAGATCCCCGATGTCGGCGTAGGCCCGCCGGTAGGGCAACAGCCACTCGCCCTGGAAACCTTCCAGGAACTCGCCATCGGTGAGGCGAAGCAACGGGGCGATCGGCCCAGTCCACGACCGGTCGCGGACATCTCGCGACCAGCCTTCCAACTCATCGACATCGATGGATACATTGTCTGCCAGCGCAGCCAGGTCCAGCGAGCAACGATCACGCTCGTCGCACAGCACCGGATCACCCGTGAGCCCGGTGGCTAGGCGCACAGCGCGCCGCAGTCGCGAGAGCATGTTGCTCAGTTGCTGTCGAGCTCGTTCCTGCTCCGCCCAAGGAAGCAAGTGAGCGACGATTTCTTCGCGGCGAATCGGCTTCCGGCGGGTCACGAGGTAGCTGAACAGCTCGAGCGCGCGCTCGGAAGTCCAGATGGTCGGCCCGACGGGTTCGCCGTCGACGATCAGTTGCGGCGTACCAAGCAGGCGAATGGCCAACCGCTCCGGGCGCTCTTGTCGCGTCGGCGGGCGACGGAGGGCGTGGAGCAACGTCGGCGCCAACCCGGCAACGTCACGGACGGGCGTGCCGCGATGCAAGGCGAGGACATCGGCAAAGTAGGCTTCGTCAGCCGGCCCGAGATCCGTCGCCAGGCGCCCGGACAGCGGCTCCAGAGCCGCGGCGGCAGTGGTCGTGTCTCCCGCCTTATGATGCACCAACGCCAACCAGAGCCGGACTCGCACCTCATCCTGCAAGCCGTTGGCGGTCGGTGACGCCGCGGCCGACGTCAGCGTTGCCATCGCCTCGGCGTATCGACCGTTGAGGAACGCCAGAACCCCGCCGGCGAGCATCGCGTAACCCTGGTGATTCGCCTGCGCCCCCGCCGTCAAGAGCTCCAGCTCGTGCTGCGCTTCGACGTACAGACCCCGTCTCCCTAGCAAGAGGCAGAGTGACGCTCTATTATGGGGAGCCAGACCGTACGGGTCGCCGTCGCGCAGGGAGGCCAACGTTTCACGGTAGAGCCGAATGGCGCGCTCATCTTCTCCCGAAGTAGCGCAGAGATCGGCCAGGGTACTCAACATCCCCGTCCGCAACGCCGGCGGGCGCGGAGTGGTTTCGTCGCCGAGACGTTCGTGCAGCACCAATACCGCTTTCGCCCACTGCCCCGCTCCGCTCAGACAGATGGCCAGGTTATTGGTCGCCTCATCGAGCCGTATCCCGTCGCCTTGCTCCCGAGCTTCTTGCACGGCACGCTCTAGGATCGGCATGGCGCTCCGCACGTCGCCCTCGCTGGTGACGGCCATGCCGAGGCTCGTCCGGGCAAAGGCGGTGAGATACTGCTGCTGTGCGCTAGCGGCGCCGGTGGCGAGCAGATCAAGTGTCAGGCGAAGGTCGGCTATGGCCTCTGAGGGACGGCCGGCGAGTCCGGCAAGCGTGGCTGCCTGGATTAGGGCATTGACCGCGGCGTCACCGTCCACGCCTCGCAAGCGATGTCCCAGCGCTTGGATCTCCGCGTGCGCGTTCTCCAGCACGCACGCCTGACCGCCCGCCAGCGCTGCGCGGGCCCCTAAGGCCAGGAGCTCAACCTCCTCGGCCGGCGATCGCGGCTGGACGTGGGCCAGCAGCCCAGCAGCTTCGAGGGGCGTCTGCCCCACGAGCGCCGCCCGGGCCCGCGCCAGCAGCAAGGCCGGGTGGCTGGCCAGGGCCGCGGGTGGAAGCGCCTGGAGCACGTCGGCCGCCGCGGTTGGCAACGATGTCCAGGCCCAAGAAGGAGCGACGTCAAGGGCCTGGGCCGCGAATTCGGGCGCCCCGGCCGAGACAAAGCTGCGCGCCGCGCGCAGAGGTGACAGGGTGAGCAAGAGCTGACCAGCCTGGAGGTGCGCCTGGCATCGACGTTCTTCCGACAATAAAGCCAGCAATACCTCCGCCGCCCCGGGCGCCCACTCGTAGTCTTCGCCGTGCCGGCAGAGCAGCGGTGTGGTGCTCAGGAGCATGTCGAGCACGTCCGGCCCGCATCGCCCACCCGTCAGCGCCTGGAACTGCTGCGCCGTGAAGCTAGTCAGCACCGCGGCCGGAGCCACCAATCGACACAGATCATCGCTGATAGACGGCAGCATGCGCTGCGAGAGATAGTCGGCCAAAGGCAGGGCGAGGGCGTACGCCCCTGCCCAGGGCATCTGGCCGGACGCGTGACCATAGGCACGGGCAAAGGCGGCCGCTTCGGTGGCGTCGAGCACGAGGTCGCTTGCTCCCAGCGACGCCAGTTGGTTGTGCGCCCGATACCAGTCGACGAGCTCTTCCAGCCCGTTCGGTATGCCGCGTCCAGCGATCAGCAGTCGCGCTTCGTTCGGCAGATAGCGCAGGAGCATCGCCACCGCCGCGGCGGGGGCCTTATGCACCTCGTCAATTACGATCAGCAGCGGCAGGCGCTGAGCGCGCTGCTTGATCGCGGCCACGATTTCGGAGAGGACTCCGATCTCTTGCTGACTACGCGATGCCTGCCCGTGCAGGGCGATCTTGAGACCACGCAGCAGATCAAGCGCAGTCTCGTCCAGGTCGTCGGCGGTGTACCAGGTCACCGTACCTTCGGCGCGTCCGCGCGCGTACGATGACAGCGACAGCGTTTTGCCGGCGCCTTCGCCGGCGACCATAGTGGTCAGGCGCTTGCGCGCTGCCTGCTCCAGCAACATGTGGAGCCTGGGGCGCGGAACGTAGGGTTCCCCGAGCTCGGGGAACTCCGTCTTCGCCCCGAAGAGCAAGTCCTGCCAGTCGAGCGCGGCGGCGCTTACCATCGGACCCGGCGCCTCCCCTGTGCCGTGCCACGCGACGAGCCGCCAGCAAAACCGGGCCCGCCGACACTGCTGTCATACCACATTATCAACACATTCGCATGAAGGTACTGTGAACCGAGGGCTTCATACACAAGATCCGCCTCGAATCCTCTGTTGTATCTGCTCGTGATAGCTCTTATCCTGCTGTTTCGGGCCGAACAATGTGAACGTCGGCCCTCGACTACTTATCCCTCAATCAGCATCGTCTCAGGATCCTCAACGAATTCCTTGACCCGTACGAGGAACTGTACGGCTTCACGGCCGTCGACGATGCGATGGTCATAGGTGAGCGCGAGGTACATCATGGGCCGGATGGCGACCTGTCCATCAATTGCCATTGGTCGCTCCTGAATGCGATGCATGCCGAGGATGGCAGCCTGCGGCATGTTGATGATTGGGGTAGACATAAGCGATCCAAAGACCCCACCGTTGGTAATCGTGAAGGTGCCGCCTTGCAAGTCGGCAATGGACAGCTTCCCTTCGCGCGCTTTTTTGGCCAGGTCCGCAATTGTTTGCTCGATCTCCACGAAGCGGAGACGATCGGCATCGCGCACGACGGGAACGACCAGACCCTCTTCGGTATCGACGGCCACGCCGATGTCGTAGTGACGCTTGAGGATGAGGTCTCCCCCGCGAATCTCGGCGTTAAGTCGCGGAAATGCTTTGAGTGCGCCTACCGTTGCCCTGGTAAAGAAGGACATGAAACCAAGGCTCGCACCGTAGCGCTCGCGGAAAGCGTCACGACGCCGCTTGCGCACGTCCATGACCGCCGTCATGTCGCACTCATTGAAGGTCGTCAGCATCGCTGCCGTCGCCTGCGCTTCGACCAGGCGCTGGGCGATGGTCCGCCGGCGCCGAGACATAATGACGCGCTCTTCGCGCTCGTCGGGCGCCGTGAAGGTGGCAGCCGATGCCGAGACTGCCGCGGCTGGGAGTCCTGTGCGCTGGCCTGCAGGGGAACTGATCGGCGTCGCGGTAGCAACCGTCGACGGAGCTGGAGCGGCGTTCACCCTGGCGGAGGAAAGGTAGCCCAACACATCCCCGCGCGTGACCCGACCGCTCGGCCCCGTAGCCGGCACGGCCGCCACGTCAACGCCGTGCTCCACCGCAACCTGCCGGGCGAGCGGCGTTGCCCGCGGGTGGTCCGCGTCGCCGGGGGGGGGCGGAGCAGGGGAGAGGTCGGAACTGGGAGAAGGAGTGCCTAGCGGGAGCCCCGAGCCGGGAACTGCCGGCTGCGGGGACGGTGGAGGAGAGCCACCTGTCCTCTCCGTCCCGACCTCACCCCTGCTCCTGTCTCTTATACACATCTGACGCTGCCGACGATCTTACGCGTGTA
>CALBSQ010000150.1 GCA_937967325.1 uncultured Chloroflexota bacterium
GCGCTGATTGCTTGCATGGTCGGGCCAACGCGGTTGATCGATAACACGCCCCTCATCGCCCCCTCGCCTCATCGCCCCCTCGCCTCATCGCCCGCCGACGAGCGGCGCGCCGAGGGGCGTGTTATCGATCAACCGCGTTGGCCCGACCATGCAAGCAATCAGCGCCAGCGTGCGCGACTCGACGCTTGAGGGCGCGGCAAACGTGTCCGGGTCGGCTAGGTCGACGTAGTCGAGTGTTGCTCCTGGCTCCGCTTCGACGATTTGACGCATTGTCTCGAGGAGCTGCCGCGAATCGCGCTCGCCCGAGGCAAAGGCCTGTTGGGCGGTGCGCAGCGCGCGGGACAGGACGGTAGCCGCTCGACGCTGAGGGGGGCTGAGGTAGACGTTGCGACTGCTCAGCGCCAGACCATCGGGATCGCGCACGGTCGCGACCGCTGCGACTCGGCAAGGCACATGCAGGTCAGCGACAAGCCGGCGAATAACGGCGAGCTGCTGAGCGTCCTTTTGCCCAAAATAGACCACATCGGGACGCACCAGCAGCAATAGTTTCGTTACCGCCGTCGCCACGCCCCGGAAATGGCCTGGCCGTCGCTCGGCTTCCAGGCGCGCCGCCGGCGGGCCGTCCGGCACGACCCAGGTGGCGAACCCCGGCGGATACATCTCCTCGACAGCCGGCGCGAAGGTGACATGGACGCCGTGGCGATCGAGCAAGCCGGCGTCACGCTCCAAGTCGCGCGGGTAGTTGCGCAGATCCTCTGTCGCCCCGAACTGTGCCGGATTGACGAACACGCTGGCGACCGTGGCGGCATTTTCCGCCGTGGACACGCGGGCCAGGGCAAGATGGCCGGCGTGTAACGCCCCCATGGTCGGCACGAGACCCATTGGCTTGGGCAGCGACCCGAGCGCCTCCTCAAGCTCACCCGCGGTTCGGCAAAGGAGCATTGAGGCGTACCTTCTCCTTCTCTGCCCATCGGTTGGCTCCGAAGTGAGCCGCGGACGGCGATGTGACGCAGCATTAGGCAGTATACTTATGACGGCTGGCGAGGGGATGTGTGCTTCGGCCGCACTGGTTCTGCCCGGCAGCAGAGATCTGGTGAACGCTCGTGTTGTATGGAACCGACTATCGGTCGGACGCCAACCGCGACGATGCGCGTCTGGTGCGCCGTTTTCGGCGCGACGTGATGTTCCTGTTCGCGAGGCCGCAAGAGGTGGCAGCTGCCGGGTTTGTCGCCGGTCTGGCCGTCTTGCCGCTCGTGATCGTTGTCGCCGTCGCCGCGGCTTTCCTGTACTGGATCGTGTTTGGCGGCCAGGGTAGCGCAGTGTCGCTCGCTTCCGGCGCCGGCCCGTCCGAACAGGGGACCCCAACCAGCCGGGCCGACTTGATCGCCGTCATCTGCCTGGCTGCGTTGACGCTCGGACTGGCGGGCGCGATTACCGCCAGCCTTCGCCGCCTTGACTACCGACGACAGGGGGGACTGCGCTACTATTTGCATCACCCGAAGAGCGCACTGGCGCTGCTCGGATTCTTCGCGCCGGTCACCGCCGTACTGATGGCGCTGCTTGGGCACGGCGGCGGAATAGGACGGAAAACGCTCCACCCGGATCTGGTCGCTGGGTCGCCGTCCGTTTTTGATCGTGGCGTGCTGTATCTCTTCTTGGGCATCACGCTGTCCATGCTGCTGTATCTCGTGTGGGAGACCTGCTTCCCCCTCATCCTCCCGACGTTGAGCGACATGCGTGTGGACGATGAAGTTGCCCGCCTGCAACGAGAGGACGACGCGCGGGTGAGAGCCGAAGAGGATCGCATGCGCGGCTTCCTGCGCCGCTAAGGGAGGGTTGCATGGCCTCACGGGAGCGGCTGTTGCTGGTTGACGGCAACGCGCTGGTACATCGAGCCTTTCACGCCATCGGCCAGCTTACCACCTCGCGCGGAGAGTTAGTCAACGCGACTTTTGGCTTCACGTCGATGCTCCTCACCGGTCTCCAAATAGTCAAGCCGGCATTCGCCGCCGTGGCGTTCGACATGGCCGCGCCGACGTTTCGGAAACTCCAGTTCGACGCCTACAAAGCGCACCGGCCCAGGATGCCCGACGAGCTGGCTGTGCAGTTTCCACGGGTTCGCCAGGTGGTGGAAGCGCTGGCGATGCCCATTTACGAGACGCCGGGCTTCGAGGCAGACGACGTCCTGGGCACGATCAGCCTCCAGGCGTTGGGCCAAGGGCTGGACGTGACGATCGTCACGGGCGACCTGGATGCGCTGCAACTGGTCGATGAGCACGTCACGGTGCTGATCAATCGTCGTGGCGTTCAGGATACGACCTTGTATGACCCCGAGGCTGTCAAGGAGCGGTTTGGCTTCGCGCCCGCCCAACTGCCGGATTACAAGGCGCTGATCGGCGATAGCTCGGACAACATCCCGAAGGTGCCGGGGATTGGCGATAAGACTGGCTCCGATTTGATCGGGCAGTACGGAGACGTCGACGGCGTCTTGGCGCACCTGGCGGACCTGAAGCCGCGGGTGGCGGAGGCGCTGGGCGCCGCCGCTGATCAGGTTCGTCAGAGCAAGGTGCTCGCCACCATCCGCCGCGACGCGCCCGTAACCTTCGACCGCGAATGTTGCCGCGTCACGAGCTATCGCCGCGATGAGGCCATCGCGCTCTTCCGTGAGCTAGAGTTCCGGTCCCTGTTGGTCAAGCTACCGCAATCAGACGCCGCCGGTAGTGCCGGGGCCGAGTCATCGGATCGGTCGGGCGTCGCGTCACAGGAGCAAGGGCCATCCACGGCCCCATCCGGCCAGGAAATGTTGCTCCCACCTGCTGCCGCCCAGCCATCCCTATTCCCTGATCTCGAACGACCGTCGGGACCGCGAGCGCCCGTGCCAGACCAATCGGTCAAGTACACGGTCGTCCGCAATGAGCGCCAACTGGGCGAGGTCGTCCAGACGCTCCGCCAAGCGTCGGGTCTCGCGTTTGACGTGGAGACCACGGCGCCTGACGCGATCCGCTCGCGGCTCGTGGGCGTCTCGCTCTCGCCAGGGCCCGCGGTGGGATACTACGTCCCGGTCGGCCACCACGAGGCTGCGCTGGCGAACGCCGACGGCAGTCCGGGCGAGCAGGCGCCCCTGGAGCGCGCTGTTGAGCTGTTGCGTCCGCTGCTGGAGGATGCCAAGCTTCCCAAGTACGCCCACAACGCCAAATTCGACATCAACGTGCTGGCGCGCCACGGCATTGCTGTCGAGGGGCTCGCCTTCGACACCATGATCGCCGCGTTCTTGCTGAGCTCGGCTCGGGGCAGCCTCGGCCTGAAAGATCTGGCCTTCACCGAGCTCGGCGTTGAGATGACGCCGATCACCGACCTGATCGGTACCGGCAACAAGCAGATCTCGATGACGGACGTGCCGGTGGAGGCGGCAGGGTACTACGCCTGCGCCGATGTCGACATGACCTACCGGCTGGTCGAGCTGCTCGGGCCGCGCCTGGAGGAGCAGGGTCTCGACCGCCTCAATCGCGATGTCGAAGTTCCCTTGATTGGCGTCCTGGCGGCGATGGAGCTGGAGGGCATCGCCATCGACGGCGACACGCTGCGGCAGATGTCGAAGGAGATTGGCGCTCTGCTCCTGGCGTTGGAACAGGAGATCTTCGCGCTCGCCGGCCACCCCTTCAACGTCAACTCTACCCAACAACTGGGCAAGGTGCTGTTCGAAGAGCTCAAGCTCCCCTCCGGTGGTCGCACCAAGACCGGCTTTTCCACGGCGTCGGAAGTGCTGGAGGGCCTGCGCGGCCGCCACGCCATCGTCGACAAGGTGCTGGAATACCGCGAGCTCATCAAGCTCAAGTCGACCTACATCGACGGCCTGCCGGCGCTGATCAATCCGGACACCGGTCGCGTCCACACCTCCCTCAACCAGACCGGCGCCGCGACGGGACGCCTCAGCTCCTCGGGGCCGAACTTGCAGAACATCCCCATTCGCAGCGACACGGGGCGACTGATTCGCGCCGCCTTCGTCGCCGGACATCCGGGCTCGTCGCTGCTGGCCGCCGACTATTCGCAGGTGGAGCTGCGCGTGCTGGCCCACCTCAGCCGGGACCCAGCGCTGCTGGCAGCCTTCCTGGCTGGGCAGGACATCCACAGCGCCACGGCGTCACGCATCTTCGCCGTGGCTGCCGACGCGGTCACGTCGAGCCAGCGCCGCATCGCCAAGGTCATTAATTTTGGCATCCTCTATGGCATGGGCGAGCAGGCGGTCGCGCGCCAGGGTGAGGTATCGCGCCAGGAGGCGGCCGCTTTCATCGCCCAGTACTTCGCCACCTTCCCCGGCGTGCGCGAGTATATCGACCAGACCAAGCGCGAGGCGACGCAGCGCGGCTACGTCATGACCATCACCGGACGTCGACGGGTCATGCCCGAGCTCGGCTCCCAGTTGCGCGAGGTGCGGGCGCAGGCCGAGCGCGCCGCCGTCAATGCGCCCGTGCAAGGTAGCGCCGCCGACGTGATCAAGATCGCCATGATTCGCTTGCACGACGAGATTCGCCGCCGCGGCTGGCGCAGCCGTATGCTCCTGCAGATCCACGACGAGCTGCTCTTCGAGACGCCGAATGAGGAAATCGCCGAGCTGGCCGATCTCGTCTGCTCGACGATGGAAAGCGCAATGGAGCTGGCCGTCCCGCTCAGGGTCGACGTCCGCGTCGGCCACAACTGGGCCAACATGTCGCCGGTGGAGACGGACGCGGTCGCCGAGACAACCGGCTCGACGCCCGTAGTTGCCGCCGGCTGACGGCATGATCGTCGATGCCCACGCCCACATCTTCCCGCCGCTGGGCGGCGCTTCCGGCTTTTCCACAGAGGCTGAGCACCGCCTTTATCTGGAGCTGTACATCGCCACCCACCCGCAGCCCACACGGCGACTAGCCGACCACCGGCAGAGCTACAGCGGCGTCTTGGGCGACGGCAGCTACGAGAGCCCTGCCGCCTTCGCCGGGAGCGACTTTCGCGTTGGCCCCTATGGCCGCTTCGAGTGGGCGACAGAAGGCCAGCACTACTACCGGCAGTTCCTGCCGCCCTCCTTGCAGCGCATGGAGGCGCCCGCCGACTTTCTGCTGCAAGAGATGGCCTACGCCGGCGTGGACATCGTCGTGCTCCAGAATGCCCGCCTCTACGGCAGGCTCAACGAGTGCTTTGCCGACGCCTGCCGCGCGCATCCCGGGAAGTTCATCCCGCTCGCGGACGTCGATGAGTCGCGGGCCGACAACCCGGCCGAGATCGCCCGGTTGGAGAGGGCCGTTCGGGGCCAGGGCATGCGCGGGCTCTACTACGCCACGCGCGGCCACTTTGCCGACAGCTACCGCCGCTCCTTCGAGGATCCCGCGTTCGACGGCTTCTGGGACGCCGTGCGCCGCCTCCGCATTCCCGTCTTCTGGGAGATTATCGGCGTGCCGGTGCCGACGGCACGGACCTACTTAGACCAGATCGACCGGCTGAACCGCTGGGCCGACCGATATCCCGACATTCGCTGCGTGTTGACCCATGGCATCGATGTCGAGTTCCTGCGCACTGACTTGCCCGAGCCGCTGCAGGAGCTGCTCAGGCGCGAGCAGTTCTTGATCGAGCTGCTCTATCCCATCAGTCAAGGCCGCCTCGACGACTATCCCTACCGCACCGTCCACCCTGCCATGCAGCGGCTATACCGCCTCGTCGGCGGGAATCGCCTGATCTGGGGTTCCGACATGCCCAACGTGCAGCGCCACTGCACCTACCGTCAGTCGCTGACCTA
>CALBSQ010000151.1 GCA_937967325.1 uncultured Chloroflexota bacterium
CTACACGCGTAAGATCGTCGGCAGCGTCAGATGTGTATAAGAGACAGCGGCGGGGGCCTCGCCTGCCTCCGCCGTGGGGCGCGGGGCGGTCGCCGCGCGCCAGATGGCGCGGCTGGCCTCCACCCAGGCGGCCAGCGCGACCTCCTGGGGGTGCTGGGCCTGCAGATCGTCGATGTCCCGCCAGAGGTGCGCCCAGCAGCGCTGATGCTGCTCGGGGCAGTGGTCGTAGGCGACGGAGCAGTCGGAGACGAAGGTGCGGTCGGTCCGGGCGCCGAGCAGCGCCTCCACCACCTGCCCGCCGCGGCTTTGGTCGCGATGGAAGTAGCAGGCGTCCGGCGTGGTCGCCACCCAGACGTAGCCGTGCTGCCCATCCTCCCGCCAGGTGGTCTCGTCCAGGTGCACGGCCTTGCTGGCCCGCACCTCGTCCCGCAACCGCGCGTAGGCCGGCCGGGCCTGCTGGGCGGCCAGGTGCAGGAGGGCCATGACCCCGCCCCGGCTCAGCGGCAGGCCGTGCTCCCGCGCCAGGCGCGCCTGGAGTTGGCGCACCGGCAGGCGTTCGAGCGGGCGCCAGACAGCGAGCGCCGCCACCAGGCGCGGCCCGAACCGCCGCTGCCCCAATCGTCCCCTCGCTGGGCCGGGCGGCGCCGGGCGCACCCGCCGATGGCAGCGCGGGCAGCGCCGCTCGAGCAGGACGTGTTCGGTCACCTCCACCGGCCGGGGCGGCGGCAGATCCAGGACCTGCACCCGGCCCGCCACCCAGCCGCCCGCCAGCGCGGCCTGGCACTCGGGGCACGCCCCCACGGCGTGCTCCACCGTCCGGGTCACCGCCGCCCCCGCCGCCCGGCGCCGGCCGTGATTGTGCTCGGCCGCGCGCTTCCTGCGCTCCCGCTTCGTCGCCGGCTTCGGGGTCTTGGCCTTGGCCCAGGAGGGGCGCCGCCGCGCCGCTGCCCCCGGCTGCTCCTCCCCACGCTCGCCCCGCAGCCGCGCGTTCTCCGCTCGCAGCGCGGCCACTTCCCCCGCGAGCGCCGGCACCTGCGCCAGCACCGCCGCCAGTTGCGCCGTGGACTCGCGCTCCCGCGCCCGCGGCGCCTGCTGCTCCCCCCGGAGCTGCGTCAGCCCCTGGTTCTGGCGCTCCAGCGCCGCCCGCAGCCGCGTGTGCTCCTGCTCCAATGCCTGCCGGCGCGCGCGCTCCATGGTCAACGCCCGGCGCAGCGCCGGGGCGGCCAACTCGTCGGGCGACGGGGGAGGCGGGCTCATCCCCCAATCGTGCCCCCGCGGCACGCCCCCGTCAACCCGGTCCTACCCCCATTGCCGCCGCGGGATGTGGACTCTTACGGTCCACCCGGGCGTGCCACAGAATATTGCACTGGCAGGTTGGTTGTCAGAAGGGGCTTCAGCGAACCCCGTTTTTCGGCGGTCCCCGCGCCAGGCGGATAGCAGCCGAGCAACGCAAAACTCTGTGGCACACCCGGTCCGCTCACTGACGACCCGGAGGTCTGGCCCATGTTGACAAGGACCGACCGTCTTCGGTATGGTAGCTACGGTCGGAACGTGCTGAGCGTTGCTGCTCGGCAGGTTGCCCCGTTGCACCGACAGGCATCGACGCCTTCCGCCTCTCTCCCGTAGGCGGAAGGCTTTTTGGTGTCCATAGGTGGCGCGGCGACCTCCGACATCCCGGCGGGCTAGCACGCCGGATAGCATCCTAGGGCGAGGGCGCCCTCCTACCCACTGCCGGGTCGCCATCCGTTTGCTGCCGCATGAGCGGCAGGACGACAACCGCGAAGGAGGGACCCTGTGACCCCTGATCCTACCTGGCTGCAACCGGGCGATAACGCCTGGCAATTGGTTGCCGCCACCCTGGTCGGGCTGATGAGCATTCCCGGCCTGGCGATCCTCTACGGCGGCGTCGTCCAACGCCGCTGGGCCGTGAACACGGCCATGATGGCCTTCTATGGCTTCGCCATCGTGCTCATCACCTGGACCCTCTGGGGCTTCAAGATGAGCTTCGGCGACCCCTTGCCACTCGGGCCCCTAAACAACGTGCTGGGTATCCCCGGCGCCTCGCTCAGCCAGGCAGCCGAGCAGGCCCGGGCGAACATCCCGCTCCTGAAAGGGGCGATGCCGGACTTCCGGTTCCCACAGGCCTCATTGGTCTACTTCCAGTTTGTGTTCGCGGCGATCACCCCCCTGCTCTTCCTGGGGAGTCTCGTTGGCCGCATCAACTTCAAGGCCTGGATGCTGCTCGTGCCGATCTGGTCCACCGTGGTCTACAGCGTGGACGCCTTCGCCCTCTGGGGTGGCGGCTGGTTGGCGCAGGCCGGTGCCGTGGACTATAGCGGCGGCTACGTCATCCACCTGTCCGCCGGCGTATCGGGCTTCGTGGCCGCGGCCATCCTCGGCCCCCGCCTGGCTCGCGATCGCGCCAACCCGGGACCGAACAACCTGCTGATGACCATGGCCGGAGCGGGCCTCCTCTGGCTGGGCTGGAACGGCTTCAACGGCGGCGACCCCTATTTCGCCAACGCCGACGCCTCGGCGGCGGTCCTCAATACCAACCTGGCAGCAGCCACCGCGATGCTGACCTGGCTCACGATCGACCTATTCGCCGTGGGCAAGCCGTCATTGGTCGGGGCCGTCAACGGAATGATCACCGGACTGGTCGCGATCACGCCGGCTGCCGGCTACGTCAACGGCGTCGGGGCCATCGCCATCGGCGTCGTGGCCGCGGCCATCCCCTGGGTCACGATGAACCGGGTCGCCATCTTCCGGCGCGTCGACGATGCACTGGGCGTCATACACACACACGGCTTCGCCGGCCTCATCGGGGGCCTGATGGTGGGCCTGGTGGCCGACCCCAACATGGTCGTCTACTTTGGCAGCGGCAACACCCAGAACGTGTCGGTAGGCGGCCTCTTCTACGGCTCCGGCATCCACCAGCTCGCGATCCAGGCCATGGCAGCCGCCTTCGTGATCGTCTGGTGCGCCATCGGCACGTTCGCCGTGGTCAAGGTAGTCGGTCTCATCGTGCCGCTTCGCCTGCCCGAGGCCGCGTTGGAGACAGGCGACCGCGAGATTCACGGCGAGGAAGTGGGCGTCCCTGCCCCCGCCCTGGAGCCGCGACCCGAGCTCGGCTCGGCATTTCCGAGCGGCGCCGCTATCCCCGCCACCGTGATGGCCAGCAGCGTAACGGCGCCACCGCCAGCGCGAATGTAGGAATTAGCTGAACGTAAGACACCAAGCCGTTGCACTGGCGCCATTCTTGTGAGAGAATGGAAGCATGCCGGGACAGCGTTGTCCCGGCAGAGCAACGGAGCTACCGATGGACATCGCTGTCGACAATAAGGCATCCCGCCTGCTGGAGCACCGGCGCCAAGGGCAGGCAGTGTTGATCACGATCCTCTGCAATTACGCCCTACCGACCGAAGCGCTGACTGCAGAGTGGTCACATGTGGAGTGGGCGGCGCACGATCCCGACCTCGCCTACCTGGGAACGTTGTCTGGGACGCCGTGCTACGTTCATCGCCGCCTTGCCGCCTACGCTCGCTGGCATCCGCTCACGCTGACGGCTGGCACCCCCTGGTGGCCATCCTTCGCGGTGGAGAAGGCGGGTGAGGTGCTGCGCGACCTCGCCGTCTGGGAGCAAACCCATCCAGGCCTTTGCGAGATAACCGCTACGCATTAAACCGGAAATGCACGACGTCACCGTCCTGCATCACGTAGTCGCGACCTTCTAACCGCCATACACCGCGAGCCTGCGCCGCGGCGATCGATCCGGCCGCCATCAGGTCGGTGAAGGAAACCACCTCCGCTCGGATGAAGCCGCGCTGGATGTCGCTGTGGATCTTGCCCGCGGCTTCCGGCGCCGCGGCCCCGCGGCGCACCGTCCAGGCGCGTACCTCCGGCTCTCCCGCGGTCAGAAAGGTGATCAGATGCAGCAGAGAATAACCCGCCTGGATGACGCTGGCCAACCCCGTTTCCGTCAGGCTCAGGCTGGCCAGGTATTCCCGACTCTCCTCCTCGCTCAGCGACACCAGCCCAGCTTCGAGCTCGGCGGAGACGACGACGGCTGGGGCGCCTTCGGCGGACGCGGCGTCTTGAACGCCCCACGCGCCATGCTCATCTGGGGTGAAACGAGCGCCGTGTGCTGCCAGGTAAGCTTCGTCGACGTTGGCCACATACAGCATCGGCTTGCCCGTCAAGAAATTGAGCTCGCGGAGCACCGGTGGGGCCTCATCCCACGCCAGGCTCCGGACCGGCGCACCCTCGTTGAGCGTCGCGCGAATGCGCTCGAGGGCAGCCAGTTCCGCTTCAATTTTGGGATCGCGCACCTTGGCAGCCTTCCGGCTGCGCTCGATCCGCCGATCGACGACCGCCAGGTCGGCTACTGCCAGCTCGAGATTGATGGTCTCGACGTCACGTGCCGGATCGATGTCGCCGTCGACGTGCTCGACGTTGCCGGCGGCAAAGCAGCGCACCACCATGGCGAGGGCGTCCGCGTCTCGGAGGTAGCCCAGGAACTGGTTCCCCAGCCCCTCGCCCTGGCTGGCGCCCCGCACCAGGCCCGCCACGTCGACGAACTCTACGTCCGTCGGCGTGATCTTCTTGGGCTGGAACATCTCGGCTAGCCGGTCCAGTCGCTCGTCCGGCACCTGCACGGTACCGATGTTCCGTTCTCTCGTGGAAAAGGCATAGGTCGCCACCGCCGCCTCGGAGCGCGTCATGGCGTTGAACAACGTAGTCTTGCCGACGTTCGGGAGGCCAACCAGCCCGACTTGTAACTGACTCATCTCGGCCGTCTCCGATTTCTGGGCGACAAGCGCCGGAGTGTACCACCTATCTGATGAGAATCAGGTTGGGCACTCCGACAGATCCCAGCGTTGCCCAGGCCCGATCAGCGGTAACAGCTGGGACGCCCACTACATGGGCGAGCGCGAGGCAAGCGCGATCGCCCAAGGAGAGGCCGGTCGCGCGTGTCACCAGGCGAAGACGAGCTATCTGGCGCGCCTGAACCTCATCTAGCGGGACGATTGTCAGGCTTACGCCCAGTACGCCTTGCTCGATGAGTCGCTCCGTCACTTGTTCCGGGTCTTCGCCGCGCTCCGCTAGCTTAGACAGAACCTCCGCCCAGTTGACGGCGCTAAGGGCGGACCCATCGTCGAGAAAACCCTTTACCACGTTTGCGCCAGGCTCATCGAAGAGGAAAGCCAGCACCGAGGAAGCGTCAAGCGCGTTCCTCATTGACCTCCTCACGGCGCACTTCCTGACGCCG
>CALBSQ010000152.1 GCA_937967325.1 uncultured Chloroflexota bacterium
CTGCCCCCTTGCTCCCCGGCCCCTCGGCCTCCATCGGTAGAGGCGAAGGGTCTCGCCTTTCGCTACCCCGGCAGCCCACATCCGGTGTTGCACGACATCGACCTGCGGATCGGGCGTGGGGAAAAGATTGCCATCGTGGGGCCGAATGGCGCCGGTAAGACGACGCTGGTCAAGCTCCTGATCGGTCTCTACCAGCCCGAGCAAGGAGTGGTGAGGCGGGACGGCATTGCCCTTACCCCGGAGAGGGCGGTCGAGGCAAGAATGCGCATCGCGGCCGTGTTCGAGGACTACGCCAGCTTCCAACTCACCGCCAGGGAGAACGTCGGGTTTGGGGATCTAGCGCGGCTGCGCGATGATGACGCGCTGCTGGACGCGGCAGCGCGTGCGGACGTGGCCGGGCTCATCGAGCGGCTGCCGGGCGGCTTCGATGCCTACCTCGGCCGGGAGTTCGGAGAAACGGACATATCCGGCGGCCAGTGGCAGCGCATCGCGCTGGCTCGGGCGTTCGTTCGCGACGCTGACCTGCTAGTGTTGGATGAGCCCACGGCCGCACTGGACCCGCTGGCAGAGCTGGCGCTGTTTACGCGGTTTTCCGAGCTGATCCGGGACCGGACGGCCATCATGATCTCCCACCGACTAGGGATGGCACGACTGGCCGATCGCGTGCTGGTGCTCCAGAATGGGACTATCGTCGAAGAGGGCGGCCACAACGAGCTACTGGCTAAAGGCGGACTATACACCAGGATGTTCGAGGCGCAGGCGCAATGGTATCGGTAGGGCATCGCTAGACCCGCACCGGAACGCCGCTGGCCCCATTTCTGGCCGCGCCAATCTCCGCCCGGCGTTCGCCCCTTACCTCCCGCTGGGCAGCTCCGGCCAGCGGCGGCCACCGCCACCGAGGGCGCGGCGGGCGCCGGCTCCCGCCAGGCGGGCAACGACGAGGGGAAGCACGGCAATTCCGGCGCCGAGCGCGGCTTTCGCCACCGCGGGCAAAACCCGACCGCGGCCGCCTTCCTCGCCTGCTTGCTGCTGGAGGGCTTTTCGCGCGGCTTTGCCGTCAGTGTAGGTGATCTCTTCGTAGTAGGCATAGCGCTTGATCTGGACGACCGGCCTTGTGCGCACCACTCCGTATCCTTTCCACGTGAGCACGCCATCGGGTG
Source organism: uncultured Chloroflexota bacterium (assembly GCA_937967325.1). GTDB lineage: Bacteria > Chloroflexota > UBA4733 > UBA4733 > UBA4733 > UBA4733. The sequence continues at coordinate 1,161 of CALBSQ010000152.1, forward strand.
TACAGGGTACTGTACCCGACCACGCCCATGAACCATTCGGCGGCATGGCTATACTCCACGTTGGTGACCACAGAGGAGCCTGACGCAGTGGCAGCGCTGACCTGGGTGTTCCTGCTCGACGTGGACAATACCCTGCTGGACAATGATGCCGTGAAGCGCGAAATGGAGCGGTCGTTGGAATCGACGGTAGGGCATGCAGCGGCGCAGAGGTTCTGGGACCTTTACGAGGCGGTGCGCCAGGACACGGATCGTGTGGACTTTCCGGAGACGCTGCGACGCTTCCAATCCTCCGGCGTGAGCGGCGATCAGGCCGACGAGGCGGCAAGGCTCATCAATGACCTGCCCTATGAACGCTATCGGTTCCCCGGCGTGATCGAAGCGCTGCACCACCTGGCGCAGCTCGGTACGACGGTCATCCTGTCCGACGGCGATGCGGTCTACCAACCGGCCAAGATCGCCAGGGCCGGCCTAACCGATGCCGTGGGTGGCCGTGTCATGATCGTCACGCACAAGGAGGTGGAGCTTCCCGGCGTCCTCGTCGCCTTTCCAGCGGACCGATACGCGATGATCGAAGACAAGCCGCGCATCTTGGGAGCGATCAAGCGGAAGCAGCCGGAGCGATTCCTGACCATCCTGGTCCACCAGGGCAAATATGCCCATGATCCATCGCAATATGACGGCCCCGCTCCGGACCTCATCTTCGAGCACATTGGAGCGCTGGTCGGGCTGACGGCGGCGATGCTGCAGGGCAGTCGTGAGGCCGAAGGATGAAGATCAGTGGTCTGCTGATTCGTGACGCCGTTGGCGGATGCGAGGATGGGCCCTCACCCCCGGCCCCTCGCCCGCCGAGCGGGCGAGGGGAGCTTGGACGGTGACGATCGTTGCCCTTCACGGCTGCACCAGCGATGGCTGCCACGACTAGCAGCCATCCCCGCCGTGGAGGCGCCGCTCGCCCGCCGAGCGGGAGAGGGGCCGGGGGTGAGGGCCCGTCCTCGCATCCGGCAGAGGGAAGCCACTAGCCCGGCGACTCATGACTGGCGAACGTATGGTTGCCAGTCCGAAGATACCTAGGAGGTAGCGAATTGCACGGAGTTAATGTCGATGGCGCCCGTGACGCGGCGTTCGATCCGGATGGACTGCATCGGGCCTTTCATTTGTTGGAAGACTGGGTCGACCAGGGCATCCTGCCCGGAGCGGCTGCCCTGGTATCACGTGGCGGCCGCGTCGCCGGTGAGGCGTACGTTGGCCTGGCCCATCGACCGCAAGGTCGGGCGGTGGATTCCGAGACTATCTGGTCCCTTGCTTCCGTCACCAAACCATTCACGGCAACGGCAGTTATGCTGCTCGTCGAGGAAGGCGTGCTTTCGCTGGACGAGCCGCTCCACGAGCTGCTGCCCGAATTTCTGGATGCGCCGGAGACACCCTTTGACCGGCGGGCGGTAACGTTGCGCCACGTGCTGGCGCACTGCTCCGGCCTGCCCGGCTTCTCCGAAGACAACACTGCCTTGCGCCAGGCGCACCGACCGCTGGAAGACTTCGTGCGGTCGTTTCGGCGGCAGCCACTGCTGTTCGCGCCGGGAAGCGCCCACTACTATAGCAACCCGGGCATCCTGATGGCGGCGGAGGTCGTCGGGAGAGCGCTGACAGGCGCCCTGGGGCAGGCTGTGGCCACCCCTGCCGTTCGACAGCTTCATCAATTCGTGGCGAGACGGGTCCTTGCCCCTCTGGGCATGGCGAGCAGCACGATGCTGCCGCCGCCGGACTGGAACGACCGCATCGCCTGGGTCGAGCGCACTGGTCAAGAAGGGTTGGACTGGGAAGGCGCCAACTCGGCCTACTACCGCTCGTTGGGCATCCCGTGGGGTGGCATGTTCAGCACGCCGCGCGACCTGATCCGCTTCGTCGACCTGTTCCTGCCCGACGCGAACGGTCGCCAGCGCATCGGCCTATCGCCGGCGGCTGACGCCGCGCCGCGGATAATCAGCCCCGCCACCGCCAGAGCGATGACCACGGTGCAATTCGCGCCGCCGGATGCCCCGGCGGACCTATCGCCCGAGCTGCGCGACTCGGCGGCGCGCGCGACTCCGCTGTCGGCCGTGGAATGGGGCATCGGCTGGGAGATCAAGGGGCGCAAGCGTCTCCATCGCGACGGCGAGCTGACCTCTGACCGCACCTACGGACACGCCGGCGCCACCGGTACGATGGTCTGGGCCGACCCGCACGCTGACATCGCCTGCGTCCTCCTGACCAACCGCACGCTGGTCAGCGGTTGGACGACGGAGCGGCCGCGGCAAGCAATGTTCAGCAATGCGGTGATGGCGGCTGCGCGGTAGGAACCTCTCCCCCGGCCCCTCCCCTACGAAGGGAGGGGAGCCTCTTCGGTAAGGGTGGTGGTTATCCTGGCAACACCAGCCAGCACTGCGATGAGGCCAAATCGTCATCCCCGGTGAGGCTCCCCTCCCTTCGTAGGGGAGGGGCCGGGGGAGAGGTTACCCCAGCGCCTTGCGCAGCTCCGCGAGCCCCGCCGGGATGCCCTGATCGGGATGCGCCTTGCCCTCAAACTCGAGCGAGAGGTAGCCGCGGTAGCCCACAGCACGCAGCGTCCGTACGGCCTCTGTCATGTCCGTCCGCGCCGTGTACATCAGGCCCTCGCCGAGATAGGTCTTGGCATGCACCATCACGGCGTCGGGGGCCAGGCGACCAAGCTCCGCTGGGATGTCCGCTCCAGGCAAGAAGTTGCCGGTGTCGAGGATCAAACGAAGCCACGGGGAATCGACGCCGTGCATGATGCGTAGCGTCCCTTCCGCGGTGCCCGTAAGTCCCCAATGGTTCTCCAGGCCGAGCGTGACGCCGCGATCACCAGCGTAGGCCGCTGCCGTACGAAACGCCTCGATGGACCAGGCGAACGCGTCCTCGTCGGTGAAGCCGGACAGCGCCGGCTCGCTCCCGCCGGCGGCCATAAACTCGGCGAAGTCGCGGGTGGTCTGCCAGCGGCCGCCGAACACGCGCACCACCGGCGCTCCCAGAAAGGC
>CALBSQ010000153.1 GCA_937967325.1 uncultured Chloroflexota bacterium
CGCTGGACATATGTGCAGAAGATGACCATGTCGTCTCTTCTTGACTTCCTCCAACTATGGAGAATGGAGACGCAGAACAGCCCTTCCGCCGGGAGTTTCGTCGTTCTAGGGCCCATTTGGGGCCGCTAAGGGCCAGAAAACACCCGGAGAATATTGCGGTCCCTTCGTATAGAGTGATGAACAGACCCCAAGCACGCGCGTCGGCGCACCGCGTCTGTTTCAATACCCTCATTCGAGTCGAAGCCAACGATGCAGAGCGACGCCACCTGGGCGGCGTTGATGTCCCCGACCCCCTTCGAGGTTTCAATACCTTCATTCGGGTCGAAGCCAACGAAGCGACCTTATCAATGGCGTACCCGTTCACGCCCCCTGCCGGTGGGTGAGCGCGTGAGCGCGGCGTGAGTTGACGAGCGCGACGCCGGGGCGCAGACTCTGTCGGATGGATACGGAACCGGTCTTGCCGGAGAGCTTGGCGGAGGCGCACGCCGTCATTCGCGAACTGTGGGCGGCGGTGCAGGCGCTGCGGGCGGAGCAGGGCCAGCTGCGGTCGCGCCTCGCGGCGTTGGAGGCGTGCTTGGGGCAGAACTCCTCGAACTCCTCGCGCCCGCCCTCGTCCGATCCGCCATCGGCGCCGCCCCCTGCCAAGCGGCCGTCGAGCGGGCGCAAGCCGGGTGGCCAACCGGGGCATGCGGCCCACGAGCGCGCCCTGTTGCCGCCGGAGCGGGTCGATCGGTGGTCGAGGTCTGGCCGGAGCGGTGTCGCCGCTGTAGCCTGGCGCTGCCCCAGGCGCCGACGTTGGTGACGGCGGCGGCGGAGCGCCACCAGGTGAGTGAGCTGCCGCCGGTGCGGGTCGAAGTGACGGAGTACCGGTTGCAGCGGGTGCGCTGCCCGTGCTGCGGCGAGCAGACGCGGGCCGGCCTGCCGCCGGGCGTGCCGACCGGGGCGTTCGGCCCGCGCTTGCAGGCCGCCGTCGCGGTCTTGTCGGGGCGCTACCGGCTGAGCCGCCGGGCGGTGGTCGGCGCGCTGGCCGATGTGGTCGGGGCGGACCTGGCGCTGGGCAGCGTCGACGCCCTGTGCCAGGCCACCGCCGGGGCGCTGGCGGAGCCGACCGCGGCCTTGGCGCACGCCGTTCGGGCGGCGGCGGTGGCGAATGCCGATGAGACGAGTTGGCGGCAAGCGGGGAGCCGTGCTGGCTTTGGGCGGTGGTGACCGGCATGGTCACGGTGTTCAGCATCGCCAAGAGCCGGGGCGGCGGCGTGCTCAAGGGCCTGCTCGGGGAGGAGTTCGCCGGCATCGTGACCAGCGATCGCTGGACGGCCTACCTCTGGCTCGGCGTCCTGCGGCGGCAGGTCTGCTGGGCCCACCTGAAACGAGACTTCCAAGGGCTGGTCGATCGGGGCGGAGCCGCCAAGGCGGTCGGCGAGCCGGCGTTGGCGCTCGTGGCGCGCCTGTTTGCCGCCTGGCACGCGGCGCGCGACGAGCCGGCGGCCTGGGCGAGCCTGCTCGCCAGCATGCAGCCTATCCAAGACGAGTTCCGCACGCTGCTGGAGACCGGGCAGCGCAGCCCGAGCGCGAACGCGGCCGGCCTGTGTCGCGCCTTGCTCGTCCTGTGGCCGGCCTTGTGGACCTTCGTCACCGTCCCCGGCGTGGAACCGACCAACAACGCCGCCGAGCGCGCCATCCGGCCCGCCGTCCTCTGGCGCAAGCAGAGCCTGGGGACGCAGACCGAGGCCGGCAACCGGTTCGTCGCCCGCATGCTCACCGTCGCCACGACCTGCAAGCAGCAACAGCGCGGACTCCTCGACTACCTCACCGCCGCCTGCACCGCCGCCCACCGCGGCCAGCCCATCCCTTCCTTGCTCCCGCCCTGATCCCGCGCCGGCTCAACCCCCGTGAACGGGTACGTGCGTACTTTGACCCCGCCCGCCTGGCGGCTTATACTCTCCCATTGAGGTACCGCGGCGAGGATGGCTCCTTGCCGCGCGAGTCGTGAGGTAGCGGCCGGATGGCCCTTGCTCCACCGTTCGCGCCACCGCTGGCTACCGCCGGTCGCCGGGCGCCGCCGCGGCGCAGCCGCTACTGGCGCACCACGCTACTTGCCTATCTCTTCTTGTTGCCATCGCTGGTGATCCTCGCCGTTTTTCACTTCTTTTCCATTGCCTTTGCCTTCTACATTAGCCTGTTCAACTGGAGAGTGCTCCGAGGCGCCTTCCTCGCGCTGACCAACTATTGGGTTATCCTCCAAGACAGCGACTTCCATCAGGCGCTGGGCACGACCATTTGGTACGCGGTCCTTACCGTGCCCGCCAGCATCGTCCTATCGCTCTTCGTCTCCATCCTGCTGAGCCGGAATATTGCCGGTGTCGCGATATACCGGACGCTCTTCTTTGTGCCCTACGTGACCTCGACCGTGGCGGCGGCGGCGGTCTGGCAGACCGTCTTCCGTCCCGAGGGCATCATCAGCTCGCTTTGGACGTGGGCCGGCGCCTCGACGCCACAATGGCTCAACGAGCCACGCGGCCTGATCTCCCTTGCCCTACAACCGTTCGGCATCACCCCCCCCACCTGGGCCTCTGGACCAAGCCTGGCGCTGGGCTGCATCGCGGTTATGTCGATCTGGTACAGCCAAGGCTTCGACACCGTCGTCTTCCTCGCCGGGCTGACCTCCATCCCCAAGGAGCTCTATGAGGCGGCGCGCCTCGACGGCGCATCGGAGGGGCAGTTGCTTCGCTTCATCACCTGGCCGCTCCTGCTGCCAACGACGTTTTTCATCCTGGTCATCTCGATCATCGGGAGCTTCAAGGCGTTCAACCAGATCTACATCATGACCGGCGGTGGCCCGGCAAATACCACGACGACCGTGGCGCTGCTGGTCTACAATCAGGCGTTCCGCTACGGCCACCTCGGCTATGCTTCCGCGCTGGCCTTCATCCTGTTCGCCATCATCTTGAGCCTGACGCTCGTCCAGTTTGGCGTCGTAGGTCGCAGTGTGAGGGCAGCCGGTGGCTAGTGCATCACAAACGCAGGCGATCGCGACGCCAGGTCTTCGCGCAAAGGTTCAGGGGAGGCCGCGCTGGCCCCGCGCCATCCCGATTCATCTCGCACTGGCCCTTGCCGGTTTCTTGGTCGCGGCGCCCTTTCTTTGGATGATCCTCACGTCGTTCAAGACCCAGTTCGAGGCGCTCGCCTACCCACCGACGATCCTGCCCAAGGCATGGCAATGGCAGAACTACTCCGACGCCTGGAATCTGCCCGGCTCCTGGCCCAAGGGCTTCCCACGCTACTTCTTGAACACGATCTTCATCGCCACCGTCACCACGACCGGCATGCTGATCACCTCGATCCTGGCGGGATATACGTTCGCTAAGATGCAGTTCCTGGGTCGCGACGTGGTGTTCGTCTGCCTTTTGGCGACGCTCATGGTGCCCTTCGAAGCGATGCTGGTCCCCGACTTTATCGTCATCAAGACGCTGCACTGGTATAACAGCTATCCCGCCCAGATCGTGCCCTGGCTAGGGAGCGTCTTCGGCATCTTCTTGCTGCGTCAGTTCATCTCCGGCTTACCCAACGAGCTCTGGGAAGCCGCTCAACTAGACGGGCTGGGTCATCCCGGTTATCTGCTGCGGATCGTCGTGCCGCTGTCGCTGCCGGCGTTGCTGACGTTGGCCCTGTTTGGCTTCCTGGAGAGCTGGAACTCACTGCTCTGGCCCTTGATCGTCACCAGCAGCGATGAGATGCGGCCCTTGCAGGTGGGCCTGTCCTATTTCATCACCGAGGAAGGCACGCAGGTGAATCTGCTGATGGCTGCTGCCGCCTTCACGATCTTGCCAATTTTGGTGCTCTTCTTGGTAGCCCAGCGTCAGTTCATCGAAGGGATCGCGCGTTCGGGACTGAAAGGGTAACGGAGCAGTTGTGCGCCACAAAGTATTGCATCGCCTCGACGATTACTTGCTGCCAAACTCGGCGGCGCAGCTGCGGAGCAGCTAACCGCCAAGCTGGTACGCTGTGTGCTGGCCGGCGCCGCTGCCGGTCAGGTTAGAAGGACACAAACGCCGCCAGGCTGAGTGTGCCTGACGGATCAGGACCGCAGGAAAGAGAGGACATCGTTGCAACGGCAAACTCGGAGGAACTTCCTGGCTTTGATCGGAAGCAGCGCCGTGGCCGGCCTATCGCTCGCCGCCTGTGGCGGCGGCGCTCCAACCGGCGCGGCATCGAGCGCGGCCGGTAGCGCCCCGGCGGCTGCTTCGAGCAGCGCGGCGGCGTCGCTCAGCTCCGCGGCAAGCAGCGCGGCGCCGGCGTCCAGCTCCGCGGCGACCAGCGCGGCCGGTGCTAGCACCAGCGCAACTGCGACCAGCGCGAGCGCGGCAGCCGCCACCGCGGCAAGCAGCAGCTCCGCTGCCAGCACTAGCGCGGCTGCCTCATCATCGGCGCCTGCCCCCACCGCTACCGCGGTTCCCGTGGTCGTTCGCGGGACCAAGGCCACGTTCTGGCACACGCAGTCCGGACCGAATGCCCAGCTCCTCAACCAGATCGTACTTGCCTACAACGCCAGTCAGTCGAACTACACGATCGTTCCCGAATACAAGGGGAACTACAATGACCTCTACAAGGCCAACCTGGCCGCCATCAATGCGGGGCAGCCGGTGCCGCTGTCGGTGGCCTACGAAAACCAGGTGGCCGACTATTACAGCAGCAACCTGGTCGTCGCCTGGGACGATTACGTCAACAACGCCCAGTACGGCCTCACTGCCGACGACAAGAATGACTTCTTTCCGGCCTTCCTTGAGCTGGGCAAGTTCCCCCAGTTCGGCAACAAGTTCCTCACCTTCCCCTTCGCCAAGAGCCTGGAGCTGATGTGGTACAACGCCGATCTGTTGCAGAAGGCCGGCTTCGCCAAACCGCCGGCCACCTGGGATGAGTTCCAGCAGCAGGCGGAGAAGGTGGGAACGGGCGGCGTCATGGGCTGGGAGTTCGCCTCCGATGCCTCCCGCTTCGCCACCTGGGTGTTCAGCCGCGGCGCCGACCTGTTGAGCGCCGACGGCAAGAAGCTCACCATCGACACACCGGAAGCCGAAGCATCGCTCGCGCTCCTGGCGACGCTCGTCAAGGATAAGAAGGTGCAAGCGCCGAAGGGCTTCCAGTCGGAGACGGATTTCCAGCAGCAGAAGACCGCCTTCTATCAGGAAAGCAGCTCGGCGCGGTCCTACATGCTGTCGGCCTTGCAGAAAGCCAACATCAGCTTCAACTGGACAGCGGAAATGCCGCCGGTGGGGCAGGCGGGGCAGGAGCCGGCTTCCGACCTGTATGGCGGGAACGTCTGCCTGTTCAAGACCAGCACCGACGCCCAGCGGGCGGCCTGGGAGTTCATGAAGTACTTCAGCGCCAAAGATCAGACGGCGAAGTGGGCGTTGGGGACGGGCTACATGCCCCTGCGGCAGTCGGCAACGACGACCAGCGACTACCAGACGTTCCTTGGGCAGAACCGGCGCAACGGCGTGGCGATCAGCGGGCTGAAGTACAAGGGGAACAAGGGAGAGCCCAAGATCTCGGCCTGGCAGCAGGTGCGCGACATCCTGCAGAGCACACTCGATCAGGTGGTGGCAGGGACCGCTCAGCCGAAGGATGCCCTGGCCGCCGCCGATAAGAAGGCCAACGCCGCACTCGCAACGTCGTAGGGAACCATGGTCACGTCCTTCGGGACAGAGGGTTAGGAGGCCCGCGCCGCGGCGAGCGATCGACCACAGCGCGGGCAAGTTTGCCAGGCGTCGCGGGCCGGCAGGCCACAAAACTCGCAGCGACGTTCGGTCAACACCGGCGCGGTGAAGTCGCGCAGCGACACCGGCCGAGGGCGCGGCGCCGGTATATTCCGCCGGCGAGGACCCCGCCAGAGCGTCGTAATCAGAGACACGACCAACATGACGGCCAGTGCGACGACGGCGAACTGGAGCAGCCCGACTACCAGCGCGTCGACCGATCCCGTGAGCTGCCGTAAGGTCGCGGCGATGGCCCTGCCTATTTCCTGAAAGGGATTCGGCAACGAGCTGGCCAGGCGTGCCAGCGGCGCAGGCAGGAGTGGTGCGCCGAGTAGCTGCAGGCGTTGGGCGCTCCAGGCCAGCGCGGCCAGTGAGGCGATTGCGATGGCTAGCGACAACAGGCGTCGTTTCATTAGGAGCGATCCATCTGCCTAGCGAGGACTGGTTGTTAGCGACGCGCCAACACCTCGTCAACACAGTGTAGTGAGACGACCTAAAGTGCTAGTGTCAGAAACTAAAGCTCAGCTAAAGACAGTGGCGATCCCGCGCGCCGAGCGTGCACCTACCAAGGCTGGGACGCGCTTCCCATTATCATCCTGAGCGCAGCGAAGAACCCCTGGCCTTGCCGCTCGCGCTCCGCAGGTCCGTGAGCCGTCTGGTCTGCCCGGCCAGGGGTCCTTCGCTGCGCTCAGGATGACAATGGGGAGCGCGTAGCGGCACGGTGCCGTAGAAGGTGCCCGATCTTAGCGCATTCACGAACGAAACCCGCCGCGTAAGCATCTCTCAGCGGTCGACTCCGGTGATACTGTACAGGGGTACCTAAGGAGGCAGGATGGCACGTTCACGGATTGCGGGCGCGGATGAGATTAGCGACGCGGTCCCCATAGGTCGTCGAGAGTTGCTTCGCCTCCTGAGCGGCAGCGCCGTCGCCTCCCTCGCTCTCGCCGCTTGTAGCGCGGCGCCGATTCGATCGCTGGCCGGCCAGTCCTCTGCATCAGCGCAACCCACCGCCGTGCCGACCCTGCCGGCCACAGCGATTGCCACATCGACACCTGTTCCGCCAACGGCAACCCCTGTGCCGACGAACACGCCGAACAGCGCCGCCAAGGCATTCTTGACGGCCTGGACCGCCCAAGATTTCAATAGCATGTACGGTCTACTCAGCGAAGAGGCGAAGGCGACCATAAGCCAGGATCAATTCACGAAGCGCTACGCGGCCATCTGGGACGAAGCCAGCATCATCGCGTTGAAGACCCAGTTGCAGGCTCCGG
>CALBSQ010000154.1 GCA_937967325.1 uncultured Chloroflexota bacterium
CGACAACGACTGCGCGACGTCCACTCCATCCGGCCTCTGTCGCTGATCGGAGGGAAGCGCGCAGCGGCCGGCCGTGATGGTGGATCCCGAGCAGGCACGGGTGACGTTCGAAGTTGAAATTATTCCACCGAGCCCACGGCGCCGCGGCCGCAGCTGATCACGGTGGGTGCGACCGATGGGCAATGGACGCAGGAAGGCCAGCATGGGCAAAGACCGAGACCACCACGCCGTCCTTGGCGCGGAAGCGCGGCGTGATCTCCGCCTCCCGCCGGAAGGTCCCGCGGCACGCCTTCCCGGCACGATCAACGCTGGGCATGCTTTTCCTGGCGGCGTGCCACGCCCGATGCCGCGCGTCCTCGATGACCGCATTGAAGCGCGCCGCGTCGAGGGCCTGCTCCCGGACCAGCGCCCCGGCGACCGCCTCGACGAGCGCCCAGTTGCGCGGCTTGCCGAGCCACCGCCGGCTCTCGCGCCACATCAGCCGCTCGAAGACCTGGGCGTCGTCGGTTCGGCCGTGGCTGTGTTCCTCCACTAGGGCGAGCGCGCGCGGGACCTCGGGCGACCCTTCCCGCCATACCTCGGTACCGGCGGCCAGGGACACCGCCGCGTCGCCCGCGAGACAGGACTGGACGGCCGTGCGTAGCCAGCGACCTTGCGCCGGGAGGGAGAGATCCTCGCCTGGTCTGAGCCGCTCCAAGAGCACGGCCCACGGCTGCTGGTCCAAGGTCGCCGCTCCAAGGCTGACGCCGTCGGCGCGGCCGCCCGCGCAGGTAGAAGGCGACCGCCTGCCCAGCCTGGTGGTACGCGTCATCACGTACGAACCGCTCCGCGTCGGCGTCATCCTGTCCCATGGTCACTCTCCGGTCGTGACGTGGGTCCTCCCCGCCCAAGGACCCACGCACCCGCTCCGCAACGCCCCCAACGGGTGCGCGGGTGAGGTGGGTTTCCCCATCCCTGCCGCATCTCGGGCGGTGCGGAAGACGGTCGCGGTCGCCGTCACCACGACCCACAGCCAACAGGGCTTCCCACCCAGGAGCTAACTCGTCTCATCCGCATTCGCCACTGAGGCCATGCGCACCGCCTGCTCGGCCGCCGCCACGGGCTCCGCCAGCGCCGCGCTCGTGGCTCGGCAGAGTCCGGCGACGCTGCCAAGCGCCACCGGCGCCCCCAGCACCTCGCCACAGACCGCCGCCACGGCCCGGCGGCTCAGGTGGTACCGCCCGGTCAAGAGCGCCACCGTCGCCTGCAGGCGCGGCCCGAAGGCACCGCCGGGCACGCCAGGCGGCAAGGTCGCCCGCGTCCCCTTGCCGCGGCACGGACAGCGCAGCCGCTGCAAGCGATGCTCGGCCACTTCGGCGCGCACCGGCGGCAACGCCGTCACCTGGTGCGCCACGGCGTCGGCCACGACCAGACCCGGATCGGGCGGCAACGCCGCCCGGCAATGCCGGCAGATCGCCGGCCAATGGTCCACCACGCGATCCACCCGCTCCGGCGGCACGAGGAGCCGCTGATGCGCGGCGTGCCCCGGTTGCCCGCCGCGCTTGCGCCCGCTCGGCGGGCGCGGCGCCGGCGCGGGCGCCGACGGCGGATCGGACGAGGGCGGCCGCGAGGCGTTCGAGGAGTTCTGGCCCAGGCGGGCTTCCAACTCGGCCACCCGCTCCTGCAACGCTCGCACCACCGCCCGCAAGTCGCGGATGACGGCATGCGCCTCACTCAAGGTCTGCGGTAGTTCGGCTTCCGTACCCACGGGGCACAGTCTGACCACCGCACGTCTGCCCGTCAGTCCCGGAGCCGCCCACACGGCCCAGGCGCCGTGAACGCTTACGTACGCACTTAACACGTATCTGCTCAAAAAGCCCTGGCGGCGTCGCTGGCCCGATGCGTGCGGTGGCCGGGCAATGCTAGCAGTCGGCCGGTGGCGTGGTAGGGGGTGGGCATGCTTGATGACCGCTCCATCGACGACGTGCATGATCCGGAGGCCCGACGCGTCATCGGCGTGCTGTTGAATCTGGTGGAGGAGTAGGCGGCGCAGATCGTGGCGCTGAAGGCCGAGGTCCAACGGCTGCGCGACGAAGTCGCCCGGCTGAAGGGGGAGCAGGGCCAGCCACGCGTGCTGGCGAACAAGCGCCGGTCGGCGGACCACTCCTCGGAACAGGAGCGCCGCGCGCCGCGTCCGGGCTGGCAGAAGGGGCCGAAGCAGGCGCGGCTGGTGATCGACCGGACGGAGGAGCGGCGGCTGGACCGCACGCACCTGCCGGCCGATCTGGTGTGCAAGGGCTGGGCCGAGCGGGTGGTGCAGGAGGTCGTGCTGCGCCCGGACGTGGTCCGTTTCCGGCTGGAGCGCTGGTACTCGCCCAGCCAACACCGGATCTATCAGGCGCCGCTGCCGCCGGGCTACCATGGGCAGTTCGGTCCAGGCCTGGTGGCGTTGGCGCTCTACCTGACCTACGAGACCAAGGTGAGCCAGGCCAAGCTCCTGGACCTGTTCGCCAGCGTCGGCGTCACGCTCTCGACGGGACAGCTCGCGGCGCTGCTCACGAGCCAGCCGGGCATGGCGGCGGAGTACGCCGCCATCTGCCGAGCGGGCCTGGGGAGCAGCCCCTACCAGCACATCGACGAGACCCCCACGCGGGTGAACGGCGCCACCCACCACTGCCACATCCTGACCGCCCCGCGCTACACGGCCTACCGGACGACGCCGGGCTTGGACCGGCAAGTCGTCCTGGATGTGCTGCGGGCGGGGGCGCCGCGCCGCTACCGGCTTGATGCGGTCGCCTGGGCGTTCCTCGCTGCCAGTCAGCTCTCCGCGCCCGCCCGCCGCGCCCTGGCGGCCTTGCCCCAGGGGACCGACTTCGACGAGCCGACGTTCCTGGCGCTGCTGGGGCCGATCGTGCCGAGTAGCTATCGGGCGCTGCACCGCCACGTCTTGGAAGGGGCGGCCATCGCCGCCTACCGCGCCCAGACCGCCGTGCCGGTGGTGCGGACGCTGGTCGCCGATGGCGCCTCGGCCTGGGAGCAACTCACCGAGGAACTGGCCTTGTGCTGGGTCCACGAGGGCCGCCACTACAAGAAGCTCTGCCCGGTCGGGGCGGTCCACCGCCGCCTGCTCGACGACGCCCCGCGGGATCTCTGGGCCTTCTACCACGACCTGCGCGCCTACCGGGCGCGGCCGACGACTTCCGAGGCTGCCCGCCTCGCCGACCGCTTCGACACGCTGTTCGGGCGGGTGACCGGCTACGGCGCCCTCGACGGCTGCCTGGCCCGCACGCGCGCCCGCAAGCCCGCGCTCTTGCTGGCGCTCGCCCATCCGGAGCTCCCCTTGCACAACAACCCGGACGAACTCGCCGCCCGCCGCCGCGTGCGCAAACGCGACGCCAGCTTTGGCGCCCGCGGCGACGACGGCATCGCCGCCTGGGACGCCCTCCAGACCATCCTCGCCACGGACAGACAACTCGGCGTCAACGCCCTCCACTACCTGCACGACCGCCTCGCTGCGACCAATGCCCTCCCAGCGCTCGCCGACCTCATCGCTCAACCGATGGCCACCTCCCCCGCCCCAACTTGACACCACACATTATTGAGCAGATACCTTAACACTGGCTTAGCCTGGCGTCTGCGGAAAGGACCTCGCCGCGATGGGAGGACGCTGGTAGCATACAGAGCGAACCTATGCAAAGGGGTGGCTGCGCCATGGACGTTCACGTCATCAAGCCGCAAGGGTACTGCTATGGGGTAGTCCGAGCGATGAAGATGGCCAAGCAGATCGGCGACGCTGCTAACGGGCCGGTCTTCGGGCTTGGCCAGATGGTCCACAACCGGCACATGATTGATGAGCTGTCCGAGCACCATGTCACGACGATTGATGGTCCCAACCGCGCCAAGATTCTCGACCAGGTAGAGGTCGGGACCGTCGTCTTTACGGCGCATGGCGTCTCACCGCTGGTGCGCGAGCTGGCCGCGCGCAAGGGACTGCGGACGATAGACGCCACTTGTCCCGATGTGACGCGCACCCACGACTTGGTCAAGGATCTGGCAGCGAAGGGCTATCACATCGTCTACATCGGCAAGCACGGACACCCCGAGCCGGAGGGCGCTATCGGCCATGCGCCGGATCGAATTCATCTCGTGGAGACGAGGGAGGACGTGGACGCGCTCGACTTGCCTCCGGGCAAGATCGCCGTGACCACCCAGACCACGATGAGCATGTGGGACACGCAGGATCTGGTGGATCGGTTGCGGGAGCGCTTTCCGGCCATCGAGGTCTACAACGAGATTTGCCACGCGACGCAGGAGCGCCAAACCGCCGCCGTCGAGCAGGCCGCGCTTTGCGACATCGTTATCGTGGTCGGCGACGAGCGCAGCTCGAATACCAACCGCCTGGTCGACGCGGTGCGCGAGCGCGCGGGCAAGCCCGCCTACCGGGTCGACAGCGTCGACGACATCCGACCCGAGTGGCTGCGGACGGCGCGTAAAGTCGGCGTGACATCCGGCGCTTCGACGAAGACACAGATCACGCGCGCGGTCATCCGCTACCTCGAGGCGCTGGAGCCGCCCACCTGACGGACCAAACCCCTTTCCCTGCGGCGTCCGCCCGCCAGCGTACCGCCGTGCTCGTCCCTACGCCCCCTTCCCTTTACCTGTGCTTCACAGCTTTGGCACGCCATCTGCGTGCTATGGACCCCGTTTGGGTCGGTCGGGCAGTCTGGCCGGCCAAGAAGGGAGTACCTTGTTCGATGATCGGTAGTTCAGATAATGATGTTACGTCGGACGTGGCGCGGCGAGGCGCGGTAATCCAGCGCTTGGCGACAGCGGGCGCCGGAGCCGCGTTGGTCGTCGCCCTCGCAGCTTGTGGCGGTGGCGCTCCAGCCGGTGGCTCGTCGTCAACTTCTTCGGACACCTCGGCGTCCGTGAGCTCCGTTGCCAGCTCGGCCGGCGGCTCCGCCAGCAGCTCGGCTGCAAACTCGGTATCCGCGACGGCAAGCGCCGCCTCGAGCCTTGCCACGAGCGCAAGCCTGACCTCCAGCGCTACCGGTACGCTGAGCTCGGCATCCGGCACATCCAGCGCGCTCAGCTCAGCGACAACCGGGAGTTCGGCCTTGAGTTCGGCGCCGACAACATCGGTCTCGGCCTCGTCGTCCGGCTTAGGATCGATATCGTCGGCAACCAGTGCGCTCAGCTCGGTGACGAGCGTGGCAACTTCCAGCTCATCTAGCTCGTCATCGTAAGGCCGGGTTTTGAGGAGTTGACGAAACCGGTGCTCCGATTGGGTCGGGCCGTGTGCGATGCACGGACCGACCCAACCCGCCATACGAAGTTGACGGACCAGGCCGTCAGGTGCAGTTTCCTTAGGGCATACCTGGGACGAGGCAGCCGTGGCGAAGCAGCCAGGTATACGCCAGGTCCCGGAGGGCTACCTGAAGGTCGGCAACGGTAGCGATAAAATGGCGGTCTTCCTGTCGACGGCCGCGCCTGCGCTGCGCTAAGGACGAGTCGCCTAGCGCGCTCGCTCGGGCACGGGCGCGCAGGCGCAGAACTTCATCGGGATACAGGATCACCGCGATTTTGATTAGCACGGCCCGCATCCCCGCCGGTATGGCGAGCTGCTCGATCTGTTGTTGCGGCTCGAGCGTGGCGGACCAAACGATGCCGCCTTCTATTGTGCTCGAGTGGCGATCGGCCAGGAGACGGCGAACGCAATCAGCGTCCAACCAATCCGGCCCCAGGAGGGAAAGATCGAACTCCGCCTTTCCGACATAGCGTAATCGTGGAGTATGCAGGCTCCCTTCGGGAAATGGCGAGCCCTTGCGTCCAGCCGAGGAGATGGACGCGTACCCATCAACCGTTGCGTCCGCCTCCCGTTGCCAAATAGCCGGTCGATCTGGGCCGACGCGCGGCCCCGTGTTCGCGCCCAGCCAGTTGATCAATTCCGAAGCCGTTAGCAACCGCACCTGGGACAACGGGAGCGAGCCGAGTCCCGCCTCGACTCGTGTACGGCGTTGCTCGGTGTTCAGACCCTGCAACTCTGCCTCGTCCACACGGTCCAAAACACCGCTGGTCGGGTTGAAGCGGTGAAAGCGAACGCGGGAAGCCAGGTCCACTCGGTCGTGGTGTAACGGGTCGACGTAGATCGACCCCAAGGTAACGCTGCCGGTGCGAACATGCTGGATCGCCCGAATGCGTCCTGCCGACTGGAGCAGCTCGTGTCGCAGGCTATTGATCGGCTCGGTCAGCAGCGCGCTCATCGAGACCAGATGTTCATACGGCTCGGAACCACGATGGTAGGCGGGCGACCAAGGGGCGCCCAACTCTTCCAATACTGTCTCTTATACACATCTCCGAGCCCACGAGACAGGCAGAAATCTC
>CALBSQ010000155.1 GCA_937967325.1 uncultured Chloroflexota bacterium
CCCCAGTTCGCCCTTGCGCCCCCTCGCCTCATCGCCCCGTACCCTACCGCTCGTCCCGGCTCGACATGCCGGTGAGCCGGAAGACAAAATACAGCAGCGTCGCCAGCGACTGGGCCAGGGCCGCCACGTAGGTGAGGGCCGCCGCCGACAGGACGCTCTCGGCGCCCTTCAGCTCCACCGGCGTGAGGAAGCTATTCTGGCGCAGCAACTGGAGGGCGCGGTTCGAGGCGTTGAACTCCACCGGCAACGTCACCAGCGTGAAGAGCGTGGCGAGCGAGAAGAGGCCCACCCCCAGCCAGGCGATGGCCGGCAGGTGGATGAAGAAGCCGAGCAGGAAGATCCAGTAGCCGGCGTTGGAGCCGATGTTGGCGGCGGGGACGAGTCCGGCTCGAACGCGCAGCGGGGCATAGCCCGCCTTGTCCTGCAAGGCATGGCCGCACTCGTGCGCCACGATGCCGAGCGCCGCCACCGACGCGTTGGCGTACACCCCATCCGA
The DNA here is from genome assembly GCA_937967325.1 of uncultured Chloroflexota bacterium. Taxonomy (GTDB): domain Bacteria; phylum Chloroflexota; class UBA4733; order UBA4733; family UBA4733; genus UBA4733. Next base: position 497 of record CALBSQ010000155.1, read on the forward strand.
CAGTCGCAGCACCTTGGCTTTAGGATCGTAGTGATCGGTCAGCTCGCCAGGGATACGCTCGATATTAATGAAGCCGAGCCCTGCCTGATCGAGGAGACGCCGGCCCACTTGGGCTCCGGTAGCCCCCGCCAGGCTGCCCACCTGGGCATACTTGGCGTAGGTCGACTTCACCTTGTACTGGGCGTACATCACCAGCGCCAGCGCCGGCAGCGCGAAGATGAAATAGACGGGATCGAAGTAGAACATCGCGACCACCTCCTGTGGGGCCGCTCGTGCGCCGGACAGCACCGACGCCGTGGCTGCAAGGGCCATTGCCACCGGCCACATGACCGGCAGCCTTGCTGGAAATTCTACCAGGGCGCCTTGATCACCGTATTAGAGCACGATTAGGATGTCCGCCGCTCCTCGGACCGCTGCGCAAGGAAGTTCACGGATCACCCGTGCCGCTGGGCATCGGCAACGCCGCCTGATACTATAGGCGCCACTGGGGCTTGGATCCACCGATCCAGCCGCATATTTCGTCGCCGGCCTGTTCATCGGGTGCGTTATCGAAAGAGTAGCAGAATAAGGATCAGCCGGCTCATGCGCTGCCCAAACTGCCGCGGCCCGCTCCTGTTAGGAGACCGCTTCTGCCCACGCTGCGGCGCTTCCGTCAACCAGCCCACCAGTGTCGCCCAGTCAGCACGGCACAGTGGTGCAGGACGCCTGGCAGCACTGGTGCTGACGATCCTCGTCGTGGCGCTCGCTGGGGCCGGGGCCACGGTGGCGATCAAGAGCCGCGGCATTCCGTTCGCCGGGAGGTTGCCCTCCTTCTCCGCTGGCGTCGCGGCGTCCAGCGCCCAATCGTCCGCGACGGCGGTCTCGGTCGCCGCTGCCAACACGACATCCAGCAACACCCTCATACACTGGCCCACCGCCACTCCATCGCCGATCCACTCGCCCATACCAACGTCGATGCCGGCGCCCACCGACACGCCTGTTCCTACAGCGACGGCAATCCCGACTTCGACGCCGGCGCCCACGAGCACGCCCGTTCCCTCGCCTACGCCAATTGGCCCAGCGACCTTTGGATCCTCGTCGAGCAACGGAGCACCCACCGTCATAACCAGCGGGCCGGTGGTCGGACGAGGACACTTGCTGGTTGCCCTGAGCCAGGGCGACAACAGTCCCGGTGTCGAGGAAGTCGACCTCGGTACCGGCACGAGCGCCATCCGCGTCGCGCCGGGCGCCAACACCAGAGAGGCGGTGTGGACGAACGACGGCAGCAGCTTCATCTGTGTGAATGAGACGGACGACACGATCTACCTCGTCTCGTCTACGGGCCTGCACCGCCTGGCCACCGGCGTCAACCCTGGGGTATCTCCCGACGGAACAAAGATGGCATACGTGGGCGGATCGAGCAACCAGATCATGCTGCTTGCCGCGGATGGGACGGCGCCCGTGCAGCTCACCAATGGGCCGGATCAGACGCTCGGCCCGTCCTTCTCACCGGACGGCCGCGAGATCGCCTTCTCCAAGAAGACCAATGGCCTGTGGCAAGTCTGGGTGATGGATGCGAACGGGGCAAACCAACACCAGATAACGCAAGGGGCCGACCACGCGCGCTTCGCCGTGTGGTCACCTGACGGCAAGGAGCTGGCCTATAACACGACACTGCCGGACGAGCTGACGCCGAAAGACGTCTGGCTCGTCGAGGCCAACGGCCAGAATCCTCGGCAGCTCGTCACCGGAGGGCAGAACGGCCGCCCCGATTGGGCCGGGGACTCCATCTTTTTCAATAGCGACCGCGATCGAGCGGCGGGATACCTGGACGTTTGGGCCATCCACCCGGACGGTTCGGGGCTGACCAGAATCACGCGAAGCGCCGCCGACACGGGCAGGTACGCGCCAGAGTGGCACGCCGGCTAATCACTCCTTATGCGCATGCGTATGAGCTACCAGCGCTGCCGCCCGTGCCTGCGCATCCCCTCTGCCGGCAAGGCCGTCATCGTCGCGATGCTGCTGATGGCGCCGGCGCTCAATGCCTGCGCCGCCTCGGTGGCTGGGGGCATGACCGCGAGAGAGCAGTCCACCACAGCAATCAGCACGGCCAGGCCGGCAGCGTCGCCGACGCCGGGGCTCGAGGCAACGACCGCCACGGCAACTCCTAATTCTGTCCGACCGACGCCATCGCCCGATCTGCCGGCAACCGTCACGGCGGCTGCCGGCCTGGTAACGGTCACGCCTACCGCTTCACCCGCCCCAGCGACGCCCACGACGCAGCCAACAAACACGCCAGACGCGGCGCCTAAAGGAACGACCACGGCGCTGGCCGGCGGGACGCTGCGGACCGACTATCCGGCGCTGGGCCTGTCCGTCCTCTACCCGGCCGGCACCTTCGCGGCGACCCACCTGGAGGAGTTCGCGGAGGATTGGAGCGAAGCGGGCCGCTACGTGCATGCGCAGCTCCAAGAGTCAGCGCCCATCGCCATGACGGTCGAGCTGCGCGCGGACGGCGCGGCCGATCCCCTGGGACTGGGCGTCCGCGGATACAGCGAGCCTCAGGATGGCCGCATGTACCAGCTCTACGACGCTAGCGGCGACCGGGGCGACCGCGAGTACATCACCGCGCACGAGCTCGGCCACATGCTGATCTATCCCAAGCTCGGTTGGGGGGCCAACCTCATGCTGAAGGAGGGCATCGCCATGTACGGGAGCGACGAGTTCCTGCGCCGCGACCAGGTGGTGACGGTCAACGACTTCGCGGTTGCCGCCTACCTCCAGCACCGCCTGACCTCCGCGGTCGCGCTGTCCGCCCCGAGCGCCGGCTTTCATGGCCGCCTCATCGACCGCGCCGACTATGACCTTTCCGGCTCGTTCGTCTCGTTCCTGATCGATACATACGGCATGGACAAGTTCGACCAGGTCTACCCCACCGCCAACTATTCCCTCGTCTATGGCAAGCCCCTCCAGCAGCTCAATCAGAAGTGGATTGATTTTCTGATCACGAGCAGTGAACGGCAACCGCTCACCTTCGATCCAGCGCGCTACTTCTCCTTTCTGGACCGCGTCGCCGGCGACTACACCCGGCTGTACGCGGACGCCGAACAGCGCCAGGAGCGTCTGAACCAACCGGCCTACCAGGCCGTCGACGCCGCTCGCCTGGATGTGGATCGCCACGACTACGCGACGGCAGAGCAGGAGTTGCGCGCTTTCGATCAAGCAATCAACGCAAAGGGATAACCACGTGCAGAGACGCGCCGCTCCGATCTGGATAGCCGTTTCCCTCCTGATCCTTGCCGGGTGCGCTGCCAACCTCGCGTCCGGGCAAACCGCGGCCACGACCATCGCGGCCTCGTCCCCCGCTCTCCAGACCGCCACCACCGCCGGTCAAGCGCCGGCCACCCCGCTCATTCCGCCAACGAAGCTGCCCACGCCGACGATCGCGCCAGTGCAGTGGCCTCCCACGGTCACTCCGACCGAACGACCGCTGCCGCCGCCTACCAGCACCGCGTCGCCACTGCCAACACCGTCAGCAGCCCCAACGGTGTCGCCAGCTCCGACACTAGCGCCCACGGCGACCCAGCGCCCCAGCCCCACCGTCGCCGTCGCGGCCAGCCCGAGGACGACGACTATCGGTCAGTCGGTGCAAGGCCGTCCGATCACGGCAACCACAATCGGTAACGGACCACTGGCCGTCGCCTTCGTGGGAGATACGCACGGCGGTCCCGAGCGGGAAACCGACCTGCTGGTCCAAATGGCGATCACCTACTACCGCGAGCACCCGGCCGAAATACCGAGCGCCGTGACCGCCTACTTCATCCCGACGCTCAATCCCGACGGCCTGGCGGCGGGCACGCGCTTCAATGCCGACGCGGTCGATCTCAATCGCAACTGGCAGACCCGGGACTGGGACACCAACGCCGGCGAGCCGAACGGCCTCGACAAGGGCGCCGGCGGACCACGACCGTTCTCCGAGCCGGAGTCGCGCGCCATGCGCGATTTCTTGGTCACGCATCACGTGGCCGCCTCGATCTTCTATCATCTCCCCTGGGGTGGTGTATACAGCGAGCCCAACTCCGTGCCATTTGCCCAAGCGGTAGCGCAAGCCAGCGGCTACCCCTTCCACTTGCCGGGCAAAGATACCCCCTACGCCATGACCGGCACCGCCCACCGCTGGGCCGACGAGCACGGCCAGCTCTCCCTGCTGCTCGAGCTCCACGGCAGCGCCAGCATCGAGTGGGATACCAACCACAGCGGCATGAACGCGACGATGCGGTACGTCGTCATCCACCACTAACCGCGAACTGACGCGGCGTACGACAAACGCGCTCTCCAAGGCGTAGGCGATCCAAGAACCGAGCGGGCAATAGGACGGTTGGCTGTTGCATAGCCAAGCAGGACGTGCTGTGTTACACTGCCCGCAAGCGTACCAGCCCAGCCGAGATTCATGCCTTTTCGATCATCACGCAAGCGAAGGAAACCTGAGTCACTCAAACGCTGGAGATGCAACAAGAGCGCAGCCGACAGGCTACACGCCGGCAACAGCAACCGTGCCGGTACGTCCTTCGCTCCCCTTCGAAACAGGAGGTGGAACCAGAGACTTGCGGGGCGCGTCTGGCATCGCGGTGGTCATTATGGCCATCCGTCTTGGGACCGGCTGAGGGGTACCGTTTGGACAGAGCCGAGAGGAGAGAGTCTTGAGTTCCGTGGGTGTCCTGCTGGCAATTGTGGTGGGTCTCGTCTTCTATTTTTTGCCGACCATCATCGCGGCTTCTCGGGGGAAGAGGGACATCGGCGCCATTTTCGCCTTGAATCTCTTGGCTGGCTGGACGTTTGTCGGCTGGATCATCTCGCTGGTCTGGGCGCTCACGCACGATCAGCAGGTCGCGGCCTAGACCGTTCAACGTCCTCACAATCGACCTGGCAACGGCGGCTCACGCCATCCTCTTCGTGGCGAGGTTAGGCGATCTGAAGCCGATCACAACGCTGACCAGGGGGACGAGGTGACCTATGTATTGCCCCTCGTGCGGTCAGACCAATGCCGACACGAGTCGCTTTTGCCTGAAGTGCGGCGGTACGCTGCCAGAGCCGGCGGTCGCTCCCATTGTGCCGGCTGCGAGCCGCCAGCGCTCGCCCGATGGGCGAGCTACCAGCGCTGTTGACCTGGGCAAGGTCATGCCGGCTGTCATCATCGCGGTAGCCGTGGTCGCGCTGCTGCTGGGCGGGGCCGCCGGGTACGGCAAGTGGCACGCGGCGCGGCAGCAGTCAGCCTACAGCGATGGCGGTGCGGCGGCGGTGGCTGGCGACTGGGAACGCGCCGCGGCCGACTTCCAGACGGCCGGAGGCTACCTGGATGCTCCGCAACGCCTGGCCCAAGCGCGGCAACAAGTGAGCCAGGTGTTGCCGCTGTACGCCCAAGCGCAGAAGAACCGACAGAAGGGAGAATGGTGGGAGGCGGCCTTCAATCTGCGCCAGGTCGTCAACACCGCGCCCAGGTTTCGCGATGCCGCTACGCAACTAGCCGACGCCCGCGGCAAGATCGGCAGCTTCCTCTACACGACGCCGGGTGGGGGTCAAAACTCGCTCTTTCTTTCGCCCTCCGATGGCGGTTCCCCACAGGAGCTCGTGACCAGTCAGACTGTGTTCGCCCTGGCCCCTAAGGGAGAAAGCCCGCTGGTGGTGGAAGCCGTCAACGGCCAGCGCACTACGCTGTATCTGGTAAGTCGAGATGGCACCAAGCGACTAGAGCTCGCGTCGGGAACAACCGTCGCCGCGAGCGGCGGCACTGTCGGACCTTATGGGTACTCGAGCGACGGCACGCGCTTCGCCTTTGCGGTTGGCGACGGAACTACAGATAGGGCGCTCGTGGTAGACACGAGTACCGGAAAACAATGGCAGGTGGCGTCAAGCAATAGCAGTAATAACTCTTCCGGTTCTATCGTCGCTGACTTTACTCCAGACCTGACGAGGGCGCTCGTGGTGTCGACTGCCCCAGCTAGTGACCAGACGATTGATGTAACACTCTCGGTCGTGGACATCGGGACTGGTGCCAGTCACCAGGTGGAGCATGACGTTTACCCCAGATCCGCTCGCCTGGGCACCCCTCGTCTGTCGCCCGATGGAGCCCGGGTGATGGCGTTCCTGCCGGGGCAGGGCCGTCAAGGCAATCAGCCCGGCGCGTCGCTGGAGCTCATCGACGTGCCGACGGGTAAGGTGCTAGATCTCGGCGCCGTCTATGACGCACGAGGGGCTTTCAGTCCCGACGGCAAGGTACTCATGGTCGTCCGACAAGACTTTGACGCTTCCGCCTGGCACTTGGCTCTGGTGGATGTCCTTCAGGGAACGCGGAAAACCCTCATCGACAACGTTGGTCCTCCAACTGACGAGCGGTTCTTACCCAACACCTCCCTCGCACTGGTGTCAACGAGCGACAGCCAAAGTACGAATCTGTACGTCGTTGACGCTCAGAAAGGAGTGGCAGAGAAGCTGATCACCGCTAAGACAGCGCTAACTCAGGGCTATGACCAGCAAGCCCACCGCTTGCTCATCTACGAGCAAGATGCGGATAAGAGCACGGGTAGCCTCGTCGCGATCGATGCGCTGACGCTTAGCGGGTCCGAGGTTGCCGTGGGGTCCGCCATCTCGGGAATATTCTCACCGGACGGGGAGCACTTGGCCGTTACTACTACGGATACCGGCCGACCGACCAGCGCCCGTGACGCGTTGACCGTGATGGCACCGGACGGCGGCAGTCTGGTCCAAATCGCCACCGCCTTCGCGATCAGTAACGTCGCCTTTTCGCCGGACGGCGCCTACGTTAGCTACGTGGCCCGGCCAGGAGACAACGCCATCCCCACCATCTACGTGGCGCATATTGACGGGACGGAGAAGCAAGCGGTGGTACAAGGAGGGTTCCTGGCCGCTTGGCTCCAGTCATTGGCCCCCAGCGCACCGGAATCCTCGCCCACGCAGACACAGCGCGGCTAGTTGGGATCAAGAGGGCCGGGTCGGACAACAAGGACAGACCGCCTCCCCTGCACGCTATCAGCGCGTCATGCCTGACAGCATAGTGAGCGTGTTGGCCTTGCCGTCGGCAAGGTAGACCCGATTCGTGGTCGGGTCTACATCAATGTTTGTCACGGGAAGAGACAGCTCCTTGACGACAGAGTTCGTCTTTCCATCGATTATGAGCAAGCCCGCATTGGAACCAACGTAGACAAAGCTACGGGACGGGTCGACGGCAACCGCCTGTCCATCAGATGAACCGGTCGAGAGACTTGCCAGCACAGCATTGCTATTGAGATCGACGACTGTAACGTTCGCCTCCGACTTACCCTGATTGGCGACCACAGTGACGTACAGGCGGTTGGTACTGGGGTCAATAGCGAGGGCATTGGCAAGCTCCAAGGCTATGGCCGAGGATACTGAGTTCTTCATCCCGTCGATAACGAGAACGTTTTTTGCCCCTACTGCAATCGAATCGGTATAGACAAAGCCTGTGGTGGGATTTATGGCGATGTGGCCGGTGAATTGGTCCACGGGTATCGTAGCGGCAACTTTGTTTGTTTTCCCGTCGATCACCGAAACCGAGCTTCCATTGATGTTTGCCACGTAGATACGATTTGTCCTCTCATTCACCGCTAAAGTGATAGGAAACGTACCAACGGCCACGGTTTCAATCACGGCATTGCTTGCTCCATCGATTACCGAGACCGTGTTATC
>CALBSQ010000156.1 GCA_937967325.1 uncultured Chloroflexota bacterium
TCCCCTCCCTTCCTACCTTATTGGTGGGGACTGGGGAGGGTGGGGAGAGGTTCCCTCACTCCAAACTGCCCAGAATCTCGCCGATGCTGAAATCCGCCGCCGCCGTCACCGCGTCCGCCGCCCCGTAGTACACGCGCAATTGGTCGCCATCGGCAACACAACCGCAGGTGAAGACCACATTGCCGAAGAATCCCTCCGTCTCGAACGCCTCCTCCGGCTTGAGCAACGGCTCCGGCGACCGTGCCAGCACCCGCCACGGCTCCTCCAGGTCGAGCAGCGCGGCGCCGAGCGCGTATTGTCCGTCCCGATCGACCCCGTGATAGATCTCCAGCCAGCCGCGCTTCGTCCAGAGCGGAACGGCCCCGCCGCCGATACGGTGGCTATCCCACCGGCCAGGACGCGAGCCGAAGGCCAGCCGGTGCTCCCCCCAGTCTCTTAAGTTGTCCGACCAGGCAAACCACACCGCCGGCGCGCCGATGATCTTCGGCACCGGCCGGTGCAGCGCCGCGTAGCGCCCGTCGATCTTCTCCGGGAAGATCACCACGTCGCGGTTCTCCGGACAGAAGATCACGCCGTGCTTCTCGTAGCTCTGGAAGTCGCGCGTGCTGGCCAACGCCGTGGCGATCCCATGCTGGGATACCGCCGTATAGTTGACGTAATACACACCGTCGATCTCGGTAATCCGCGGATCCTCGATCCCGAACGCCTCCAGCGGCTCCGTGGGGCGTATGGCCGGCGTCCGCTCGACCGTGAAGCGGACGCCATCCTTGCTCCGCGCCAGCCGCAAGCTGGAGATCGACGTCAGATACGTCTGCTGCCCATGCACGATCAGTCGCGGATCACTGGTATCCAGGCCCGGCGTGTCTCGACGGATGTAGCGCACCACCACCCGAGGCTCCCCATCAGCCGTTTCCAGCACCGGTGTCGCGACGTACTGCTCTACCGGCACATTGAGATCGATCGGCTTCAGCGTCGGTCCATCTGAGGTCAGGTCAATCTGCTGATCACCGGCTTGCGGAACCGGGTGGCGCGGCCGCTCCGCCACCCGTAATAGCAGCAGCGTCTCCCCTTGAAACTGAATGGCGCCGGCGTTGAAGGCGCACGCCACTTCCCAGTCCGGATGGAAAGGAGCAACGTCCCTCGGCGTAATCAACGGATTCTCTGCCAGCCGGTGTGCCATCGCGATCATACCCCTCGCCTCATCGCCCCCTCGCCTCATCGCCCCGGCGCTACAGGTACCGTCGCACGTAGGTCGCGCTCGATGGGATCTCCGCTTCCGAGAGGCTGTGCATGATCAGGCCGCCGTCATAGCCGCTCGCTCGCAACAAGCGAATGTACAGCGCGTAATCCAGTACGCCCGTGCCCGCCGCCGGACGAACACACTCTGACCCGCCGGTGTCCGGCTCGCGCACGTCCTTGGCGTGCGCCAAGGCGATATACCCGCCTACCCGCGCGAACGCATCCTCCAGCACCGCCCGCATCCGCGGCAGCATAGCCGGGTGGAAGTAGTTGGCGGGGTCCATCACCACACGCAACCGTGACGAGCCGGTCTCCTCGATCAGCCGCTGCGCCTTCTCCGCCGTATCCACGACGTTCACCACCTCCGGCTCGAAGGCGATCGTCACGCCCCGCTGCTCAGCCGGCGGCAGCAATTGATCCAGGGTGTGGCGCAAGTCCGCCCACGCCTCCGGCAGCGCATTGTCCGAATGGTATCGCCACATGCTGTTCGGGTCTCGCGTTCCCGTGCAAGCAGTCACGACATCGCAACCAAGCCCTCGGCACCACTGCAACAGCACATCGAAGCGCTCAATGTAGGCCCGCAGCCGTTGCTGGTCAGGATCGATCATATTAAACGTGCCATGCACCGCGGAGATGGCGATACCCTGCCCCGCAAACGCCGCGCCGATGCGCTTACACATGTCGGCGTCAAACCGGTCCGGCAGATCGGGAAGCCCCGCCGAGCTCAAGTTGAGCTGCACCGCCGACAGTCCATAGCCCGCGATCGCTCGCGCGACCTCCTCCACCTCCGGCCGCTCCACGTGCCGCGAAATAAGCCCCAGTTGCACTGTTCATCCCCCATCGTGACATCTCCAGCGGAGATTGTAGGCTACCGGTCCGCCGGCAAGGTTCCGGTATCCAGCTACCTGGCGCTTCTTCCCGGAGAGCACGTTGGCTGAGTGACCGGGGCACATTCGAGCGCCGTTCCGGTGTATCCCACGGCTGTACCGTCTGCGTTCCTCCTCTCCGCGGTACGGTAAGCAGGTGAGGTCCGGAGAGGAGTGGAGGTGAGGTTCCCGGCGCCTCCCGCTCAATCAAACACCCCCTGCAAAAACCAGGCCCCCGTCTCCTGATAGAGCAGATACACCCGGCCCAGCCGCGTGTACAACTGAAAGTACTCCCGCCCACTTGCCTGCTGCCACCAACGCTCGGCCAAACGCCAGGGGCCGGTGCAGTCGACCACCGCCTCCGAGCCCCGCCCCACGGCGATCGCCGTAATCGCGCCGTCTCGCTCCTTCACCACCGCCGGTCGCGCTGGATCGAGCAAGCGCATAGCGGGAATGTGCGCCGCCTTCCCATTGCCGTCCAGGAGCGATGGCCGTCCGTCGGCGACCGTGGCGAGCGGCGCCGGTTGCACGCGTGCGGCCGCCGTGACCCGCGCCGGCCGGCTTGCCGACCGGCCCGCCCGCTTACCCCCTGGCGGAGCGAGCGCTGGACGATACGGGGCCCAGGTAAATGCCTCCTCCGGCCGGCGGTCCGACGTCAGCACCGCCTGACGGACACTGCCGGGCCCCAGCAATGTCTCCAGGCGCTCGATAGCCGCGATCACGTTGTGCTTCCCGGCCCGACCGCCGCTGAACAGGCTGAGCGCCTGGCCGGCAGCCGGCGCAAGCTGGTCGAGCTGCAGCGTAAAGCGCGTGACCCCACCATCGAAGATCGACTTGTTGGCCTGCTGCGCTTCCTCCTGGCGCCGCTCGATCTGCCAGCGCAATAGGTCGATCAGCCGGGCCGGTGACGCCGTAGGCTCTGCCGGTCTGCCGAGCAGCCGCACGTCTTCGCCCGCCTCGCAGGTGCAGTCCAGGCGCACCAGCCCACACCCCCAGCCTGCCTCCTCTAGCCCGGCGCACATCTCATCCAGGCGCCGCTTGAGCGCGAACACCAGCGGCTCTAGGCGCTCCTCCGCCGGCTCGAAGCAGTGGACCGCCGTAGGTAGCTCGCGCAAGCGCCGGGGCTGCAGCGGCGACGGATCCAAGCCGCGAGCCAGCACGTGCGCCTGTGCCGCTTCCGGTCCATAGCGCACCAGCACGTCGTTGTAGGGCAGGCGCGCCGCGTAGTCGCCGATCGTCCTGATCCCCAGGAACTGCAGCCGCCAGTACCATCGCTCCAGCCCGGGCAGGTGCGTGACGGGGAGTGGTGCTAGGAATGCCCGCTCCCCATCCGGCGCAATCACCAGGACCGGCCGGGCATACGCCGCCGCGACCCGCGCGCAGAAGCGCGTCCCGGCAACGCCGACACGGACCTGGACCCCCCGTGGATTGGAAGCCGCGACAGGCGGGTGGTCTCCGTAGGGCGGGAGCACTCTCCCAGCTTCGCGGGGACCCCGACCCCCTATGGGCGTTGATGTAGGATGCTGGGAGGTCCCGATGGGAGGCAGGGGAGCGCGGGCGTCCCGCCCGCCCGGTTCACCGCCGCGGCGGGCAGTCGGCCCCTTGCTGGCGACCGATCCTGCCGATGGCATGACTGGGGCGGGTGGGGCGCCCGCGCTGCCTGGTGGGGGCGGCTCGTCCGGTCCGCTCGGCTTTAAGTTAGCCCCCCTGGGATGGGCCGCTGCTCCCGCCCTGCTCTCACCACCAACAGCTAGTTCCGGCGCTGCGTCGGGCTCCTGCGCCGCGGCCTTGCCCAGCCATGAAGCAGGCGACTCGCGCCGCAGCGCCTCCACGATCTCCAGCCCCAGCGCTTCTTCCGAAGGATAGCGCACCTCCCAGCCGGTGGCCTCGAACAACGCCACACCCGGTCGCACGTCTTCAACATCGGGACTGAACTGTTCCAGCAGGCTGAGCAGTCGCTCCTGTACGCCCGCCGCGGCCGACTCATCCGCTGCCAGAAAGACGGCGTCGGGGCAGCGCACCTGCGCCTCACGGATGCGCATCCCGATCCGCACCCCGGCAGCGAAGGCGCCTTCGGAAAGATCGCGCACCAGACGGCCCGACTCAGATCGCGTGCCGCCGATGACCAGGGGCCGGTTCGCCAGCGTCGGGTCCTGTTGCCGTGCCACCCAGACCAGGAAGTGCGGGATCCACACGCAGCCGATTCTGCTCGACGGCATCTGTCTGTCCTTCTCGAGAGAAGCTCTCCACCTCGACGTACGCGCCCGGCGCCGACAGCTTGTGCTTCAGCACCGTGATGCCCAGCCGGTAGCCGGCCAGCCCCAGCCGCTGCCTACCCGGCCCCTCGTGCCACAGGCAGGCACGACGCTCGATGAGCAAGCGCACCGAGGCGAAATACCCCAGCGGCCGGTGCGCTTGCGCTCGGCTCTGCACACGCCCGGCGGTCGTGGCGCTCAGCACCAGCAGCAGCGTGCCGGTATGCGCCGCCAGCGCCGCCAGCCGGGAGAGTTGACTGGTGTTCGGTTCCTTACCGCCGCGTGGCAGGTCGTACACCAGGACATCAAACCCCTCCGTCTGCAACAGCGTGGCCATCGCTTCCAGCGCGCCCGGCAGCCCCGGCGGCTGGATCACGGCCAGATTTGCCAGGTCGACGCCGGCTGCCGCCGCCGACGGCGGGTAAAAGCTGCCGGACGGATCGACCAGCGCGGCGATCCCCCCCTCGCGCGTCACCCCGGCCAGCACCCCCAGCGCCAGGCTCATCTTGCCGCCATCGTCCCCGACCAGCTCGACGATCCGCCCGCGTGGCAACCCGCCAATACCCAGCGCCCGGTCCAGCGCGGCGTGGCCGGTAGACAGCGGCGTCAGCGCCTCCGCCGGAGCCAGCACCCCCGGCCCATACCGGCGCACCAGCCCCAGGCGCAGCGATGCCATCGCCACAGGCTCCGCCGCGTCCCGCGCCATGCCCCACTTTCTCCATTGTTCACAGTATAGAACTATTGTTCGATTCGTCAAGATAGCGATACGCTATCCGCGCAGCAACGGAACTGCTCCGGTCTCTATGGGTGCTTGCCCGTGGTCGCCAAGATAGGCAAGTGCGCTTGCAACTACAATCCACCTAACAGGGTTCAACACCTTCCAACGCTTGACAAATCGATCGATCGGTGCTGCAATTAAGTGAACAAGAGGTAAAATTGAATGCGCGAGCTCATGACCCCCGAACAGGTGGCGGACTATCTGCAAATGACCAAAGACACCATCTATCGGCTCATTCGCCAGCGGCAGTTGGCAGCCACCCAGATTGGTCGCGCCTACCGGATTCCGAAAGAGGATCTGCAGCGTTTCCTCCAGTCGCGCAGCACGCGGCCGGAGGTGCGCGACGCCCAGTTCCGGCAAGTGTGGTCGATCGCGGAGCGCCGGCAGGGGGTGAGCTCGGACGAGCTGCTGGAAGAGCTGGAGCAGGAAGATCGGGAGCGGAAACCCGCCCGGCCCTGATGCCGATGCTCGCCGCGGTGCTCGACGTCAACGTCCTAATCTCCTCAGTCCTCGCTTCGCTGGGCATCCCGCGGCGCATCTTCGACGCCTGGCGTCAAGGGCGCTTCGTCGTCAAGATCGCCGACGTGATGCTCGTCGAGCTGGAGCAGAAGCTCCGCACCTCGCGGATCGCCCGGCGCTATCACCTGACCGACGAGGAGATCGCCGCGATGCTCGGGCTGCTGCGCGCCGAAGCGGAACGGGTGACGCTCTCCCCCGAGGATCTGCTGGTGGTGACTGGCGATCCGGAAGACGACGGTGTCCTGGCCACGTGCCGGCTCGGCCGTGTGGGCTACCTGGTGACCGGAGACTACGGTCTCCTCGATCTACACGAATACAGCGGCGTTGGCATCGTCAGCCCAAGGCAGTTCTTGGAGATCCTCAACCAACTCTCCGAAGACATTCCTCCGCCTTGACGAGCGCCACTGGCGCTGACATGTTACCGGCAGCTTCGATATGCCCTTGCGCGTCAGAGGTTTTCATGTAATTGTTCTACGTGTCAGCATCATCGACGGCAGAAGGAACGCCCGCGAATCCAAGCTGCACGGTTGGTGTCCCCTGCCTTCTTCATCCGATCACAGAAGAGCACCAGCAATGGAGCGGCAGACGATGGACGAAAAGGACGGAGCGTTCGGTACCCCTGAGCAGCACGCGGCGCACTACCTGGCGCTCGCGGAAGAGATTTGGCCCGAGACATTCAGCACCCGGCGCGAGGCCGCCTACGACCGGCTCGATCGCGAGTATGGTCACCTGTGTCAATCGCTGAGCTACCTAATCGAACGTGGCGATGGCGAGCGGGCCGAGCGAATGCTGCGGGTGCTGCGTGACTTCTGGTGGGCACGGTGCCGCCTCCTGGAAGGCCGGGAATGGATCGCGCGAGTGTTCGCGGCGCTGCGGTTTACCCCGTTCTCCATCACTCGAGCGGCGGTGCTGGACCACGCGGGAGCGCTGGCCTTTGCCATGAGCGATCACGACGCGGCCCGTAAGTGCTTCGAGGAGAGCCTGGCCATCCGTAGGAAGATCGGTACCAAGCCCGAGGTCGCGTCGTCGCTCCACCATCTTGCTAACGTCATCAGGTGGGGCCATGGCGACACGGAGCTGGCGCGCGTTCTCCTTGAAGAATGTCTGGCGCACGTGCGTGGGACGGAGGACCGGGTCATGACCGGTGCCGCCCTCATGCCTTTGGGTGCATTGGCAGTGGAGCGAGGCGACATCGATTTGGCACACACGCTCCTTGCCGAAGGCATAGCAATCTTCGCGGCAGTGCAGCTCACGATGGGCTTCCCCCTTTCGCTGCAAGAGTTCGCCGCCTTGGCCGCTGTGGAAGGCCAGCCTGGCCGCGCGCTGCGCCTCTTCGGTGCCGGCGCGAAGCAGCACGAGCGCCTGGCCACAATCCAACTACCGTACATCAGAGCCTGGGTCGAGGGCTACGCGGCGATAGCGCGTCAGGCGCTCAGCAAAGAAGATGTCGACGCGGCATGGGCAGAGGGACAAGCGCTGAGTCTGGAGCAGGCCATCGCCTACGCACTTGGTGAGCGGACTGTTGATCGGCCGGAGCGGTAATCTCGGTCCCTGACCAGTGCGCTGCTACTGCCACATGTGCCTCGAAGCCAGCCCGCGCCTGGCAGATCGGGTGGCCGGCACAGCCAGTTGGCGGCGCTGGGGCAGTATTGGGCGTAGATGCCGCTACCCTGCGCCTCGAACAAGAGTTCATGGCGCAACTCGGCGCCGAGCTGCACGGCGCCCTTGTCAGCGTTCCTGAGGCGGAGGGAGCAGCCGTCCGCTGTCGATGGCCTCTGCCGCTGCATCCAGCGTCATGGCGTTGATCTTGGCGCGTATCTGGGGTAGCCAGGTATCAGCGGACACGAGGGCGATGCCCAGTACGCTGACGACGACGGCGTTGATTCCCTTAGGGAAGGCGGCCAAGAGCAAGGCCTGGGCGCGCACCTGCACATCCCAGGGTAGCCCGAAGACCTCCTCGCGACTGCCGGAGAGGGCCGTCAGCACCTGTACTGCCTCCCGCGGAGCAAGTCTTGCGTTGAGCACGCCGATGACCGTCGCGCGCTCCTCTGCTTCCAACTGGCCCAATGGACTCGCCTGGGCGGCAGCAACAGCCGACGCGCTCATCCTAACCCTTCTCTCCGATCCACCTGTTGTAACCGTGAGCGTATCACGGAGTGCGCTCCCCCTTTGGCGCTTGCCAGCGCAGCATGCTTCACCTCACGAGCCGTAGAATGTTCGGACCCAACGGAAGGAGACAAGCGAGCCATGCCAGCCCCTCACTGGCTCATCGACGAGTCGGCGCACGCCGGTCCCGAGCACCTGGACCCGGCATACGCAGCAGGCTACAACCGCAAGGCGCAATTCGACCCGGCCGATGACCTGGCCCTCCTTCGCGACCTGGGACTCAACCAGCAAAGCACGCTGGTCGATTTCGGCGCCGGCACCGGGACGTTCGCCCTGACCGCCGCCCCGCTTTGCAAGCGCGTGGTCGCCGTGGACGTGTCACCCGCCATGCTCGCCACTGTGCGAACGAAGGCGGAGCACCTGGGGCTCAGCAACGTCGAGTGTGTGCGGCACGGCTTCCTCACCTATGAGCACCAGGGATCTCCTGCCGGCTTCGCCTACACCAGGAACGCGCTGCATCACTTGCCCGACTTCTGGAAGGCGCTCGCCCTGCGCCGCATCGCGGCGCTACTCCGGCCGGGCGGCGTGCTGCGCCTGCACGACCTCGTGTTCTCCTGCACCCCGGACGAGGCTGCCCAGGTCATCGAGGCTTGGGTCGCCATGGGGGCCGAGCGCCCAGAGGACGGTTGGACGGGCGCCGAATTGGAAACGCACGTGCGCGAGGAGTACAGCACCTTCAACTGGCTACTCGAGCCGATGCTCGAACAGGCCGGCTTCGAGATCCGCGAAGCTGCGTACCGCCCCTCCCGGACCTATGCCGCCTACACCTGCCTGAAGACTAATCGGGACTGATGGGTCAGAAGCAACCAAGGACTCGTCTAGGTCGTGGTCGGCTAAGAAGCGCGGCCGGCTCACTGTGCGCGGGTCGCCGCCGCGCGCTGCAGCTTGCGCAGCCGCTCCACGACCGGGCTCGGGCGAGCCTCCGCTCGCGCCTGCGGCTCGCCCTGGCGCCGATTGTACAAGCGACGGGCATTTGTCCCGACAGGGCGGCCGTCTCGCCGCCCTGTTCGACGGGAGTCCACCCGGATCGGGTCGGCACAATACACTCGGAGGAACCCGCGATGAGGCCCCGCTCCCTGTACGTACGACTACGCTTGGCCCTCTCGATGCTGGGCCGCTCCCTGCTGGTCGTGCTGTTCATTCTGGCGACCTGGGGACTCCTCACCCCAACAGTGCTCGCCGATAGCGGCCCGCTGGCGGACTTCGGCGTCGCCAATGGCTATTACTATAGTCAGGCGGCCGGCGGCGACCCCAGCCATGGCTATACGATCACCAATGAAGATGGCATTCCGTTCTGGGACGCCTTCCAACATCTGGGCGGCGTCAATGCGATCGGCTATCCCGCCACCAGCCGCTTCACCTGGATGGGCTTCGTCGATCAGGCGATGCAGAAGCTCATCTTGCAGTGGAATCCGGCACGGGGAACGGTCGACGTCGTTAACGTCTTCGACGTGGCGGAGCAGCTGGGTCTGAATGCCCAGCTGCAAGCCAAGTGGCAAACACCGCCGTCGTTCGACAACGGCGCCGACGCCGGCAAGAACTGGGGGCAGATCGTCGCCCGCCACCAGGCGGAGCTGGACTGGAACCCGGCGATCAAGGCGCGCTACTTCGCCGACGCCGACCCCGTTGCCCATTTCGGTCTGCCCCAATCCTACGCCGACGAGGGCGACGTCCTGGTCGTCCGCTGCCAGCGCGCCGTCTTCCAGCAGTGGAAAGCCGACGTGCCCTGGGCACACGCCGGCGAGGTGACCATCGCCAACGGCGGCGATGTCGCCAAGGCGCTGGGCATCCTTCCGGCCGTGGCGGCCACGCCGGTGGACGCGTCTAGCTTGATCGTCGGCCCATTCAACATCACGCTGGCGCTGACGCCGGCGCAGGAGCAGGCTGTGCGGACAGCCGCTGCCTCGCTCCGGCCGTCGCTGGTCCAAATTGCCATCAGCCTCGGCGGCAACAACTATTACGGCGGAACGGGGATGGTCCTCGACGCTAATGGCGACATCCTGACGGACGCCCACGTGGTGAAAAGCGCGACCACCGCGCAGGTGCGGCTCGCCGACGGACGGACCATGGCGGCACAGGTCATGGGCCGCGATGCGCTCGCTGATGTCGCCGTGCTCCACGTCGCCGCTGCTGGCTTGACGCCGGTAACCCGTGGCAACGCCGCCAATCTACAACCTGGCGCGCTGCTGGTCTCGCTCGGCTACGCTCCTAGCTTTCCCTCCCCTCCGGCGCTGCGCGCCGGCCAGCTCACCGACGTGACGGCCGACTATTTCAATGGCGCGCCGGTCAATCGGCTTGTCACGAACGTCGCCGACGTCTTCGGCGACAGCGGGGCCCCGGTCGTCAATCTGCAAGGGCAGGTGGTCGGCGTGGTGATCCAGCTCCATTTCAACGGAGGAGCCCCGCAATTCAGCATCGACAACGCCTTCGAGGGCGTCCTCCTGATCGCCGAGCAAATCATTGCTACGGGGAAGGACATCACCCACACGATCACCGGCTTCGTCGATCTGGTCCTCACCCCCGACATCGCCAAGCAGGCCGGCATCCCCTACCTGCCGGGTGCGCTCGTGGTACAAGTGGACGCCAATTCCAGCGCCGCCCAGGCTGGTCTCGTCTCCGGCGACGTGGTGACATCTCTCGATGGCGTATCCACCAGCGGGCCCGGAGCCATCGCCGCGGTGTTGGCAAGACATAAGGCTGGCGATCCCATCCCTGTCGCGTTCACGTCCCCGGATGGGCACAGCCATACCGCGACCATCACACTCGAGCAGAGCTAGGTCCTACGGCCTGCCTGCTGATCTTTCGCGCTGGCTCGCCCAGGCACCCGAGCGCGAGCTCGTCCGGCCCGTCCGGTGAGCGAATCGCTACAGGGCTAAGAACGCCCGCAACTGCTCGGCGCAGGCCTCCCACCGGCTAGCGCAGTCCATCAGCACCACCCGCGGCAGCCGCGATTCGTCCAGCAGCTCCGTGACTACCCTCTGGTAGGTCTGCAAGATCGTCAACACGCCGCTCGGACCGACCAGCCCACGGCGCTGCGCGTAGGGGCTGCGCGTGATCACCTCGACCACATAGGCGGTCCAGGCCTCGCCGCGCTGCTGGCTGATGGCCCTGGTGGCCTCGCCAAGGTCCTGCCGATCCAGGTAGATGAGGATCGGCGCCAGGGGTTGCATGAGCGTCTCAACCTCTTGCGCATATACGCGGAGCTGGTCAATCGTAGCGTCCAGTTGCAGCAGCACCCGGACGCTGTTCTGGTAGGGGTAGCTGTCGAGGATGTTGACCGTCGCTTCCTGCTCGGCGTCGCTCACCATCGCCTGCCAGCGCCGCACACTCTCGTCGATGAAGGACTCGATCGTGTAGCGCCGAAAGAACTCGTCACCAATGGTCCGCCCGGAGGGGTGGAGCTCGCCGCCCACGTTGAGCGGATGCCCCGGCTGCTTCTCCAGGTACGCCGCCACCGTCGCACCCCCCTGCCGCAGTAGCTCCGCGAGGTAGGTGGTGGTCGTGCTCTTGCCCGAGCCCGGCAACCCCTCGACGAGGATCAGCTTGGTGTCCCGCATCGCGCCCGTCTCCTCTCGCTCGCCGGCCTGCGCTGCCCGCCGCGCAAGCCAGGTCCCTGCCGAGTAGGATACCGAAGCTGACGGCCGTCGTACTGCTACGCGCCTGCCGGAGCGCCGGCCGGTCCCACGGCGCTCGCGTCGACGTACGCCTGGCCGCCGGTCGTCCACACGCGGACCAGGTAGCGCTGCCCCTGCGCCGGCCCCAGAACCTGCATGGGAGTGAAGGGCGCCACGGCGCCTAATCGCGTGGCCTGCTCATCTACCCCCGACCACACCGCGGTCCGCACGAAGTTCTCCACCCAGAAGGGCTGGAACGGCGCCCCGCCTGGCGGGAGTTGCAGCGTCTGGCCGGCGACGATGGCGTTGGGGTCAGTAATCCCGTTGGCCTGCGCGATCGCGCCCACGCTCACCCCCAACGCCCGACTGATACCTGACAGCGTGTCGCCCGCCTTGACCGCGTATGTCGCGGGCGTTGTCGCGGCCGGAACCCCCATTAACGCTGACTGAGTAGTTGGCGCTGGCCCGGCGTTGCTTGGCGGACCGCTCGGTCCCACTTCGGCGGCGTCCACGTAGGCGGCGCCCCCGGTGGCCGGGTCGCGCACGTAGAGACGCGGGCCACCCGGTGGCGCCAGCACGAGCAGGGGCGACCACTGCCGCAGTGTCCCGAAACGAACCGCCGGCTCGCTCGCCGCGGAGTAGGCCGGCGTGGCGGCGGTCGTCTCCACCCAGAAGGGCTGGAACGGCGGCGTCGGGGCCGGCAGTTGGTAGCCGGGCGGCGGCGGACCGGCCGGGCCGACGGTGCTCGCCGTGATAAAGCCGCGCTGACGCGTCGTGGGCTCGGTCACCGGCAGGCGATCCCCATCCCGCGGGCCGGTGACCTGCAAGTACGTCCACGGGCCCAGCCGGGCGATCGCATCCCCCTCGACATTCGCGTCGGCCCACAGGGTGGTGGGCTGGGTCGTCTCGACCCACGATGGTGTGAATGTTGGGCCCGGTACCACCACCGCGGCCCACAAGGGCGTGCCGAATGTCCGGCCGTCCGGCGCGGTCAGGCGCCAGGTGGCCGCGTAGACGCCCGGTGCGCTGGGTACCGTCACCGGGACGCTCAAGTCCGCCGTCTGCCCCGCGCCTACGGCCGGCAGCGGCACACTCGCGGCCGCTTGCAGGGTAGCCCCCGGCTGCAAGGTGAGGCTAAACGTACCGTCCCAAGCCGCCGTCCCGCTGTTGGCGACCCGCCAGGTCTTGGTCAGCGCCTGCCCCGGCGCGACGACCGCATGGTCGGGATAGGTCACATCGCCGAGGTAGGTGACGCCATTGCTGCTTCTGGTGCTGGCCGGCTGCGCCGCCGCCGGCGCCACACTGGCGAAGAAGGCCGGCAAGCCCGCGGCGATGCCCTGGGCGATCTGCTGCTCGTACGCTGGCGTCGCCAAGGCGAGGGCCTGTTGAGCGTTGGTGATGAAGCCCGTCTCCACGAGCACGGCCGGCATACCGGCATTCCCTAGCACGTAGAAGTCGGCGGCGCGGACGCCGAAGTCCACCTCCCCCGCGGCCCGGACCACGCCGCGCTGCACGTCCTCAGCCAGCAGTTGGCTCTGGTTGACGAGCGCGGGGGAACGGTTCACGCCATCCACGTAGCCGTTTGGCGTCCCATAGAAGGTCATCACCCCGGTGAACGACCGATCGGCGATGGCGTTGGCATGCACCGAGATGAAGGCGTCCGCGTGGCTGTTATTGGCGAGCGCGACGCGCTCGGCCAGCCCGGCGCTGATGTCGTGGGGCGGGCCGATGGTGGTGTCCGTCGTGCGGGTATAGATCACCGTGGCGCCCTCGCTCGCCAGCAGCCCGCCGACGGCCAGGCCGATGGGCAAGGTGAACTGCTTCTCCTCGAGCCCGTTGGCGATCGCCCCCGGATCGGCGCCACCATGCCCCGGATCAATCACGATGGTCCGCCCGGTCAGCGGCCCGGCAGCCAGCGCCCGTACGGTCAGCGTCGAGGGCAGAACCACGGGTCCAGCGCTGGCGATCACCAACGCCAGGAGCAGAGCGGTGGCGACTCCGAGGCGGCGGCTCCACCGCATGGGCGCGTCCTTCCTAACTGGCCTACCGACCCGCAGTCTCATTCTGCCCATGACCTTCACGATCATGCGCGGCCAAGGGAACGCTATGGGAAGGAAGTCCGGTCGCATGCTGCGCCGCCCGGCATCGAAGTGCGCCACACGTTTTCGCGCCGGCCAGTTGGTCCGAGGCGGTAGGATAGC